>DATHDZ010000231.1:0-11884 GCA_035318785.1 Micropepsaceae bacterium
TTGGCCCAGCTGGAGTCGCCGCTCGTGGCGCGCCGCCAGAAAAAAACGCGAAACCACTCATCTGCGGCTGCTCCTTTTTTGCCGCCCTCGGCTCATATGCGCGCTTCCCCCGATGCCAGTCCCAACGAATCGGACAGCGACCCTAGGATGCGACTGGGCGACGGTAAATCCCGGGTCGCGGCGCATGCCGAAGCTCCCCAAACAAACGCCATGCCGGTCCCCGTTCTTGCTCCCGGCCTGTACATAACGGCGACGCCGATCGGCAATGCCGCCGACATCACGCTCAGGGCGCTGAATGTGATGCGCAATTGCGATGCCATTGTGGCGGAAGACACGCGTGTAACCTCTCGCCTTCTTGCGCTTTACGGCATCAGCCGACCGCTGCTCGTTTACAACGATCACAACGCTGGTTCGATGCGTCCCAAATTGTTGCAGCGCTTACAGCAGGGGGCGCGCCTCGCACTCGTCAGCGATGCGGGCACGCCGCTGGTCTCGGATCCCGGACATAAGCTTGTGCGGGCCGCGCGCGAGGAAGGCCTGCCGGTATTTCCGGTTCCGGGCGCTTCCGCGCCTTTGGCCGCGCTGACCGCCTCTGGCCTGCCGAGCGACCGCTTCTTTTTCGTCGGCTTCCTTTCCCCCAAATCCGGCGAAAGGCGCACCGCGCTCTCTGCGTTTGTTGCCGTCCCCGGAACCCTGATCTTCTTCGAATCCGCGCCGCGGCTCGCCGCGTCCCTCAAGGATATGGCGGACATTCTCGGTCCCCGGGAGGGGACAATCGCCCGCGAACTCACCAAGCTCCACGAGGAGTTTCGCCGTGGCACCCTGGATGAGCTGGCCGCGCATTATGCCGGTATCCCGCCCAAGGGTGAGATCGTCGTCCTTGTCGGTCCACCTCCGGCGGAGGCCCCGCGGATTTGACGCAAATCGATGCGCTCTTGGTCCAGGCGCTGCCTTTCATGCCGGTCAAGGCGGCGGCCTCCCTTGTCGCCGAAGCCACGGGGAGCAGCCGTCGGGATGTTTATCTGCGGGCTCTCGCGCTCAAGGGCGAAAGCGGATCGAATCGTGACCCGCAAGCTTGACCGTCGCCGCAAGGCCGAAACGCATGGCCGCCGAAGCGAGACCGTGGCGGCCGTCCTTCTGGCTTGCAAATTCTACCGGCTGCTCGGGCGGCGGGTGAAAACCCATGCCGGCGAGCTCGATCTCATCGCCATGACCCCCTCCGGCATTCTATGCTTCATCGAAGTGAAGGCGCGCGCCTCCGAATCGGACGCCGCAGAAGCGGTCACCAGCCGCCAACGCGCCCGCATCGCCCGCGCCGCGGCGCTTTACTTGGGAGCACGTCCCAGTTTACGCCACAAAGGCGTGCGATTCGACGCGATATTGGTCACGCCGCGCCGTTGGCCGCTTCATGTGAAGGATGCATGGCGGCCCGATTCGTGACGATGCGTTGTTGAGGAGGATTGCTATGACCCGGCATTTGCGTTTTTTGATCCGCCTGGCTCCCCTGGTTTTCATTCCGCTTCTCTCCGGTTGCGTGTGGGTGGCCGCCACCGGAGCCGTCGCCGGCGTGTCGGCCGTGCGGCAGGAACGCACCATTGGCAACGCCATCGATGACGCGCGTATCAAAACGACACTCGACGGACGTTTGGCAAAGGATTCACCCGGTCTTTACCTCAGTGTCTCCACAACAGTGGTGGAAGGGCGCGTGCTGTTGACGGGTCGGGTCTCCAATCCCGAGAACCGGCTGAGCGCGACCCGCGTCGCCTGGACCGTCGAAGGCGTTCGCAAAGTGGACAATGATATTGAAGTCAGCGATTTTTTCGGCTGGCTGGATGGCCCCTCCGATATCATCATGCGCACGCGTCTCGCGGCGATCCTGCTTGCCGATGGATCCATCAAGGATGTGAATTACACCACCGATGTGGTGCATGGCGTGGTCTATCTGATGGGCGTGGCGCAGGATAAGGACGAAGTGGAACGGGTCGTCGCCCATGCGCAGAAGCTGAACGGCGTCAAACGCGTGGAGAATTATGTGGTCCTGAAGACCGACCCGATTCGTTACGGCTTTTCGGCACAGCCCCAACCATAATGAGCAATCCGCGTCGCGCCGCGCGCCCTCCCGACGACGAGACGCCCTCCGATTATCTCGCGCGGCTGGGAAAATCGGGCGATGGCCCGCACGATCTGGCGACAGCGGCGCTCATGCTCGCCGCGCTCGATCACCCGGACAGGAAGCTCGATCGATTTCGCAGCCATCTGTCCGAGCTTGCGGAGCGCGTTCGCGCCGAAGCCGATTTCGCGTATGACGGCGAGAGCGCGGCTCGCGCTTTATCATCGGTGCTTGCCGGCCATTACGGCTATGAGGGCGAGCGCGCCGATTATGACGACCCCGAGAATGCCGATCTGATGGCGGTGATCGACCGCAAGCGCGGCCTGCCGGTCACGCTCGGCATCCTTTACATCCATGCCGCGAGGGCCAGCAATATGCGGGCAGAAGGCCTCTTCGCGCCCGGTCATTTCCTGATGCGCGTCGCAGCGAAGGGGAACGAGGCGATCATCGATCCCTTCAATGGCGGCGCCGTGCTGGACCGCGAGCGCATCAACACGCCAGGCTTCGGCGCGCCGCTGATTGCGCCCGAGCCCGGATTCGGCGATGAACCCGATCCCTTCGTGCCCGTCAGCGACATCGAAGTGTTGCTGAGGCTTCAAAACAACATCAAGAACCGCGCCCTGAAGAATCGCGACACGGCGCGTGCGATTGAGATCTTGCGCCGCATGACGATGATCGCGCCTCGCCGCAGCGTCGTGTGGCTGGAGCTCGGACGGCTGCAGGAATCGGCGGGCGCGCTTTCCTTTGCGCGGAGCGCCTATGAAACCTGTCTCAAGCTGCCGCGCTCGAGCGATCACGTTTCCAATGAGGCGACGTTCGCGCTGCATGCGCTGAAGCGCCGGCTCAACTGAAAGCCGCGACCTGATGGCGCTCACCGTTGCGATACAGATGGATCCCATCGAGCGCATCGACATTGCGGGCGATTCCACCTTCGCTCTGGCGTTAGAGGGGCAGGCGCGAGGGCACAGGCTGCTCTATTACGGGCCGCGCGACCTCACTCTGCGCGACATGAAACTTATGACGCGCGTGCGCCCGCTCGAAGTCAGGAACGAGCGGGGCAATCATTTCACGCTTCGAGATCCCGTTCGATACGATCTCTCCGAAGCCGATGTCGTGCTGATGCGCCAGGACCCGCCATTCGACATGGCCTATATCACCGCAACGCATCTTCTCGAACGCATCCATCCCGCGACCCTGGTCGTCAATGATCCCTTTCACGTCCGCAACGCACCCGAAAAACTCTTCGTCACGAATTTCAAAGGTCTGATGCCTCCGACCCTCATCGGCTCCGACGCTTCGGAGATTCGCGCCTTTCGCGCCGAGCACAAGGACATTGTGCTGAAACCGCTTTACGGCAATGGCGGCGCCGGCGTCTTCCGGCTCAAATCCGATGACGAGAACCTCAACGCCTTGCTTGAAATGTTCACTCAGTTCTATCGCGAACCGGTCGTTGCGCAGCGCTACGTTCCCGACGTGCGCAAAGGCGACAAACGGATCATCCTGGTCGACGGCCATGCCATCGGAGGATTCAACCGCGTGCCCGCCGCGGGCGAGGCGCGCTCGAACATGCATGTCGGAGGACGCCCGGAACCGGTGGAGCTTTCGCCCCGCGACCTTGCTATCTGTGATTCCATCGGTCCCGAGCTCAAGTCGCGCGGCCTGATCTTCGCCGGTATCGATGTGATCGGGGATTATCTCACCGAGATCAACGTCACTTCGCCCACCGGCCTCCAGGAGTTGAAGCGCTTCGGCGGTGCCGATGGCGCTGTCCTGATCTGGGACGCCATCGAGCGCAAAGTGAAGGAGCCTAAATAGGGCGGCGCGATTGCCCGCGCCCTCTCCGTGACCTATCGTGACCGAAAATATCATCGCAGATGAAAGGCGCTTGATCGTGAGCCGAGCCGTCAATGACGACGCGCTGGACGTCTTGTTCCGCAAAGCGCGCACCCATCGCAAATGGCGTGCGGGCGCCGTGACGCCGCAAATGCTGATGGCGGCCTATGATCTGGCGCGCTGGGGCCCGACGACCAACAACACCACGCCGGCCCGCTTTGTTTTCGTGGTGTCCAACGAAGCGAAAGAACGGCTGAAGCGTCATCTGAACAAGGGTAATGTCGAACAGACCATGTCGGCGCCCGCCACCGCCATCATCGCCTATGACACGCATTTCTACGAAATGATGGACAAGCTCAGTCCCAATCCGGGCGCCAAGGAATCCTGGAGCCAGAAAAACCCGGCAGAGATTGAGGAAGCCGCCTTTCGCGGCGGCACTCTGCAGGGCGCCTATTTCATGCTCGCGGCGCGCGCCGTGGGCTTGGATTGCGGACCGATGTCGGGCTTCAACAATGCCGGTGTCGACCAAGAATTCTTCGCGGGCACCGCGATCAAGTCCAATTTCCTGTGCAATCTCGGCTACGGGGACGAGACATCCCTCAGGCCCCGCGCCGGGCGTCTGGAATTCGATGAAGCCTGCCGCATTCTTTAGCCTGGCTGGGGCGAAGCTCAGGTGATGATCCTCGCGGTGGATACTGCGCTCGGCGCCTGCTCGGCGGCGCTCGTGGCGGAGGGACGCGCGCTCGCACATGAGCATCTTCTGATGGTGCGCGGTCACGCCGAAGCGCTCGCGCCCATGGTGGATGCGCTGATGAGGGGGGCGGGGGTTCCCTTCGCTGCGCTCGACAGGATTGCCGTGACCACCGGCCCCGGCACCTTTACCGGCCAGCGTGTCGGTCTCGCCTTTGCACGGGCGCTTGGTCTCGGGTTGAAACGGCCGGTGATCGGTGTGACCACGCTCGACGTCATGGCGCAAGAAGCTTTGGAGAAATATGCCGATATGGCTTGGTCTCTCGTCGCCGCCGATGCCAAGCGTGGTGAGATTTATCTCGGCGCGCGCTCGGCCAGAAACGGTGCGCTGATGAATCCCGAATTGATTCCGCTCGAAGCGATCGTGAAAAGAATCGGCGGCCTCGCGCGTGAGCATGGCGCAATAGTGCTTGCAGGAACCGCCGCGGATGCCGCCAAATTTCTGCTGGATCAGGCCGGCCTGCAATCCGTGGACAGCCTCGTGCGCCAACCCGATGCGATGTTTGTGGCAAGGCTCGCGATGGATGCGCCCGACGGTCCGCCGCCGAAGCCGCTCTATTTGCGCGCGCCGGACGCGAAGCTCCCTGGTGTCGTTTCGTGAGCGCATCACGCCGCATCACGGCCACCGACAATGCCGCGCTGCTCGCATCGCTGCATCGCCAATGTTTCGAGGATTCCTGGGACGAAGCATCGTTTCGATCCCTGCTCGCGGGACAAGGCGTTTTCGCGCTCACAGCCAAGGATGCGTCTGCGACTGAATCGCAGTCCTTCATTCTCATCCAGGTTGCAGCCGAACAATCGGAAATTCTCAGCATCGGCACGGTGCCCGGCGCACGCCGTTCAGGACTTGCGCGTGTTCTTCTGAGTGAAGCGTCGGCGGAAGCCTTGGCGCGAAAGGCGCAAGAAATGTTCCTGGAAGTGGCCGAAGACAATTCTGCAGCGCTTTCGCTTTATTCTACGGCAGGATTCGTGATTTCGGGACACAGGCGGTCTTATTATCGCCGGCCCGGCGGTCTTATGATCGATGCATTGATGTTGCGAACGCCTTTGCCGTTGCGAGGCCATGGGAATGACGCTCCGTCTCCATTAGGATAGCGCCTTGAAACCGGGAGATCCCCACGTGAACCGGGTAGAAGAGAATCTCAATCGCATCGAAAAGGCCTGCGTCGTAAAGGGCCTGAGGATGACCGAGCAACGCCGCATCATCGCGCGCGTGGTCGCCGAAGCCTATGACCATCCCGATGCCGAGGAATTGTACCGGCGCGCCATCGCGGTCGATCCGCATATTTCGATCGCGACGGTCTATCGCACGGTCAAGCTGTTCGAGGACGCCGGCATCCTCGAGCGTCACGATTTTCGCGACGGGCGTTCGCGCTACGAAGAGATCAGCGAGCACCACGACCATCTGATCGACGTGTCGACCGGCCGCGTCATCGAATTCGTCAACGAGGACATCGAAAAGCTGCAGCGCCGCGTCGCCGAGGAATTGGGCTTCGAACTCGTGGATCATCGGCTCGAGCTTTATGGGATCCCCAAGGGCGGCAAGAAACCCGATCGCCCCGCGAAATAGATGATCAGGCGCTTTCGCGCGAGGCAGCGGCCATGATGATGAAGCTGCGCGCCTTTTCGATTCTCCTCGTCTTCGTTGTCGTCACGGTGATCTTGCTGCCGTTGCAATGGGCTGCGGTGAAACTCCGCCTCCCGGCCCGCCGCAGTATCCCCTATCGCTATCACCGCTTTGTCTGCCGTCTTTTCGGCGTGCGCATTTCGGTTCTTGGCGCGCCGCTTCGCGGCGGCGGGCTGATGACCGCCAACCATACCGGCTGGTTTGATATTCCGATTCTCTCGGCCGTGGCGCCGGTCTCCTTCGTAGCCAAGATGGAGGTCGGTCAGTGGCCGTTCTTCGGCACCTTGGCGCGGCTGCAGCGGACCATCTTCATTCGCCGCGAGCGGGCCAAAGCGCTCGAAGATCGCGACACGATCCGCAAGCGATTGCTGGAAGGCGACGCGCTGGTTCTGTTTCCCGAAGGCACCTCGAGCGACGGCAACCGCGTGCTCCCGTTCCGCAGCGCGCTGCTGTCGGCGGCGGAACTCGACCTCGGGGAAGATGCCGCCGATCACCAACGCCACGCCAGCGTGCAACCGGTTTCGATTGCGTTGGTCGGCCTGCACGGCATGCCCATGGGCCGGGAAAACCGCCCCTTTTATGCCTGGTACGGCGACATGGAGCTGGTGCCGCATCTTTGGGAAGCGCTGAAATCGGGCCCTATGGACGTCATTGTCGAGTTCCATAAGCCGACCAGCATCGATGAAACCGGCGGACGCAAGGAGCTGGCCGCCTGGTGCGAGGCTGCGGTTCGGGCGGGTCTTACCCGCGCGCTCTCCGGCACAAGGGTTGAACCTCGCCCGGCGCAGGACGAGGCCCTGATTAAGGCCTTGAACGAGGCCGAAACCGAGGAGGCCGCATGAGGCCCTGTTGTCTTAACCCTCACTTTTCCGCATAACGCCCGCTCTATTCCAAAGTCGGCCGGGGATGAAAAAGCTCTACATCAAGACCTATGGCTGCCAGATGAACGTCTATGATTCCGCCCGCATGGCGGATCTGCTGGCGCCTTTGGGTTATGCGCCGGTGGAGACGGCCGAGGGCGCCGATATGGTCATCCTCAACACCTGCCATATCCGGGAAAAGGCGACCGAAAAGGTCTATTCCGAGCTCGGCAAATTGAAGCAGCTCAAGAGGCGCCGCGCCGAAGCAGGCACGCCGATGCTGGTTGCGGTCGCCGGCTGCGTCGCCCAGGCCGAAGGGGCGGAGATCATGGCGCGTCAGCCGGCCGTCGACATGGTCGTAGGACCGCAATCCTATCATCGCCTGCCCGAGATGATCGCACGCGTCGCGCGCGGCGGCGGCCATGCGCTGGAGACCGATTTTCCCGCTGAAGACAAATTCGACCACCTGCCGGAGGAGCGGGCCGCGCCGGGTGTGTCCGCCTTCCTCACCATCCAGGAAGGCTGCGACAAATTCTGCACCTTCTGCGTCGTTCCCTATACGCGCGGCGCGGAGTTCTCGCGGCCCGTCCTGCAGATCGCCGACGAGGCGCGCCGCCTCGCCGAACGTGGCGTCGCCGAAATAACCCTGCTTGGGCAGAACGTGAATGCCTATCTTGGCGAAGGACCGGACAGCGCACGCTGGGGTCTCGCGCGGCTCATTCGCTATCTTGCGCGTATCGAAGGCGTGAAGCGCCTGCGTTACACCACCAGCCATCCGCGCGACATGGATGACGATCTCATTGCCGCGCATGGCGATGTCGAGACGCTGATGCCCTATCTGCATTTGCCGGTTCAGTCCGGTTCGGACCGCGTGCTCGCCGCGATGAATCGCGGCCATACAACTGCGGACTACTTGCGTATCCTCACCCGCATGCGTGCAGCACGTCGCGACATCGCGCTGTCATCCGATTTCATCGTTGGCTTCCCGGGCGAAAGCGACGCCGATTTCGAAGCGACCATGACGCTGGTACGAGAGGTGGGTTACGCGCAGGCCTTCTCGTTCAAATACAGCCCGCGTCCCGGAACGCCCGCCGCCGCTTCGCCGCGGCAGATTCCCGACGCCGTCAAGAACGAACGCCTCCAAGCCCTGCAAGCGCTGCTCACCGAGCAGCAAAACGCCTTCAACGAAAGCTGTGCGGGCGCCACGCTTTGCGTGCTGTTCGAGAAACCGGGGCGCAGACAGGGTCAGGCCGTTGGGCGCAGCCCCTATCTTCAGCCCGTGCATGTCGATGGCGCGGCCCCGCTGATCGGGGAGCTTCGCACCGTGAAGATCATCGAGGTGCTGCCGAATTCTCTCAGAGGTGCACTTGCGGATGTCCCGGCGCATGCAGCGCTAAAGGCGGCCGCGCATTGAACCCGCGCCACGGCACCGCTTCCGACATAAGCGCGCGCGAGCAAGTTACGCTGGAATTCAAGCGCAATGCACTGTTGTCCTCGCTGGCTGGCAGTCATAGCCGCAACCTTGTGCGTTTGGAACAGAAGCTCGGCGTCCGGCTGGCGCAGCGCGGCAATCTGATTTCCGTCGAGGGCGCGCCCGACGCACGCGAACGCGCCACCATCGTCTTGCGCGCGCTTTATCGGCGTCTCGAAGCCGGCGAGGAACTCACCTTGGGCGATGTCGACGCCGAGATCAGTTTCACCGCGCCCGATGCGCATGAGCTGCCCCATGCGGACGCCGACGGTGCGCGCCTTCGCACGGCATCGGGCAAGGCCACGCGGCCGCGCAACATGGCGCAAACCGCCTATATCGATCTGATGCGCAAGCATGAGCTGGTGTTCGGCTTAGGTCCGGCGGGTACCGGCAAGACCTATCTCGCCGCCGCCTTCGGCGCCCATCTTCTTCATGAGCGCCGTGTGGAACGCTTGATCCTGTCGCGCCCTGCACTGGAAGCCGGCGAGCGTCTCGGCTTTTTGCCGGGCGACCTCAAGGAAAAGATCGACCCCTATCTGCGCCCGCTTTATGACGCGTTGTTCGAGGTGATGGGCGAGCGCTGCACAAAGCTGATGGAACTCGGAACCATCGAGGTGGCGCCGCTCGCCTTCATGCGCGGGCGCACGCTGTCGCGCGCTTTCGTCATCCTGGATGAAGCGCAGAACTGCACCCCGGCGCAGATGAAGATGTTCTTGACGCGCCTCGGGGAAGATTCGCGCATGGTGGTCACGGGCGATCCGTCCCAGAGCGATCTTCCCAGCGGACCCGAAGGCCTCGATCAGGCCGTGCGGTATCTGGGCGGCTTGGAAGGCGTGGGCATTGCCCGCTTTGCCGCAGGCGATGTCGTGCGTCATGCCTTGGTGAGTCGCATCGTCGCTGCCTATGATTCCCATGAACAGGGCGCGAAACCGCGCCGCGGCGCAAAGTCCCATCCGGAAGGGGGGGAATGAAGGCGCGATCCCGCCGGCGCGCGCCAGCTCCGCGCAAACATCCCGCCATCTCGGTGGTCGTAGAGGATGCGCGCTGGCGTGAAGATTCTTCGGTGCTGCGCCTGATCCGCCGCGCCGCCCGCCTCGCCTTGGGCAACGTCTCCCCCGGGAAGGGCGAGGTCGCCGCGCCTCAGCGCCGCGGGGGAGGGTCGAATTCGGCTCCGCCGGCTCTCACCATCCTTCTTTCCGATGATGCAAGGCTGCGCGCGTTGAACGCGTCGTTCCGCGGTAAGGACAAAGCCACCAATGTCTTGTCCTTCCCATCCGCATCATCGGACGAGCCCTATCTCGGCGATGTTGCCCTCGGCCGTGGGGTGGTGGCGCGCGAAGCCCGCGCCCAAGGCAAGAGTTTCGCCGCCCACGCCGCCCATCTGGTGATCCACGGCATTCTTCATCTCACCGGCCACGATCACGAAAAAGCGAATGATGCCCGGGCGATGGAAGCGCTCGAGACGGCCTTGCTCGCCAAGCTGACCATTGCCGACCCCTATGCCCCGCGTCACTATACGCGGCGAGGCAAAGCAGCATAAACTCGCGCTATGCCTGCCGATTCCGATACGAAATCCGGCCCCGTTCCGGGCGCCGCCATCCCCCTCCAGATCGAAACCGCGGACGGCCGGGCTCCTTCCGCCTCGGCTTCGGCCTCGGTACCGCGCCCGCTTCTTGGCGAAATCGCCGCGCGCCTTGCCCAAGCGGTGAGGGGGCTGCGCAAGGATTCGACGATCCGCGAGAGCATCGAAGAGGTGATCGAGGAGAGCGAACGCGAGACGCAGAATTTGAGCTCGCAAGAGCGTCTGATGCTCGCAAACCTCCTGACGTTCGGCGAGCTCGCGGTCTCCGACGTGATGGTGCCGCGCGCCGACATCGTCGCGGTGGAAGAACAGACGCCCTTCGCCGAAGCCGTCGCCCTCTTCCGCGAGGCGCAGCATTCGCGTCTTCCGATCTATCGCGAGACCTTGGACGATCCTTTGGGCATGGTGCACATCAAGGACATCGTTGCTCTGGTCGAAATCGGCGCCGACGGTCAACTCCAATGGCCGCCCACTTCCATCAGCAAGCTGAAACGCGAGGTCTTGTTCGTGCCCGCCGCCATGCCCGCGCTCGACCTCTTGATGAAGATGCAGGCGACCCGCATCCATATGGCGCTGGTGGTCGACGAGTATGGCGGCACCGACGGCTTGGTGACGATCGAAGATCTGGTCGAGGAAATCGTCGGCGACATCGACGATGAGCACGACGTCGATGAAACGCCCGAGATCGTCGTGCGCCCAGACGGCAAATTTGATGCCGACGCCCGCGTCAGCCTGGAAGATTTCAAGGAACGCACCGGCATCGATTTGACCGAGATGGAAACCGAAGAGGATGTCGACACGCTGGGCGGCGTGGTCGCTGCTGCTCTCGGCCGTGTGCCGGTGCGAGGCGAGATCGTTTCGCATGCCGGCGTGGAGTTCGAGATCCTCGAAGCCGATCCACGTCGCGCCAAGCGCTTGCGCGTTCGGGCGCTGTCTCCGCCATTGCCCCCGGCCCACTGATCTTGCGCATGTCCTGGCATTTCGCGGATCGGCTGGCTTCCTCGTTGCAGCGCGTGCGCGGGTTCAAGCGGCTTGCTTTGGCGGCGGCGATGGGCGCGGGCGGCGCGCTCGCTTTTGAGCCCTTTCGCCTTTTTCCGTTTCTGCTTCTTTCCTATGCCGGTTTGGTGCTGCTGCTGGATGGTGCAGCCGCGAGTCCGCGCCGCTTGCGTCAGGCATGGGGAATTGGCTGGAGCTTCGGCTTCGGCTTTTTTCTCGTCGGCCTTTATTGGATCGGTTACGCCTTTCTGGTCGATCCCGACGCGCACGCCTGGGAGCTTCCTTTTGTTGCGGTGCTGATGCCCGGCGGGCTGGGGCTCTTCTATGCCGCAGGCGCCGTGCTTTGCATGCTGCAATGGCGCCCGGGCGTAGCGCGCATTTTCCTTTTCGCTCTGGTGTTCGCCGTCATCGAATGGCTGCGCGGCCATGTGCTCACGGGTTTCCCTTGGAATCTTCCCGCTTATGGCTGGGGAGCATCCATCGCGCTGCTGCAAAGCACCGCGGTTTTCGGCGCCTATGGGCTTTCGCTCCTGACCTTGCTCTATGGCGCTTCGCTCGCGACGCTGTCGCGCGGGAACGATACCGCCTCGCGCTGGCTGCCCGGCGTGATGACCGTCTTCTTCGTGGCGTTATGGGCAAACGGAGAAGCGCGGCT
>DATHDZ010000232.1:0-2359 GCA_035318785.1 Micropepsaceae bacterium
CAGTGCACAGATACGCAAGATCGCGTATATTGCACCGCAAAATAGCGACGTAGATTTTGCACGGGCTTTGCAAGCGTAAAGCTTTGGGGTCAGGAGTACCGAAGTGGCAGGGCGGCAGCGGATAGACCGCGTCAGGCGCCAATATAATCAATGGGTTGCCAACCAGACGCTGGAAGACTACGCGCTGCGCTTCACGGCCAAAAGCGCGCGGCGCTGGTCCGCCGCCCGGGTCGCCAACACCGCGCTGGGCGCCATCTCGTTCCTGGCCCTGGAGGCGATCGGCGGCACGATTACGCTTAATTATGGCGTCACCAACGCCACCGCGGCCATTCTTGTCGTTAGCGTTATTATCTTCTGCTGCGGTCTGCCGATCGCCTACCACGCCGCCAAATGCGGCATCGACATCGATCTGTTAACCCGCGGGGCCGGCTTCGGCTACATCGGCTCGACCATCACCTCGCTGATCTACGCATCCTTCACGTTCATCTTCTTCGCGATCGAAGCGGTCATTCTCGCCACCGCGCTGGAGATGTGCTTCGGAATCCCGCGCCCCCTCGGTTATCTCATCAGCGCCGTCGTCATCATTCCGCTGGTGACGCATGGCATCACGCTGATCAGTCGCTTCCAGTTGTGGACGCAGCCGCTGTGGATCATTCTTCACATTCTCCCCTTTGCCGCGATCGCCTATGCCAATCCGCACTCTTTCTCGGAGTGGACAAAATTTGCCGGCGAGCACGGCGACCCCAGAGGTCATCTCGACCTGCTGCTGTTCGGGACCGCCGCCTCGGTGGTGTTCTCGCTGGTGGCGCAGATCGGCGAGCAGGTCGACTTCCTGCGCTTCCTTCCGCGCGACCGGCGAACCTCAAAGACGTCCTGGTGGATTGCGCTGCTCAGCGCGGGGCCGGGCTGGATCATTCTCGGCGCGCTCAAGCTGTTGGCCGGATCGTTCCTGGCTTACTTCGCGCTAAGCCATGGCGTGTCACTCGAGCATGCCGCCGAACCGGCACATATGTATCTCGAAGCATTTCGCTACGTGCTGTCGCAACCCGATCTCGCACTGGCGTTGACCGGCACCTTCGTGATCCTCTCGCAATTGAAGATCAACGTCACCAACGCCTATGCCGGCTCGATCGCATGGTCGAACTTCTTTTCCCGCCTCACCCACAGCCATCCCGGTCGCGTGGTCTGGCTGGTTTTCAACGTGGTCGTCGCATTGCTGCTGATGGAGATCGGCGTCTACAAGGCGCTCGAGCAGACGCTGGCGCTTTACTCCAACGTCGCCATCGCCTGGGTCGGCGCGCTGGTCTCCGATCTCGTCGTCAACAAGCCACTCAGCTTGCGCCCGCCCCACATGGAATTCAAGCGCGCGCATCTCTACGACATCAATCCGGTCGGCGTCGGCGCCATGACGATCGCCACTATCGTCTCCATCAGCGCGTTCTATGGCCTGTTCGGACCGACCGCGAAGGCACTGTCGCCGTTCGTGGCGCTGCTCGTTGCTTTCGTCACGGCGCCGCTGATCGCATATGCGACCGACGGCAAATACTACATTGCGCGCAAGCCGAAACGCAGCTGGCAGAATCTCAAAGCGATCCCGTGCTGTATTTGCGAACATTCGTTCGAGCCCGAGGACATGGCGTCGTGTCCCGCCTATGCCGGCCCGATTTGCTCGCTGTGCTGTTCGCTCGATGCACGATGCCACGACCTCTGCAAGCCGCACGCGCGGATCCAGGCGCAGGTCGCCGAAACCCTCGGCAAGCTGTTGCCGGAGCCCATTTACACACGGATCAATTCGCAACTCGGACACTATCTCGGTGTCTTCGCGGTTTCCGCCGGACTGGTCGGGCTGACGCTCGGCCTGATCTATCTGCAGACATCGGCGACAGTGCACGTCGACAACCTGCAGCTATCCGACGTGCTCTGGAAGGTATTCTTCGCACTGACGATTATCATCGGCGTGGTCGCCTGGCTGTTCGTGCTCGCGCAGCAGAGCCGGCGCGCGGCGGAAGCCGAAACCAGGCGGCAGACCGCGCTGCTGATCCAGGAAATCGACGCGCACAAGCGTACCGACGCCGAGTTGCAGCGCGCCAAGGAAGTCGCCGAATCAGCCAATCTCGCGAAGAGCCGATATGTCGTTGGACTGAGCCATGAACTGCGGTCGCCGCTGAATGCCATCAGTGGCTACGCTCAGTTGCTGGAGCAGGATTCGAGCTTGCTCCCTAAGCCGCGCGATCAGGTGCGCGTGGTCCGTCGCAGCGCCGATCATCTGTCCGGGCTGATCGACGGCATTCTCGACATCTCGAAAATCGAGGCGGGCCGGCTGTATCTGTCGCGGGACGAGGTTCGCTTGAGCGAGTTT
>DATHDZ010000233.1:0-3116 GCA_035318785.1 Micropepsaceae bacterium
AACTTCCGCAAGTGATCGATTTCGCGATTCTTGATGCGGCGGATCGGCGGCACCGATTCGATCGAGGCCCGGATCATGAAACGCGCCGCCGTCGAGCGCTCGCGGTCGGGGCCGAGGCAGCCCCGCAGCGTCGGCCCTACCAGCGCGCGCAGGATGGAGTTGATGTCAGCGCGGCCGCCGGCGGCTTCTTCAGCCGCCTTCAGTTCGTTGAGACGCTCGCGGTTGGTGGCGAGGCTGCGGGTGACGAACAGTTCGGCGATCAGTTCGTCCTTGGAGCCGAAATGATAGTTCACCGCCGCCAGGTTGACGTCGGCGGCGGCGACAATGTCGCGCAGCGTGACGTCGCCAAAACCGCGATCGGCGTAAAGCCGCTCGGCGGCGCTGAGGATCGCGGTTCTGGTCTGATCCGACGCCATATCATGGGACCTATGCAGGACGAACTTGGACGGTTGCAATTCAAACAGTTGTATGAAACTATCGTTTGAGAGCGGGGAATGTCAATGCGCATCTCGCGCATGGCATTCCCGGCCAGCCGGCCCTTGCTGCCGCCGCTGATTTCAGCGGCAAGAATGGTCTTGCGAGCGAGGGGCGGCGGGGAGACAGTGCCGCCAACAATTTTCGCCCAAAAATGTGAGGAAACGCCCATGGACTTCAACATGTCTGACCGTCAGCGCGAATGGCTCAACCGTGTGGAGTCGTTCATGCACAAGCATGTCCGGCCCGCCGTGCCGATTTACCGGCAGCAGGACGAGGCAGGTGAGCGCTGGAAGGCGATCCCGATCCTGGAAGATCTGAAGAAAAAGGCGCGCGCCGAAGGTCTCTGGAACATGTTCATGCCGCCCTCGGCCCATGAGGACGACGAATTCCGCGGCGCGGGATTGAGCAATCTGGAATACGCGCCGCTCGCCGAGCAGATGGGTCATATCGGCTGGGCTTCGGAAGTGTTCAACTGTTCCGCGCCCGATACCGGCAACATGGAAGTGTTGATGCGCTATGGCACCAAGGAGCACAAGAAGAAGTGGCTTCGCCCGCTGATGGACGGCGAAATCCGCTCCGCCTTCCTGATGACCGAACCCGCAGTGGCGTCGTCGGATGCGACCAATATCGAAACCAGCATCAAGCGCGACGGCGATCATTATGTGATCAACGGCCGCAAGTGGTGGTCGTCCGGCGTCGGAGATCCACGCTGTCAGGTTCTGATCGTGATGGGCAAGACCGATCCCAGCGCGCCGCGGCATCAGCAGCAGTCGCAAGTTCTGGTGCCGCGGGACGCCAAGGGCATCACCGTCGAAAAAATGCTGCCGGTGTTCGGTTTCGACGATGCGCCGCACGGCCACGCGCAGGTGCTTCTTGAAAATGTCCGCGTTCCCGTCAGCAATATCCTGCTCGGCGAGGGCAGGGGTTTTGAGATCGCGCAAGGGCGTCTCGGTCCCGGCCGCATCCATCACTGCATGCGCACCATCGGCAAGGCCGAGGAAGCGCTGGAGAAGATGGTGAAGCGGCTGTCGTCGCGCACCGCGTTCGGCAAGAAGATCATCGAGTATTCGATCTGGGAGCAGCGCATTGCGGAGGCCCGCACCGACATCGAGATGAACCGCCTGTTGTGCCTCAAGGCCGCCGACATGATGGACAAGGTCGGCAACAAGACCGCGCAACTCGAGATCGCCATGATCAAGGTGGCGGCGCCCAACATGGCGCTGAAGATCATCGACAACGCGATCCAGGCCTACGGCGCCGCCGGCGTCTCCGACGATGCCGGGCTGGCGCGGGACTATGCTTCGATGCGCACGATGCGGCTGGCGGACGGCCCGGACGAGGTCCATAACCGCGCCATTGCCAGACTTGAACTTCGGAAGTATGCAAACGCTCCCACTACGCATTAAAGGGAGCTCCCAAAATGGCGCTCCCCAAGAAATCTAAAGAGGGAGCGTCATCGTGGCCGAGGGCGTCAGGAAAGACGAAGAGTTTTCGGGCACCAAGCCCGTCGAGGAGCGGCATCGGATCGATGAGCTGAGCCTCGATGGCTGGATGCGCGAAAACGTCGAGGGCTATCAGGGACCGCTGACCGTCCTGCAATTCAAGGGCGGTCAGTCGAACCCGACCTACCGGCTCGATACCCCCGGCCGTTCCTATGTGATGCGCCGCAAGCCGTTCGGCAAATTGCTGCCGTCGGCGCACGCGGTCGACCGCGAATTCCGCGTCATCGCCGCGCTCAGCAAGCAGGGATTTCCGGTCGCCAAGGCCTATGCGCTGTGCACCGACGACGCCGTGATCGGGGCAGCCTTCTACATCATGTCGATGGAAGAGGGCCGGGTGTTCTGGGATCCGACACTCCCCAGCCAGACGCCGGAGGCGCGTCGCCAGATTTTCGCCAGCAAGATAGAGACGCTCGCCCAGCTGCATACCTACGATCCGCAAGCCATCGGGCTCGGCGATTTCGGCAAGCCGGGAAATTATTTCGCGCGTCAGGTCGATCGCTGGACCAAGCAGTATCGGGCCTCCGAAACCCAGCACATTCCCGAAGTCGAAAAACTGATCGAGTGGCTGCCGCGCACCATGCCGCAGCAGGAGCGGGTCTCCATCGTTCACGGCGACTATCGCCTCGACAACATGATCTTTCACCCGACCGAACCCCGCGTGCGGGCGGTGCTGGATTGGGAGTTGTCGACGCTCGGCGATCCGATGGCGGACTTCACCTATCTCCTGATGCAATGGACCATGCCCGGCCTCGCCAACGCCGACCTGAAGGCGCTCAATATTCCGAGCATGGAACAGGCCGCGGAAATCTATTGCAACGTCACCGGCAGCGCCGTTCCCGACCTGAACTGGTATTTTTCCTACAATCTGTTCCGGCTCGCCGGAATTACGCAGGGCATCGCCGGACGCATCCGCGATGGCACCGCCGCGAGCGCCAAGGCCATGGAATCGGCAAAACGCACGGTGCCGCTGGCCAAGGCCTCCTGGGAATATGCGCAGAAGGCCGGGGCGGAGTAGAGCCGGTTCCCAACGCAACTATAGATTTCGCCGTGTAGTCTGCTATACCTAGATTCTATCGTTTGGAATTGGGGGCGGATATGCGGCTCGCGAGCGTTTGGACGGCAATTGGTTGCACCTCC
>DATHDZ010000234.1:0-10926 GCA_035318785.1 Micropepsaceae bacterium
TTTGGTTTTGGTCAACACATTCATAGCGAAAGCCCGCGAAGGGATTGCTGAAATTTCGATGGCCCAGAGTACCGAATGGAGTCGCTCCGATGCAACTCAGCGCGCTTTGACTGCTCAACCTCCCCCTCGTGGGGAGGTCGCCCGGCGAAGCCGGACGGGTGGGGGGATGCAACCGCTAGGTTGTTCCACGCCCCCGGATCATATCGGCCGCCTTTTCCGCCATCATCAGCACCGTGGCATTGATATGGGCCGAGACAAGGTCCGGCATGGCCGATGCGTCGACCACCCGCAAACCTTCCACCCCGCGTACGCGCAGCTCAGGGTCGAGTACGCTGTCCTCCCTTAACCCCATGGAGCAGGTGGAAGCGGGATGATGCGCGGTGATCACCGTCTTTTTCAGCCAGGCATCGATTTCGGAGTCCGTATTCACCTTTTCGCCCGGCGAGGTTTCCACCCCGCGATAGGGATCGAGCGCCTTCTGCGATGCCACCTCGCGTGCGCGTTTGAACCCATCGCGCAAATTCGCTAGATCGCCCGCCGCTTTCAGCAGGTTCAAGAAAATGCGCGGATGCGCGTCCGGGTCCGCGGAAGCCAGTTTGATCTCGCCCCGGCTTTGCGGATGCAGAAGCGTCGGGCGAATCCCAAAACCGTCAGCATAAGCGGGTTTCAGCAATGGAAACCACAATTCGGCATGGGTCGGCGCACCGCGGAACATGAATTCGATATCGGGGACAGCCAGCTCCGCCCGCGTCTTGATGAAGGCGTGTAACCCGCCGGGCACAACCGTCCCGGGCCCCGTGCCGAAGCAATAGGCTGTGATCATGCTCTTAGCCATGCGGTCGAACCGCATCGAATCGCGAAAGCTGCCGGGTGTGGGGCGGCTATACATGATCAAAGCGGCGACATGGTCCTGCAGATTGCGTCCGACGGGCAGGTCGATGACGGGCTTGATCCCGATCTCGCGCAAATGCTCGGCCGGCCCGATGCCCGAAAGCATCAGGATTTGCGGCGTGTTGAAGGCGCCGCCCGAGACGATGACTTCCTTGCCGGCGGTCGCGCGGATCATCTGTCCTTTGCGCCGATATTCGACGCCCGCCGCGCGCGTGCCTTCAAGGATCACCCGCGTCGTCAGCGCGTGGGTCTCGACGGTGAGATTGGGCCGCTTGAGGGCGGGTTTCAGATAGGCGGCAGCGGCCGAGGAACGGCGCCCATTGCGGATGGAATATTGGCTGCGTCCGAAGCCCTCATGCACGCCGGAATTGTAATCTTTCACATGCGGATAGCCCGCCGTCTTTGCCGCTTCGATCCAGGCATCGAAAAGCGGGTCCGTCGTCTTCGCCCATTCGACGCCGATGGGTCCGTTCCCCCCGCGAAAGGCGCTGTCGCCTTCCTCCCAACTCTCCACGCGTTTGAAATAGGGAAGCACGTCGGCATAGGACCAGCCGAGCGCGCCCGATTGCGCCCAGCGTTCGTAGTCGCCGGGGTCGCCGCGCGTGAACGCCATCACATTGATCGACGAGCTGCCGCCCAGGACCTTCCCGCGCATCGCTTCGATGCGCCGGCCGTTCAGTGCGGCCTCCGGCTCGCTGTCATAGCCCCAATCGAACATGCGGCTCGCATGCAGGCGCCCAAGGCCGAGCGGAATGTGGATATAGGGGTGCGTATCGCGCCCGCCGGCTTCGAGCAGCAGCACGCGCGCGGCGCCGTCTTCGGTCAAACGGTTCGCGAGGACACAGCCTGCAGACCCCGCGCCTATGACGATGTAATCGTAACCGTTAGAAGTCATTTCGCGAGTTGCGCGGCGCGTGCCACGATCGGTTTCGGTGCGCCGTAAGCCGTCTTCAGAAGCTCGGCGATCTCAGCGCCCGTAAGCGGATCGATTTCCAATTGCAGCTTCGCGCCTTCGGCCAGAAAGCCCGGGTCCTTCAGCGTCTCGTCAAAAGCCCGGCGCATCATGGCGACTCTGTCGGCGGGAACACCCGGCGGCATGGCGAAGGGGCGTCCCATCTCCTGCCGGATCAGGATCAGTTCGAGGACTTTTTTGCTGTCGGGATCGGTCACCAGATCGATCGCGCTGGGAACGTTCGGCAAATCCTTCAGCTTCTGCAGGCCAATCTGCAGGATGATGTTGAGCTTGCGATCGCGGAACCAGTCGGGGCGCATCGTCTTCAGGGTCGAATAGGAAAGGCCGCACACGCCGTCGACCTCGCCGCGCTCCAGCGCGAGCGTGACGCCGGAGCCTTCCGTATAGCCGCCGATCACCTTGAACTTCGTGCCCAGGAACTGATTGACGATCTTCGGCATGATCGCGGAATTGCCGGTGGCGCCCGAGGCGCTGACCGCCACTTCGCGCGTCTTGGCCTGTTCGATGCGGGTGATAGGACTGCCCTGCCAGGTCACGCAGATGTTTTCGAGCTTGCCCATGCTGCCCAGCCAGTTGAATTTCTGCGCGTCGAACCGGCCGGCCTTCTCGCCGAACAGCGGGTCCATGGCGACGCCATTGGTCAGGGCGGCGAAGGTGAGCCCATCGGGCGCCGCATTGTTGTAGAGCGTGTTCGCCGCAATCAGCCCGCCGGCGCCGGGCACATTTTTCGGCACGATCACCGGATTGCCTGGGATGTGCTTGGTCATGTAGCGCGCCAGCGTACGGGCGTAAGCGTCGTAGCCGCCGCCGGCGCCGCTCGCGATCAGCATGGTGATCTGCTTGTTCCTATAGAAGGGCTGCGCGCCTTGGGCGACCGCTTTCGCAGGCAAGCCCGCCATGGCCGTCGCGAGAGCCGCAGCCAACAGTCTAGAGGCGAAGCGGAACCTCATGCGCAAACCTATCCCGGCAGCATCTCGGCGAGCAGCCGCCCGTAACCCGTGACCGGATGATTGATCGTCAGGCGCTTCTGGATCTCCCAACAGCGCGCCGGGACCGGGTGAACCACCGGCACGCCCAGATCGCGCTCCAGAAGATCGATGATCCCCATCACCCGCCAGCCGGAGCCCAAAAGATAAATCCCTTGCGCCTGCTTGCGGTGCTTGAGGAAGATTCTCTTCACATGCGCATAGACCATTTCGGCGGACAGATTTCCAACCTCTTGAAAGGGAACGTCGATCCCTTCCATGCCCAGGACATCGAAACCCGCATCCTCGAAATAGCGCCCGAATGTCTCGTTGATCTTCCCGGGAAAATAGGAGGCGCCGATGAAGCGTTTCACACCAAGCGCTTGCAGAGCGCGGACGTGATTGGTGCCCGAGGTGAAGACCGGGACTTTGTATTTCTTCTCCCATTTCTTGATCAGCTCCGCTTCGCCCTTATGGCCGAGCACCATGAAAGGCGGCGCGCCTTCGGGGTGGATCAGATCCACGTCATGGTCCGCGAGCTTGGCGATCAGCGGCTCGTAATGCGGGATGATATTGGTGAATTCCTCCCGCGCCCCGCGCTGGATATCGAGGAAGAGCGGGATGATCCCCACGCCCTCGGGCAGGATGCGGCACAATTCTTCGACGGAGCCGGGACGCATGGTCGGTTTGATATTGCCGACAACGCCACGCCAGGATGTGAAAGCCAAATTCGTCCCCTATCATGCTGAAAGCCGACCGAAACTAGGGTGTTTATATGCGCATTTCCAGGCGCCAGGCTTTAATACCGGAACGTGTGGCCCAGGCGTATGACGGCTTGCGTCGCTCGCGACACGAATTCCTGGCCGGGGATGAGCGCCGCCTGGCCGACGGAAGCGAAGAACTCCTGCCCCGGCTGGTATTCCCAGCGATAGCGTATGGAGAGCGCGAATTTCTCGCTGACATTGTCGTATTGCAGCTCGGTATAGAGCTGCATGTCTGGGGTGAAATTGGTGATAAGAGAGAGCGACAGCGCGTGGATGTTCAACAGCCCGCCCGGCAAATCGAGATAAGTGTAGGTGTATTTCGGCGCGAATTGGAATGTCGCGTTGGGTCGCATATCGAGCTGTAAGGCTGCCCTCAATTGATGGCCGTTGTAGTAGCTGCAGCACAGCACATCGAGGCGTCCGAAAATGGGCCGGGAGTTTGCGGTCTGAATGTAGATGCTGCCATTGGTCCAGTTGTACCGGCCGGCCGGGACGGGAACCTTGCCCGCGATCTTGAACGGCACCGGCACGTCTTCGTAATCATTGAACGCCCGGAGGTAGAACTCATCGGTGGACCGCAGAGATATGCCGGTCCAGATGCCGTTCTCGCGCGACTCCAGATGATTGTTGAGGCTGGTGACGACATACCAGGACGAAGCCAGGTCGAGCCAATGCCAGCCGAGGTCGCGGCGCCGATAGGTCGCGATGCCGTCCCATTGCCGGATGCCGGTGCGATTGACGAATCCCAGAGCCGGAGAATAGTTCTTGCCCAGCTGCTTGAAGCGGGTCTCGAGCCCCCACGGCTCGTTCGGAAGATTGAGCGCCGCGCCGAACGAATCGTCGTCGCCCTTCGTGTCCGACATGCTGCGCATGTAATAGAAATCGGCCAGCAGAACCTTGCCGGGCCGCCAATTGGAGTCGCGAAACTGCAAATCGGCGCCGGCGAGTGTGTTCTTGGCACGACCCGAGGGGTCGCCATTGGTGAACATGAAGCCGAGTTTGGATTCTCCGATGGGTTTGGTGACGCGAACCACCGAAAGCGATTGGCTGCGCTTCGTGTCGCCGGTGCCGTTGGTCACGACCGATAGCGCGCCGATGCCCAGCCCCGCATATTCGCCGGATAATTTGGCGCCACCGATGATGCTGACAGGCACACCATTCGCCAAACCGAGATTGCGCGAGAAGAAGGGTGACCCGTTCTCGGCCGGATAATTGTAGTCGGTCGTGGCAGCGAAGCCCCGCCCGCCGAATTCAAACGTCGCTGCATCCTGCAGGAAGAAATTGCGCGTCTCGGGTTGAAACAGATTGAACCGCGTGGTGTTGACCTGGAGAAGATCCAGCGGGCTATCGGAAAAATCCGGATTGACGGTCAACGTGCCGGTCAGAAGCGGCGTGACCTTGTAGAAGGCATTGCCGGAAAGCCGGGCGCTCTTGGTCTCGCGCTGCGGATCTTGCCAATCGAAGCGGTAGCGCATCGCTCCGTAGAGCTGGATGTCGAGCCCGAGCCCCTGATTGATGCCGGCGATGCCCGTCAGCGTACCGGCGCGGCTGATGTCGGTGCCCAATGTGGCGGCGCTGATCGAGCTCCAACGGTCGCGCTCGTTGAGGTGGCGAATTTCTCGGGTCAGTTCGATGACCCAATCGGGCTTCGCAGGATCGAAGGACAGATCCTGGAACGGGATGGCCATCTCCACCGTCCATCCGTCGTTCACCACCCTGGAGCGGCCGGTCCAGATGGTGTTCCATTCCCGGATGAAATCCGAATTGTTCTGGATGAGTTGATCGAGGCGCCCGCCCAGCGAGTTCATGACGAATTGATAGGCGTTGCGCCGCGTGTTCAGCGGGTCGAGATAAACGCGCACGGTGTCGTCGCCGCCGAAATTGCCATCGCGGTTCATGCTCGTCCCGCGGATCAGGTCCGGCCGACGGTCATAGGCATAGACATAGACGTAAAGATTGTTGGCGTCGTAGAGGAAGCGCACATCGGTGCGTTCGGAGGCGGGCTGCCCCTCGTTCGGGTCGGTCTGGTAGAATTCGGTGATCGGCTCCGCCTTGCGCCAAATCGGATCGGAGAGGTCGCCATCAATCACCGGCGCTTCGGCGGCCTCGATCCGCGTCGCCTTGGCGGTCGGCACATAGGTGGTGAAATCGCGGACCGTTCCGGGTGATAACGGAGCGTCGGCACTCCAGGCGCTCGTGGCGAAAACAAGCAAACCCGCAGCCGCGACGCTCCATTTGAGCGCGATGGCGCATGAGACAAATCTTCGCGCAGCGCAGTGTTTCAGCGCAGCTTCCCCTGCATCAGCCAGGCGATTTCCCCGAACTTGCCGGCGATTAAGGCTGCGCGGCTTGGATTCTTACTATCGAGAATCTTGCAGGGTGTCGATGGGTGGGGGGACGTGGTCTTGTTGCCTGATTGTCCCTTCTATAAACCGCTCCCATACAGCGACCCGACAGAGACGATATGGCCCGTTACCGTTTGACCGTGGACACCGGAGGCACGTTCTCCGATTTCGTTTATCTGGACGAGCAGACCCACGAAATCTCCGTCGCCAAACTGCCATCGACGCCGGACGATCCGTCACGGGCCATTCTCGCCGGCGTCGAGGTTCTTCTCGCCAAAGGCGTGGCGCCGGGCGACATCAGCTATTTCTGCCATGGCACGACCGTGGGCACGAACGCCCTGCTCGAAGGCAAAGGCGTCCGCACCGGCCTCTTGGTGACCAAGGGTTTCCGCGGCATCTATGAGGTGGCCGAGCAATGCCGGCCGCACGGCTCGGCTATTTTCGACATTTTCTACGACCGCCCTCCGCTGCTCGTGCCCGAGAGCCTGACTGGTGAAGTGGCGGAACGGGTGTCTGCGTCCGGCGAGGTTCTGCTACCGCTGGATGAAGCCGCGCTGAGGACAACCATTCGCGAGCTTGCGCAGGAAAATCCGCAGTCGGTCGCGGTCTGTCTGCTGTTTTCCTTTCTCAAGCCGGAGCATGAAGAGCGGGCCCGCGCCATCATCGCGGAGGAGATGCCCGGCTGCGCTGTTTCTCTGTCTTCGGACATCGTGCCGCAGATCCGCGAATATTACCGCCTGTCGACGACCGTGATTAACGCCTATCTAGAACCGATCCTCGCGCGCTACATCGGCAATCTGGAACAGCGCCTGTCGCAAGCGGGTCTGACGACGCCGCAGAAATACATCATGCAATCCAATGGCGGCATGGCCACCTTCGCCGCGAGCGCGAGGAAGGCGGTCGCGACGGTGCTTTCGGGGCCCGCGGGTGGCATCACCGCAAGCGTGCAGACCTGCCGCACCACAGGCATCTTGAATCTCATCACCTTCGATATGGGCGGCACGTCCTGCGACGTCGCGCTGATCAAGGATGGCGAGCCCTCGGTGCAGAACCGCGGCAAGATCGAGGAACGCGACATTTCGCTCCCGATGATCGACATCAACACGGTGAGCGCGGGCGGCGGCACGCTCGCGCGCGTGGACCGCTTCGGCCAGCTCGAGGTCGGGCCACAAAGCGCCGGCGCCGTGCCGGGGCCCGCCTGTTACAGCCGCGGCGGCACGGAGCCCACCATCACCGATTGCAATCTGGTGCTGGGCTATCTCGGCGAGGGGAATTTCCTCGGCGGCAAGATGAAGCTCGATGCGAATGCTGCCTTGCGCGCCATCCAGGAGCGTGTCGCCGGAAAGCTCAAGCTGAGCGTGATGGATGCCGCGGAAGGGATCGTGCGCATCATCAATGTGAAGATGCAGGAGGCGATCAAGGCGATCTCCACCATGCGCGGCCATGATCTGCGCGATTTTCATCTGCTCGCCTTCGGCGGCGCGGGTCCGCTGCATGCCTGCGCCATCGCGGCCGAGCTCGGCATGGCCGGGGTGGTGGTGCCGCTTTATCCCGGCGTCTATTCCGCCATGGGATTGCTGATGTCCGATGTGAAGCACGATTACATCCGCTCGAAGCTGGCGGGGCTAGCCGCGGTCACGACCGAGGAAATTGCAGGCGTGTTCACGACATTGCAGAGCCATGCGGAGCGCGATCTGCGCGATGAAGGATTTTCCGAGGCGCAGATCGGGATCGAGCGCGCCCTCGACATGCGTTATGCCGGACAGGGTTACGAGATCACCATCCCATGCGAATTTCCGTTGAACGCGAAGTCGCTTGCGAAGCTGCGGGCGCAGTTCGACGAAAGCCACAAACAGATGTTCGGCCATACCGCGCCCGAAGAACCGGTCGAGATCGTCTCCTATCGACTGCGTGGCATCGGACGCGTGCCGCCGGTGGAAATTCCGAAGCACCGCGCACAAGGGCGCACGCTCAGAGACGCGTTGCGCGAAACGCGTAAAGCGCGCTTCGAAGGCGTCACCCTTGACTGCCCTGTCTATCAGCGCGAACGGCTCGATGTAGGCATGCGTTTCGCTGGTCCGGCAATCGTCGATCAGCTCGATGCCACGACCGTCATCCCGCCAGGCCACATTGCGCGCGTCGACGGTTTCAAGAACATCCTCATCACCATCGGGGGCGCGTGAGGTGGCGAAGGGTCAAGCTCAGCTCGGAATCGTCGATCTCGAGATCATCAAGGCGAGCCTTTCGGGCATCGTGCAGGAGATGCAGAACTCGCTGTTCCGCACCGGCTTCTCCACCATCGTGCGCGAATCCCAGGACGCCTCTTGCGCGATCCTCGACACGAATGCCGACGTCATCGCGCAGCATGTCGTGCTGCCCTTGCACATGGGCGCTTTCCCGGCCTGCTGCGGCGCGGTGATCAAGGCCTATGGCGGCGACATCGTCGAAGGCGACGCCTATCTGATCAATCACCCCTATGAGGGCGGCAGTCCGCATGCGCCTGACATGGCGGTGATCACGCCGATCTTCGTTGAAAGCGAACTGATCGGCTTCTGCGCCTCGATCGCCCACAAGAGCGACATCGGCGGCCCGGTGCCCGGCTCTTGTTCCGGCCAGGCGAGGGAGACCTTTAACGAGGGACTGCATCTTCCGGCTGTCCGCTATTTCCGCGGCGGCCAGCGCAATGTGGAGATCGAGCGGATCATCGCCGCCAACAGCCGCACGCCCGAGCTGGTTCTGGGTGACATTCGCGGTCAGTTGGGCGCGAGCCGGCTCGGCGAGCAGCGCGTCGCCGAACTCATTGGCAAATTCGGCAAAGCGAATTCGCTCGCAAGTTTTCAGCGGCTGCTCGATCTTTCCGAAAAGAAGATGCGCACCGCCATTTCCGAATGGGTGGACGGACGCTTCGAAGCCGAGCGCTTCATCGACGATGACGGTATCGAGCTCAACAAACCCGTCCGCATCCATGTGGTCGTGGAAAAGAAAGGCGATGGGATCAGCTTCGATTTCTCAGGCTCCGCGGACCAGACCAAGGGACCGGCCAATGTGCGTCCGCCTCTGGTCAAGGCCGCCGTGGGCTATGCGCTGATCTCCCTGGTCGACCCGCTGATATTCATCAATAGCGGCATCATGCGCAGCTATGAGATCACGACGCGGGAGGGGAGCGTGCTGAACCCGCGCTTTCCTGCGCCGGTGAATACCTACAACGCGACCGTGCACGCGATGGTGGAAGCCTTGTTCGATGCGCTGTCCCATGTCATGCCGGCGCGTGCCCGTGCCGACGGCTGCGGCAGCCGCTCCATCATCATCGGCGGGCGCTCGACCTCGGCGGGCAAAACCTATGTGCAATATGAGATTGTCGGCGGCGGGGCGGGCGGGCGCGCCACCCGGGACGGCGCTTCGGGAACCTCGGTCAATCAAAGCAACGCCAAGATCGCTTCCATCGAGATCATCGAAAGCGAATTTCCCACCCGCGTGCAGCGCTTCGAGCTGATCAAGGATTCCGGCGGCGCGGGAAAATTCCGCGGCGGGCTCGGCATTGTTCGCGAATATATCAACCTCGCCGACGCGCGGTTTTCCATCCGCTCGTCCAAGCATGTGATCGCGCCCAACGGCGCGGCGGGTGGCGGGCCTGGACGGACGGGCGACCTCACCGTCAATCCGGGAACGGCGGAGGAAAACCATCTGCCGACGCGTTACGCCGATTATCCGCTGAAGGCCGGCGACATTTTCCGGCTCGAGACGCCAGGCGGCGGCGGACTTGGCGATCCGTTCGAGCGCGATCCCGCCAAGGTGCTTAGCGATGTTGCGCAGGGCTATGTCTCGCCGCAGCGCGCCGAACGCGATTACGGTGTCGTGGTGGTCAAGAATGGCCGCGCTTGGGACATCGATGAAACCGCCACCGCGCGCTTGCGCAGTCTCCCTCGCCCCCAAGGGGGGAGAGGGTCGGGGTGAGGGGCGATAGGGATGAAGGAACAAAACCATGAGTGATGGTCAAGTCAAAAACACCGGCATCATCGGCCTTGGCGCCATGGGTTATCAGATGGCCCGTCACATGGTGAACAAAGGCTTCGCCGTTGCCGGCTATGATGTGTCCGCCGAAGCGGCAAAGCGGGCGCAGGATGCGGGCGTGAGAATCACCGCCAGCCCCGCCGATGTCGGCGCCGCAGCGGAGGTGGTGATCGTGATGGTCGCGACCGATGCGCAAGTGGAAGAGGTGGTCACCCGCTCCGGTCTGCTCGACAAACTAACGCGCGGCGCGGTGATCTGTGTCTCCAGCTCGACGTCGCCGGAAACCGCCCGCGAGCTTGAGGCGATCTGTGCGAAACGCGGTATCGGCCTGCTCGATACGCCCGTGGTGCTGGGTCAGGAAGCCGCCGACAACGGCACCCTGACCGTCTTCTGCGGCGGCGACGCGGCGGCCTTCGAAAAAGCCAAACCGGTGCTCTCGGCCTTCGGCGCGAATGTGATGCATGTCGGCCCTTGCGGCACGGGGCAGCTCACCAAGACCGCTAACAACATGCTGCTCTGGGCCTGCATGGTGGCCAATTACGAGGTGCTGTCCTTCGCCAAGAAAATGGGCGCGGACATTCCCAAACTGATCGCGGCGCTGGAACATTCCAGCGGCGCCAATTGGTCGCTGGCGCGCTGGGGCCGCAGCACCGGCAAATGGGCCGAGAAAGACATGGATGTCGCCCTCGAACTGGCGCAGGAGGCGAAGGTCCCGGTGCCGCTGGCGGCCCTAGTGGATCAGCTCATGAAGGGCATGACTCAAGAGAAGATGAAGTCGCTGCTGGGTTAGAAACGTTGTTCGGACTGAATGGAAACTTTCAGTGTCATCCCCGGCGAGGGAAGGGGATCTCTTCGCTGGGTGGATTCCCTTCCCCTCGCAATAAACATTGCTCGGCCGGGAATGACACTTTGGTTACTTTCAATCTGAAACCACTCTTGACCAGATTACGCATCTGGCGTGCCCCGCCATATGCCGC
>DATHDZ010000235.1:0-3966 GCA_035318785.1 Micropepsaceae bacterium
AGATCGACGAAGCCCATCGCGATCAAGGCATAGGCATAGCAGTCGCCGCCATAGCGCGAGAGACGGCAGGCGCGTTCGACGCGGAAATATTGCTCGCGTTCCTTTTCGCCGAAATGCAGCATCGGATGGGTGGTGCAAATCACCGCATCGGCAAGCGAGGCGCAGGCCCGCGTGCGCAATTCGGACATGCCGCCGGCATGGCCGAAGAGCGTTTGGCCCTCCGTGCCCACGAAACGCTCATGCAGGAAAGGCTGATCCAGAACGCCGAGCACAGGCTTACCCTGATGTTCCAGAGCAATCAGCGTGCCCCACAACGGCTGGCCGGCGATGAAGGCACGCGTGCCGTCGATCGGATCGAGCACCCAGCGATAACCGCTCGTGCCCGGAACCTCGCCGAATTCTTCGCCGAGAATGCCGTCCTGCGGATAATGCGTGCGGATCAGTTCACGAATCGTCTCTTCGGCGCGTTTGTCCGCTTCGGTCACCGGATCGTAAAATCCCGCCGCTCCCTTGTCCGTGACGTCGATGCGCTTGCGGAAATAGGGCCGGATCACTTCGCCCGCCGCACCGGCGAGCCGATGCGCAAAGGCGAGCCGCGAATCGATTCCTTCGGTCATTTCGCCCGTGTGTAGAAATTTGCGGCGAGAGCGGGGCCATCTCTGGCCGCCCCGGGGTTGGTGTTGCGGAACTCATCCGCGGTCAGTCTGTCGATGGTGCGGGTCTGCGATGTGCCTTCCGCGTTGGGATAGGTGCTCGCCTGGATGTTGAAGGTCAGAGTCTTCTTCTGTTCGTCCACCGTGTAGGTGCCGAACAAAGCGAGCGTGCCCTGCACGATGGCCTTGTTGTCCGCATCGGTTCCGGCGAGCCGATTGTTCGAAGCGATTCTCGGCAGCCCACCCGAGACATGCACTTGCGAAAAATGGCCATCGGCCGTGAAGATCAACATCCCCTTGGGATGATCCCCAAACGGCAGTGTCTTCTTGCCATCGGCCGTGGTGATCTCCGCGATGACGAATTGCCAGGTGCCGACGAGCTGCTCGCGCATCGACTTGGCCGGCTGCGCGGGGGCACTGCCGGCCCAAAGTCCGGCCGCGAGCAATGCGGCGAAAAACGGCATGATCTTCATGGTGGCTCCTCCCCAATAGGTCTTGGACACCATCTTACCAAAGCGCGGGAGCCAAAGCGCGGGCAGAACGCTATCGGACGAGGCTCATTCCGCTTCCGCCTTTGCCCGTTTGCGCAAATGCGGCACCAGAGCGCGTTTGCGCAGGCGGATGGATTTGGGCGTCACTTCGACCAGCTCATCGTCCTGGATGTAGGCGATGGATTGCTCCAGGGTCAGCGGCATCACAGGCGTGAGCCGGATCGCTTCGTCCTTGGAATGGGTGCGAATATTGTTGAGCTGTTTGGCGCGCAAGGGATTCACATCCAGGTCGTTGTCGCGCGAATTTTCGCCGACGATCATGCCTTCATACACGCGCGTGCCGGGGGTGATGAAAAGCTTGCCGCGCTCTTCGAGATACCAGAGCGCATAGGCCACGGCCTCGCCGTCATTGGTCGAAACGAGCACGCCGTTTCGCCGCCCCTCGATCGGTCCCTTATACGGCGCGTAGCCATGGAACATGCGGTTGATGACGCCGGTGCCGCGCGTGTCAGTGAGGAACTCGCCGTGATAGCCGATGAGCCCGCGCGACGGCGCGTAGAAGAGGAGCCGCGTCTTGCCCGCTCCGGTGGCGCGCATGTCCTGCATCTCGCCTTTGCGCTGCGAGACTTTCTCGATCACCACGCCGGCATAGGGTTCGTCGACGTCGATGGTGACTTCCTCGATCGGTTCGAGGCGCGCCCCGGTCTCGGCATCGTTTTGGTAGAGCACGCGCGGGCGTGAGATCGCCAGCTCGAAGCCTTCGCGGCGCATCGTCTCGATCAGCACGCCCAATTGCAGTTCGCCGCGTCCGGCGACCTCATAGGCGCTCTCCCCCGTTTCGCGCACATGAATCGCGACATTGCCTTCGGCTTCACGAAGAAGCCGATCGCGGATGACGCGGCTTTGCACCTTATCGCCTTCGCGCCCAGCGAGCGGGGAGTCATTCACCGTCAGCGTGATGGCAAGGGTTGGTGGATCGATCGGGTGCGCGGGCAGCGGCGTTTCCACTTCGATGTCGCACAGCGTGTCCGCCACGGTTGCATTCTGCAGGCCCGCGATCGCCACGATGTCGCCGGCTTCAGCCCGCTCGGTCGGTACGCGCGCGAGCCCGCGGAACGAAAGCAGCTTGGTCGCACGCGCGCGCTCGATGACCCTGCCGTCGCCCGACAGTGCCTTGATGCCGCGATTCATCGTGATGGCGCCAGATTCGATGCGCCCCGTCAGCACGCGTCCGAGATAGGGATCGGCCTCCAACGTCGTCACCAGCATGGTGAAGGGGAAAGCATCGCCGGCGCGCTCAATCGGCTTAGGCGATGGGACGTCGGCGATGATCCGCGCGAACAAAGGCGAGAGATCCTTGTGCTCTTCCTTCAGATCGGCGACCGCCCAGCCCTGGCGTCCCGAGGCATAGAGCACATGGAAATCGAGCTGATAATCATTGGCTTCCAGCGCGAGGAAGAGATCGAAGATCTCCTCCAGCGTTTCATGGGCTCGCGCGTCCTGCCGGTCGATCTTGTTGATCACGACGATCGGCTTCAGTCCGAGTTTCAACGCCTTGGAGAGCACGAATTTCGTCTGCGGCATCACCGATTCGGCGGCATCGACCAGAAGAACGACTCCGTCCACCATGGACAGGATGCGTTCGACTTCGCCGCCGAAATCAGCATGGCCGGGCGTGTCGACGATATTGATGCGGGTCGCATGCCATTCGACGCTGGTGCATTTGGCCAGGATCGTGATGCCGCGCTCGCGTTCCTGATCGTTGGAATCGAGCGCGCGCTCCTGAACATGCTGATAATCCCTGATCGCGCCTGATTGTTTCAGGAGCTGATCGACGAGCGTGGTCTTGCCATGGTCGACATGGGCGATGATGGCGATATTTCGAATGTCCATGCGAACCTGGGGCAAAGGGGGTCGGGGCTTATATAGGCGCGTTTGAGGCGGGGCAATGGCACAGCCTTAACCTTCACCTCAGTCAGAGCGCAAGATCAGCCCGTCATCGCAAGATTAACGAGGAATTGTTCGGTGCTGGCGCCCCACGAGCGGGTGAGCGCGAAGGCCCGGCAATCATCGCGGCGAATCGTCAGGGCATGCAGGCAAGCGGCGTGCAAGTCCTCGTCCAGCGCGGCGATGTGCGAATCACAAAGCACGTCCAAGGGACCTTGGACCGGATAGGCCGCCACTGGCGTGCCAGAGGCCAGTGCTTCCAAGAGCACCAGCCCGAACGTATCGGTGCGGCTGGGAAAGACGAAAACATCGCTCGCGGCGTAGATGCGGGCGAGCTCATCGCCCGTTCGCTGCCCAAGAAATCGCGCTGCGGGGAACCGCGCCTCGAGGTCGCCGCGTTGCGGCCCCTCGCCGACCACCAGTTTGGTGCCGGGAAGATCCAAAGCGAGGAAGGCTTCGACATTCTTCTCGACCGAGAGGCGGCCGACATAGAGGAACACCGGGCGCGAGACATCCATGCCGAGATCGAACACATGGTCCTTCGCTCTCGGCCTGAATTGTTCGACGTCGACGCCGCGCGACCACAACAACACATTGGCGAAGCCATGGGCCTCCAATTCGCGCTTCAAGGAAAGCGTGGAAACCATGGTCGCGGAAGCCGCCGCATGAAAGGTTCTGAGCGCGCCATAGACGGCGCTCTCCGGAATGAAGGGAAAGCGCGCATGGACATAATCCGGGAAGCGCGTGTGGAAAGAGGTCGTGAAGCGAAGTCCGCGCTCAAGACAGATCGCGCGGGCGGATAGACCCATCGTCCCTTCGGTCGCGATATGGATGGCATCGGGTGCGAAACCCTCGATGGCATCGAGGATCGTCTG
>DATHDZ010000236.1:0-2216 GCA_035318785.1 Micropepsaceae bacterium
TGATCATCTTCAGGCCCATCTCGTGAAATTCAGGGAAATAGGATGCGCAGCCGTCGGCCAGCACCACGCAGCGATAGCCGCGGTCATTGGCTTCGCGCACGGTGGTGTTGACGCAGACTTCGGTGGTGACCCCGCACACCAGCAAATTCTCGATGCCGTATTTTTCCAGGACGTCGCCGAGTTCGGTGGCGTAGAACGCGCCCTTGCCCGGCTTGTCGATCACGATCTCGCTGTCGAGCGGATAGAGCTCGGGAATGATGTCGTGGCCGGCCTCGCCGCGGATCAGGATCCGCCCCATCGGCCCGGGATCGCCGATCCTTAAAGATGGCGCGCCGCGTTCGACCTTGGCCGGCGGCGCGTCGGAGAGGTCGGGCAGATGCCCCTCGCGGGTGTGAACCACCAGCATTCCGGTCTGGCGCGCCGCGTTCAGCACCGCGCCGATCGGCTTCACGGCACGAGCGAGTTGCGAGACGTCATTGCCCAGCGTCTCGCCAAAACCGCCCGGCTCCATGAAGTCGCGCTGCATATCGATGATGAGGAGTGCTGTGACGCCCCAGTCGAGCGCGATCGGCTCCGGCTCCGCGGCGACCGTGCCGATGGATGGACCCTTAGAGTTCGCCATGATGCCCGCACCCCGAACGAGAGTAGTCCCGGAACAAGCTAAGCAAGGCGCGTGCCATTGTGTACAACGTCATTTGATCTCCCGCTGAAGCAGAATCCTGCATATTTTCAACTTGTTGAATGAAGAGCGCCAACCTGCTTATTCTCTGAGCGTAGCTTTTGCGACGGGCATGTGCATATTCACTGGGCGAGATTTTTATTGCACCTGTTTTACGCAACGCCCAAAAGTACTGGCATGATTGTTGCTGAATACCGCCGTATCGCAACGTCGAAACGCAGGTGATCGATCGCCGCGCCGGAAATACAGGGGAAGCGCATGAACGGACTTGGAGGCCTCAACAAATCGCCCGAAGGCGTCGTCATCGGGCTCGTGCAATTGCAACTGCCCGTGGTGGTGACCAAGGCCGACCTCGCGCGCCAGACCGAACGCATCGTCTCTATGGTCGGCAAGGCGCGGCGCAATCTCGGCACCATGGACCTCGTCGTGTTTCCGGAATATTCGCTGCACGGCCTGTCGATGGACACCAATCCCGAGATCATGTGCCGGCTCGACGGCCCGGAAGTAGCTTCCTTCAAGCGGGCCTGCATCGACAACAGGATCTGGGGCTGCTTCTCCATCATGGAATTCAACCCGGACGGTAACCCCTATAATTCCGGCCTGATCATCGATGACCATGGCGAGATCAAGCTGTATTACCGGAAATTCCATCCCTGGATCCCGGTCGAGCCGTGGGAGCCCGGCGACATCGGCATTCCCGTGATCGACGGACCGAGGGGCGCCAGAATTGCGCTGATCATCTGCCATGACGGCATGTTCCCGGAGATGGCGCGCGAATGCGCCTACAAGGGCGCGGAGATCATGATCCGCACCGCCGGCTATACCGCGCCGATCCGCGAGAGCTGGCGTTTTACAAATCAGGCCAACGCGTTCCAGAATTTGATGGTGACCGCGAATGTCTGCATGTGCGGCTCCGACGGCTCGTTCGATTCCATGGGCGAAGGCATGATCGTGAATTTCGACGGCAGCATCATCGCCCACGGCACGACGGGGCGCGCCGACGAGATCATCACCGCCGAAGTGCGCCCGGACCTCGTTCGCGAGGCGCGCATCCACTGGGGCGTCGAGAACAACATCTACCAGCTCTGGCACCGCGGCTACGTCGCGGTGAAAGGCGGCGCGATGGATTGCCCCTACACCTTCATGCAGGACATGGTGGCCGGCACTTTTCATTTGCCGTGGGAAGACCAGGTCAAGGTGACGGACGGCACGTCGTGTGGATTCCCGGTGCCGACGCGGATGTTCGGTAAAACGGCGAAGGCGGCGGAGTGAAGTAACGGCAAGTTCTGAGTCGTCATTGCGAGCCACCGGGTCGCGCGAATGCGCGCCCGATGACAGGCTCCGCGAAGCAATCCATAGCGCGTCATAGAAAGTATGGATTGCTTCGTCGCAAGCGCTCCTCGCAATGACGTAGACGGTGCGGCTCCACATAATGCTGTCATGCTCCGCGAAGGCGGGGCATCCAGTACACCGTGGCTTTTCGGTTCCATCATTGACGTCTCTGGAATACTGGATCGCCCGCCTTCGCGGGCGATGA
>DATHDZ010000237.1:0-2107 GCA_035318785.1 Micropepsaceae bacterium
CTCGATTGAAGAGCCTCAGGCTCGCCGACAACGGCAGTCGATGCCGACGACCAGGCCGGCTCGTGGTGCGCGCGCGACGGTTCGCCGTGCCGCGTCACGGTCTCGGCCGCCGGCTGCCGCGCCTCAGCCTGCGGTTCAGCCGGTGAATCCGACGTCAACGATGGCAGCGCAGCCCGCCTAGGCCGGTCGGCAGGTTGCGCGCGGCGGGCAGGTCGGCGTGCTCGGCAGCGTCGACTACATGAGCGCACCGTTCAGCACCCAGAGCTTCACGCAGCAGTTCATCGAAAACCGCCAGGCCACAACCATACAAGACGTGCTGCTTTACGACCCGTCGATCTCCGCAGCACAGGGCGGGTCGCGTGCGGCCGTGGATTATGTGAGATTTAGGGGTTTCCCGAATTACGCTGGCACGGAGCAGAGCGCCGTCAACGGTCTTGCCGGTGTTTCCGGCTACCTGGTTCCTTCGCCGGAATTCCTGCAGCGTCTTGAATTGATCAAGGGCGCGGTAATCCGGGTCGAATGCCTTGACATATAACCGAATTGTCCGCGCTATGTACCAAACCTCGCGACAAGCGAAGGCTCGATCTACGTGCCGCGTCCCGGTCAAACGCCGCCCGCGCCGGAGTGGAAAAGGCTGCCTGCCGTCGCACCGCTCCTTCCGGATGAGGACCGGCAAGGCGCGGCCAATGGTGACGCGGAGGGTTAACGACGGCGCGATGGCAACACCAAGCGCAAACCGGGCTGCCAGAGGGAGTGCCAAGATGAGCGAGGGCTTGCACGCGAATGCGCTGAAGTCGGTGACCATTGCGGCCGCACTTGTTGTCGCAACCGCATCGTTCGCGGAAAGCCGAAAATACGATCCCGGCGCGAGCGACACCGAAATCAGGATCGGCCAGACCATGCCCTACAGCGGGCCCGTTTCTGCATTATCGGTGATCGGCAAGGTTGAGGCGGCCTATTTCAGAATGATCAACGACCGCGGCGGCATCAATGGACGGAAGATAAACCTGATCTCTTACGATGACGCGGCGTCGCCGGCCAAGACAGTCGAACAGGTTCGCAAACTCGTCGAAGGCGACGAGGTATTGTTCATGTTTCAGCCGCTTGGGCTCGCTTCCAACATTGCAATTCAGAAATACCTCAATGATCGCAAGATCCCTCAGCTTTTCGTGGCCGGGCGCGCGACGCGGTTCGAGAACCCGACCGAATTTCCATGGACCATGGGGTTTGCCCCCAATCTGCGGACCGAGATTCGCGTCTATGTGCGCTTTATCCTGGACAACTATCCGAACGCCAGAATTGGCTTGCTCTATCAGAACGACGATGGGGGCAAGGACTATCTCACCGGTTTGAAGGAAGGGCTTGGCGCAAGAGCGGCTGGGTTGCTGGTCAGCGAGGCTTCATACGAGCCTGTGGATCCGACGGTCGACTCGCAGGTTGTGCGGCTGAAGGCAGCGGGTGTCGATCTCCTGGTGAATATGGCGTCGCCGAAATTCGCTGCCCAGGTGATCAGGAAGGCGGCAGAACTCGACTGGAAGCCCGTTCATCTTCTCGGTGTCGGCTCGTCCTCAATCGACGCCGTTCTGGCGGCCGCAGGTCTCAACAATTCCAAGGGACTTATTTCGGCGAGTTCGTTCAAGGAAGCCAGTGATCCGACCTGGATCGATGACGAAGGTATGAAAAAATGGGTCGCGTTCATGAACGCTTACTATCCCGAAGGTGATCGCAAGAGCATCTTCACAACCTTTGGCTACAGCGCGGCCGAATTGATGGTGCATGTGCTGCGTCAATGCGGGGACGATATCTCGCGCGAAAATGTGATGCAGCAGGCGGCAAACGTGAAAAACCTCAAACTGGACCTGCTGTTACCGGGTTTGTCGATCAACACCAGCCGGTCCGACTATCGCGTCGTCAAGGAGTTCCGGATGATGCGCTTTAACGGCGAGCGATGGGAGCCGTTCGGACCGATCGTGGCGGACTAGGGTCTGTTTGGATTCATCTTGAATTTATTACGGCGGCGGTGAGATTGATCATTGCTTCGAAGCTGATGTCAGTTTTGTCGGCACGCATGGCGATCCGCTTGAATTCCTTGAGCTTGCAGAAGAAG
>DATHDZ010000238.1:0-11755 GCA_035318785.1 Micropepsaceae bacterium
GGCCCACATCGAGAATCATCTCGTCCTCATCGACGGCGGCAACGCCGACGATGCGGTGATGCGTATTGGGCTTCAACTCTCTGGCCACCACGACATCGGTGGGAAGCAGCAGCGTCGCATTCAGGGATTGCGCTTTGGCCAGGATGCGCCGCGCGGTGTCGAACTGATCGGGCTCCGCGAGCGATCGACCGATGGCGTGGCCCTGTGCGGCGAAGAACGTATTCGCCATGGCGCCGCCGATCGTCATCATTTCCACTTTGCCCAGAAGGTTTTCGAGGAGCGCGATCTTGGTCGAGATCTTGGCCCCGCCGATCACCGCCATTACCGGCCGCTCGGGATGATCCAAAGCCTTTCCGAGATGGGAGAGTTCGGCTTGCATCGAACGTCCCGCTGCGGAAGGAAGCAAGTGCGCGACTCCTTCCGTCGAAGCATGGGCGCGATGGGCGGCCGAGAACGCGTCATTGACATAGATATCGCCGAGAGCCGCGAGGGCTTTGGCGAATTCCGGGTCGTTCTTTTCTTCGCCCGGGTGAAAGCGCGTGTTCTCCAACAGAAGCACGTCGCTGTCTTTCAATTTCGCCACGGCCGCTTGTGCGATGGGCCCGATGCAATCCTCGGCGAACGCGACGGGGCGCCCGAGCACGTCGGCAAGCGCCGCTGCGAGCGGCTTCAGCGACATGCTGGGTACGACCTTCCCGCCGGGCCGGTCGAAATGGGAGAGCACGATCACGCGCGCGCTTTTCTCGGCCAACTCTTTGATCGTGGCGGCTTGACGTTCGATGCGCGTCGCGTCCGCGACCACGCCGTTCTTCATGGGCACGTTGAGGTCGGCGCGCACGAGTACGCGCGTTCCCTTGACAGCCAGATCATCAAGCGTGCGGTACATGGAACTTAGATGAGCTTGCTCATGGCAACCGCGGTATCTGCCATACGGTTCGAGAAGCCCCACTCATTGTCGTACCACGACATCACCCGCACGAACGTGCCGTTGACCACCTTTGTCTGGTCTAGCGCGAAAGAGGACGAGGCGGGATTGTGGTTGAAATCGATCGAGACAAGCGGCGCATCCACGATGTCGAGCACGCCTTTAAGTTCCTGACTTGCCGCTCTCTTCATCGCCGCGTTGATCTCCTCGATCGTCGTCGCGCGCTGCGCGACGATCTTCAGATCCACCACCGACACATTCGGCGTCGGCACGCGGATCGCGACGCCGTCGAGCTTGCCCTTGAGTTCGGGCAATACCAGCCCCACGGCTTTCGCCGCGCCCGTCGATGTCGGGATCATCGACACCGCCGCCGCCCGTCCGCGGTAAAGGTCCTTGTGCAGCTGATCGAGCGAGGGCTGATCATTGGTGTAGGAGTGCACAGTGGTCATGAATCCATGCTCGATGCCGACCGTGTCATTCAGCACCTTCGCTACCGGTGCTAGGCAATTGGTCGTGCAGGAGGCGTTTGAGACGATGATGTGCTCGCGCGTCAGGCTTTGGTGATTGACGCCGTAAACGACGGTCAGATCGACATTGTCGGCCGGGGCCGAAATCAGCACGCGCTTGGCGCCCGCCGCGAGATGGGCCGCGGCCTTCTCCTTGGACGTGAAGATCCCCGTGCATTCCAGCGCGATGTCGACGCCCAATTCCTTGTGCGGCAGCTCCGCGGGATTCCTGATCGCGGTCACTTTCAGATTGTGGCCGTCGACCATCATCCGATCGCCTTCCGTCTTTACCTCGCCGGGAAAGCGGCCATGCACCGAATCGTAGCGCAAGAGATGCGCGTTGGTCTCCACCGGCCCCAGATCGTTGATGGCCACGACCTGGATGTCCTTGCGCCCGCTCTCGATGATGGAGCGCAGCACCAGCCGGCCGATGCGGCCAAAACCGTTGATGGCAACACGAACGGCCATGATTTATTCCTTCTTCAGACGCGCGAGGGCGGCCTCAGCCGCAGCTTCTGCGGTAATACCGAACTCTTTGTAGAGTACCTTATAGGGCGCACTGGCGCCGAAACCGTGCATGCCGATAAAGGCTCCGGACGGGCCTATATAGCGCTCCCAGCCGAAAGGCGAGGCAGCTTCGATCGCAACCTTAACGGTTCCTAACCCTAGTACCCTTGCCCGATAATCTTCGTCCTGTTCGTCGAACAATTCGGTGCTCGGCATTGAGACGACTCGGGCGCCGATGTTCTGCCGCTGCAGGATCTCGCGCGCCGCGACGGCGATCTCCACCTCCGAGCCGGTTGCAAGGAACGTCACCTGCGCGCGGCCTTCGCTCTCGCGCAGCACATAGGCGCCGCGAGCGGAGAGGTTCGCCGCTTCATGTTCGACCCGCAGCGTGGCGAGATTCTGCCGCGACAGCGCCATCAGGCTAGGGCGCGTCTTCTCCTTCAGGGCGATCTCCCAGCATTCGGCGGTTTCCACGCCGTCCGCGGGCCGCAGCACGAGCAGATTGGGCATCGCGCGCAAGGCGGCCAGATGCTCGATCGGCTGATGCGTCGTTCCGTCTTCCCCGAGCCCGATGGAATCATGCGTCATCACGTAGATGACGCGTATCTTCATGATCGCGGCCAACCGAATAGAAGGGCGGCAATAATCCGAGAAGATGAGGAACGTGCCCGAATAGGGAACGAGCCCGCCATGCAGGGCGAGGCCGTTCATCGCCGCGGCCATGCCGTGTTCGCGTATGCCATAATGGATGTAGCGGCCCGCATAATAGCCCGGCGCGATCTCCGGATCGTTCTTCGTCTTGGTGAGGTTGGAGGGCGTCAAATCCGCCGAACCGCCGATGACGGTGGGAAGCTCGGCGTTCACCACCTCCAATGCCATCTCGGAGGCTTTGCGCGTGGCGATGCTGGGCTTCTCGGCGCTGAACTTCGTTTTCAGTGCGGCAAGGGCGGGGGTGAGGCTCGGCGGGATTTCCGCCGACAGCGCTTTCTCGAAGGAATCGCGTAACGTCGGCTGAGTCGCAGCGAGGCGCGATTCCCACGCTTTGCGGTCATGGGCGCCGCGCGCGCCTGCTGTTCGCCAGGCAGCGAGCAGGTCGGAGGGAATTTCGAAAGGCGGGTAGGGCCAGCCAAGCGCGATCCGCGCGCCCGCGACCTCTTCGGGGCCCAGCGCTTCGCCATGCGCCTTCGACGTGCCGGCGCGTTTGGGCGCGCCGAAGCCGATCACCGTCTTACAGGCGATCAGCACCGGCCGCTCGCTCGTCTTCGCCGCGTCGAGAGCAGCGGCGATCGCATTGGGATCATGGCCGTCGACGCGGCTCGCCGCCCAGCCCATCGCCTCGAAGCGCAGTAGCGTGTCGGTGGAATCGGCTAGCTGGGTCGACCCGTCGATGGAGATGCCATTGTCATCGTAAAGGACAATCAGGCGATTCAACTTCAGATGGCCGGCAAGACTGCAGGCCTCGTGGCTGATGCCTTCCATCAGATCGCCGTCGCTGGCGATGACATAGGTCCTGTGATCGACCAGCGCATCGCCGAAGCGCGCATTCATGATGCGTTCGGCCAGCGCCATCCCGACGGCATTGCCCAGACCCTGGCCCAAAGGCCCGGTCGTCGTCTCGATCCCCGGCGCATGACCATATTCGGGATGGCCTGCGCAGGGGCTGCCCCATTGCCGAAAGCGTTTGATATCGTCCAGCGTGATGCCGTCATAGCCCGTCAGAAAAAGAACAGCGTAGAGCAGCATCGAACCGTGGCCGGCAGAAAGCACGAAGCGGTCGCGGTCGGGCCAGGCCGGATCGGAAGGGTCGAATGTCAGAAAGCGCGTGAAAAGCACCGTCGCCACATCGGCCATGCCCATAGGCATGCCGGGATGTCCCGATTTCGCAGCCTCGACAGCATCCATCGCGAGTGCGCGGATCGCATTGGCCATGCGTCGCGCGCCATCCTTGGATTGCGGAAGCTCGGTTGCGGAGGTCGGGGTGGGGGGTACGGCCGGCGCTGCTTGTGTCATCTTTTCGCCTTCATGAACTGGCCTTAAGCCACGGCTCTTCCATGCGTCAAGGGGCGCGGACCCGCGTCCACCGACTTCTGATTTTCCGCCTGGGGATTGGCAATTGCAAACCGTTGCCCCGATTTCCTTCTGCGCCTAAGGTGAGTCGCCTTCATGGATTTTGCGGATTGCCTGGATGACGAGGCTCGACGATGCCCTGGCGCGCTTCTCTGCCGCACTCGACCGGTTGGAGAGCCGAGTCGAAGAGGCGAACGCGCGTGCACAGGAGGCTGCGGATTCGCCCGCGGAAATCAGTCTCCTGAGAGCCGAACGCGAGCGGATGTGCATCCGCATCGGGGAACTGGAAGAGGAATCGCGTGCCCTTGCCGGTTTGACGGGCGAAGTGGAAGAACGGCTCGACGGCGCCATCGCAGAAATCCGCGAAGTGCTCAGCAGAAATTGACCGCCGCCTTGAGTTCCTAAGCTTGAACGGGAGTAGCCTGATGCCGCTGGTAAATGTGTTGGTGAACGGCCGGGCCTATACCGTCGCCTGCGACGAGGGCGAGGAAGACCATTTGCGTGAGCTCGGCCAATATCTCGACAAGAGGGTACGGGAACTCTCGGCCACCGTCGGTCAGGTCGCGGATTCGCGCCTGCTGCTGATGGCCGGACTCGTCATCGCCGATGAGCTGTCCGACGCGCTGGCAAAGCTCGACGAACGCAACAAGGAATTAACGGCGATCAAATCTGCGCGGGCACTCGCCGCGGAAAACCTGACAAACGACGATGAACGGGCCGCCGATGTCTTGGAATTGGCGGCATCGCGCCTTGAGGCCATTGCCGCACGTCTCGCGCCTGCCTAGATTAACTCCGGGCGGGTACTACTCCGCGCGTCAGGCAAGCGATGCCCAGGGGCCTTAATGGTACTCACCGGGAGCTGTCCCTGGCCGGGATCGTGGTCCTGGTCATATGGCGCCCACCTGCACTTGCAGGCCCGTGAGGATCCAAGTCCAACGGCGATAGTGGTCCCGCCCACCTTATTTTGGTAACGCCATACCTCATGACCATTGCCGCGTTGAAGGAAGTCGTGAGGAAAGAGGCGCTGGAACGCCGGGCAGCATTGAAGCCCCGGCTTGGCGAGCTTTCCCACCGTCTCGCCGACATCTTTCTTAAGCAAATCCCGGCGCCGAGAGGCTCTACGGTATCCGCCTATGTGGCGATTGGAGACGAGGCCGATCCTGCACCGCTACTGGAGGCGTTGCGCGCGCGCGGCCATGCCATCGCTTTGCCGCGCGTGACGGGGCGAGGAAAGCCGTTGGATTTTCATCGCCACGATGTGGGGAAGGCCCTGGTTCCCGGCGGCTTCGGCCTCTCGGAACCGGCGCGCGATTGGCCCCAAGTGGAACCCGATGTCCTCATCGTGCCGCTGCTGGCTTTCGATGCGCTTGGGTACCGCATTGGCTACGGGGCGGGATTCTACGATCGTACACTCGCCAAACTCCGCGACGCTCGCCACGTGCTCGCCGTCGGTTTTGCTTTCGCCGTACAGGAGTTCGAGACTGTGCCGCATGATGGCAACGATCAGCGGCTCGACTGGGTGGTGACGGAAAACGGCGCACACAAGTTCGAAGGATAGCCATGCGGATTCTTTTCATCGGCGATGTGATCGGACGGCCCGGGCGCGACGTGCTGGCTGCCGAGTTGCCTGGTTTGCGCGAGCGCCTCGCCCTCGATTTCGTCGTCGCCAATGGCGAGAATGCCGCCGGCGGATTCGGGATCACGCGCAATGTGGCGAATGATCTCTTCGCCACCGGAGTCGATGTGCTGACCAGCGGCAATCATTGGCTCGACCAGCGCGAGATCCTCACCTTCATCGATACCGAGGAACGCATCTTGCGGCCGCGCAATTACCCGCCGGGCACGCCGGGACGCGGCGCCAATCTCTACCCCGCGCGAGGCGGCGCCCGCGTGCTGGTCATCAATGTGATGGGACGCATCTATATGGACCCGCTCGATGATCCATTCGCCGCGGTCGACGCCGAGCTTTCCGCCTGTCCTTTGCGCGAAGGGGCGGACGCCATCATTGTCGACATGCACGCGGAGGCCACGTCGGAGAAAATGGCGATGGGCCAATTCTGCGATGGGCGCGCAAGCTGCGTGGTCGGCACGCACAGCCATGTCCCCACCGCGGATGCCCAGATTCTTCCCCATGGCACCGCCTATCAGACCGATGCGGGAGCCTGCGCCGACTATGATTCGGTGATCGGGATGGAAAAGTTCGAGCCCATTCAGCGCTTCACCAAGAAGATGCCGACCGGGCGCATGACTCCCTCTCTCGGGCCGGCGACCCTTTGCGCAGTTTTTGTGGAGACCGATCGGCTGACCGGGCTGGCCTTGCGCGCCGAGCCTGTGCGCGTCGGCGGACGCCTCATCCCGACCACGCCCGTCGTTTGAGCCAATAGCCTAAGCATCAAATAGCTTGATCCCGTCTCGCCGCCGGGCCATATCGGACGCATGGTTCCCAGCGTCTTCGTGTCCCATGGCGCGCCGACCCTTCCGCTCGACGAGTGCCCGGCACGCACATTCCTCAAGGGCCTCGGCGCGACACTGCCACGCCCCAGTGCCGTTCTTGCGGTGTCCGCGCATTGGGAGACGGAGACGCCGACCGTCAACCTCGTCTCGGTCAACGACACCATCCATGATTTCTCGGGCTTTCCCGACGCGCTTTATGAGATGCGCTATCCCGCGCACGGTTCGCGTGCTCTGGTCACGCGCACGCAGCAGGTGCTGGCCGAGGCCGGCTTCAAGTTGGAGGTCGACGAGGCCCGCGGTCTCGACCATGGCGCGTGGGTTCCCCTGATGCTCATGTACCCCGAGGCCGACGTGCCGGTGGTCCAGCTCAGCGTGCAGAGTGACCTCGGGCCGGAGTACCATATGAAGCTTGGCGCGGCGCTTGCGCCCTTGCGGAGCGAGGACGTGTTGGTGCTAGGCACAGGCGGTTTCGTCCACAATTTGTGGAGCCGCGATCGCGGACGGATCGATGGCCCGGAGCCGCCCTGGGTGCCGGAATTTTCCGATTGGGTCCATGCCGCAATCACCCACGGGCGGACCGCGGACCTGGTCCGATACCTCAAGCTTGCGCCTCACGCCGCCCTGGCGCACCCCGAGGAGGAGCATTTTCTGCCGCTTTTTGTGGCCCTTGGTGCGGGCGGCGTGGCAGCGAAGCCCGAGCGCCTGCACGAAAGCACCACCTTTGGCACCCTCAGGATGGACGCCTATGCTTTTACCTAAGACGCCGCTCTTGAACCGGGCTCCTCGCCCCGCTATCTGACCCGCCGATCAGCTTTGGAAAACCGCCATGGCCGGCCATTCCCAGTTCAAGAACATCATGTTCCGGAAGAACAAGCAGGACGCCCAGCGTTCCAAGCTGTTCTCCAAGCTTTCCCGCGAAATCACGGTGTCGGCGAAGCAAGGCCTCCCCGATCCCGCACACAATCCCCGCCTGCGCGTGGCCATCATGGCCGCCAAGGCCCAGAGCATGTCCAAGGACGTGATCGACCGGGCCATCAAGAAGAGTCAGGGCGGGGACGCGGAAAATTACGAGGAGGTGCGCTATGAGGGCTATGGGCCCGGCGGCGTCGCGATCATCGTCGAGGCTTTGACCGACAACCGGAACCGCACCGCCTCCGACGTACGCGCTGCCTTTTCCAAATATGGCGGGGCCATGGGCGAGAACGGTTCGGTCTCCTTCATGTTCAGCCGCGTGGGATGCATCGTCTATCCCGGCAGCATCGGCGATGCCGACGCCATGCTAGAAGCCGCCATCGAAACGGGCGCCGATGAATCCATTTCATCGAGCGAAGGTCATGAATTCCTCTGCCGTGTCGAAGATTTCTCTGCCGTCCGCGACGCGCTGGAAGCCAAGCTCGGCCCGCCGCAAAGCGCCAAGATCATCTGGCGGCCGGGCAATATCGTTCCGGTGAACGATGATGAGGCCGGCGAGGCGCTGACCAAATTGCTCGATGTCCTGGACGATCATGACGATGTGCAGAACGTCTACGCCAATTATGAATTGAGCGACTCGCTCATGGAAAAACTCTCGGCGGCATAAGAGTTCCCTCTCCCCTCCGAGGGAGAGGGCGGCGCGCCGGAGCGATTTCGCGACCGCGCGCCAGGTGAGGGGGAGTTGTTCTTTTCGCTCAGGGAAGAATTGTCACAGCGAGGGCGAAATTGTCTGACTTATCTGCCGTAGTGCGGTTTCGATTATTGCCCGGGGAACGACGGCCCGATTGAGAAATTCAACCCACGCGCTCAAGTCGACAATAGCGGCCATTTCTCGCCATCGCGTCGGCAAATGTCCGCCACCCCGCTTATAGCCGAGCGCGACGCCGTCGGAAAACCCGGCGAGGGTCCCGAGCGGGGGACGCAGCAAATTGCCGAGATCGAAAAATGGGGTGCCGCTAAAGGCAAATTCCCAATCCAACACCGCTGACAGCGTGTGCCCGTTTGGGCCGCCCGTCACCAGTATATTCGATCCACCGAAATCCGAATGAGTGAGGCAGGGCGCTTGTTGCCACTCATCGAGAATTCCCCCTTTCTCTTCGATGAACTTCAACAATCGCTCCGTCAATTCTTTGCCAAGACGTTCGCCGGCAAGTCCGCGCGAGACGTATTCGCTCACAAAGAGAATCAACCCGCGACGTCCCACATCCACTGGTTCTTCGATTCTTAAGGACTCGTCGAAAAATCCCGTTTGATCAAAGGTAACTCGATTGATAGCCGCTAATGCCGTACCGACAGACGTGGCGAGGTTAAATGCATCCTGTGTGCTCAAGCTTGGAGCGATGTGATCGAGGCGATCTCCCTTAACCCACTCCATGATTGCGTAAGGAGAACGCGAGATTGGATTGTCACGCGCACTGAACCATAGCTTTGGCAAGGGTAGATCAAACTTGCTTCCGAGAGCGTAAATGGCCTCTTCCTTCGATGCTGATTCCGGACGCTGCTGATAAATTCTGATGACGACGGGAGCGCGCCCATCTTCAAAATCAACTCGGACATTTGTGTTTGCCAGTCCACCTGTTAGGGGTGAGACCGCGGAAATTCTGAGATTTGGTGACCAAGGTCGTACGAGGTCATTCGCTTCATCGACGCTAAGCGAGATCGCCGGTGTAATTCTGGGCCAATCTTCTCTCAAGTGTCCCGCTGCGATGAAAGCTTGCCCAATAGTATTCAGTGCCTGACAATGTAGCGCGATTCCCGCGCAGGCGCGTCTCATGACCATTTTCCGCATTGCCGGCTTCGACCCGGGGCTTTCCCGCACCGGGTGGGGCGTGATCGACGTTGCGGGCTCCAAGCTCACCCATGTCGCCAACGGCGTCATCGTCACGCTCGCCTCGCACAGTTTGGGCGTGCGGCTCGCCGCGCTGCATCAAGGTATTTGCGCGGTTTTGATCGAACATTCGCCCCATGCGGTTGCCGTGGAACAGGCCTTTGTCGCCCGCGATCCTCTGGCGGCGCTGAAGCTCGGCCATGCGCGGGCCATCGCGCTGCTCGCCGCCGCGGAAGCTGGGCTGACCATCGCCGAATACGCGCCCAACCACATCAAGAAATCCGTCGTCGGTGTCGGTCACGCGGACAAGATCCAAGTCCAGGCGATGGTGCGGCGCCTGCTTCCCGCCGTGTCTTTCGAAAGCGCGGATGCCGCGGATGCTCTGGCTTGCGCCATCGCCCATGCGCACCTCGCCGGCACGCGCTCGCGCATCGCCGCAGCCCTCGCGCAATGATCGGGAAATTGACGGGACGCGTCGATTCCGTTGGGCCCGACCATGCGATCATCGATGTCGGCGGCGTCGGTTATGTCGTGCATTGTGCCAGCTCGACTCTGTCGCGTCTCGCGGTGGGCTCCACGGCGAGCCTCGCGGTCGAAACCAAAGTCTCCGATGACGCCATCCGGCTCTACGGTTTTCTTGCCGCCGATGAGCGCGAATGGTTCCGCCTGCTGCAGACGGTGCAGGGCGTGGGTGCGCGCGTGGCGTTGGCCATTCTCTCGGCATTGAAGATCGCTGAACTGGAGCGCGCTCTCGTGCTCGGCGACAAATCGGTGGTGGGACGCGCGCAAGGTGTGGGGCCCAAGCTTGCCACGCGCATCGTGACCGAATTGAAAGACAAGGCTCCGGCCCTTGTCCTGCAGCGCAGCGCGGAAAGCGGCGAGCGCGCGGGCGGCCTGCAGGCGCCGCACCCGGTGGAATCGGACGCCATCGCGGCGCTGGTGAAACTCGGTTACTCGCAAATGACCGCCGCGGACGCCATTGTGCGGGCGAGCCAGGCGATAGGCCCCAATGCCGACGCCTTGCCGCTCGATGCATTGATCCGCGAATCCTTGCGTCAGCTGGCCCGATAGCCTAAACTGACTAGTCAGACTAGTCAGGAGCGATGATGAAACATTGGGCCCTACAGGACGCGAAGGCGCGGCTATCGGAACTCGTCCGCGCCGCGGAAAAGGAACCGCAATCCATTACATTGCGCGGGGAAGAGGCTGCAGTTCTCATTTCTGCGGCGGAATACCGTCGGCTGCAGGGCAAAGGAAAAGCTCCGAAACGGCCAATGACACTGTTGGAAGCGTTACGCGCTTGTCCCTATGAACTCGAGATTCCACCGCGCACCAAAGACCGCGACCGCGATATCGGCCTATGAGTTTTCTTTTGGACACTTGCGTGCTTTCGGAAAGCACGAAGACCGATCCAAATGATGGCGTACTGAGCTGGCTGGACCAGACCGCGGAAAATCTGAAGTACGCCAGCGTGCTGTCGTTGGCGGAAATAAAATTCGGGATTTTATGTTCGCCCGGCGGCCAAAGACGGACGAAACTCGAACATTGGTATGAAAATGTGTTGCGCCCATCGGCCGCGGAGCGCGTGCTTCCGTTTGACGAAGCCACAGCCTTGAAGTGGGCTGAGATCAAAGCCCAGTATCGCAACGCGCCCGTCTTGGATGCGCAAATCGCTGCCACGGCTCTGGCTCATGGCCTGACGCTGGTCACGCGTAACACCCGTGATTTTGCTTTTGCGGGCCTTGCCGTCTTCAATCCGTGGGCAAAGTGAAGCACAGTGCGGTCGACCCTGAGTCGAGCCATGCCAGCAGCCAAGCCCAAACCGGATTCCGCCAAGGAAGGCAGCCGCCTCGTCGCGCCCGAGCGCCGTGAGGAGGACGAGCTGGAGGCGAGCCTGCGTCCCAAGCGGCTCGCCGACTTCATCGGCCAGCAACAGGTGCGAGAGAATCTGTCGGTTTTCATCGAAGCCGCCAAAGCGCGCGGCGAACCGCTCGATCATGTGCTGTTCTCTGGTCCGCCGGGTCTGGGCAAGACGACGCTGGCGCAGATCGTCGCCCGCGAGCTCGGCGTTGGTTTCCGCTCCACCTCGGGCCCTGTGCTGGTGCGCGCCGGGGACCTCGCGGCGCTGCTCACCAATCTTGAGCCGCGCGACGTGCTCTTCATCGACGAGATCCACCGCCTCAATCCGGCGGTCGAGGAGATCCTTTATCCGGCGATGGAGGATTTCGAACTCGATCTGATCATCGGCGAGGGGCCTTCGGCGCGTTCGGTGAAGATCGGGCTTGCGCCCTTCACACTCATCGGCGCCACCACGCGCTCCGGCCTTCTGACGACACCGTTGCGTGACCGCTTCGGGATTCCGATGCGCCTGTCCTTCTACGAGACCAAGGAGCTGATGCAGATCGTGGCGCGCGGCGCGCGCGTGCTCGGTCTGCCGCTTACCACCGACGGCGCCCATGAGATCGCCATGCGCTCGCGCGGCACGCCGCGCATCGC
>DATHDZ010000239.1:0-3358 GCA_035318785.1 Micropepsaceae bacterium
CCGTGGCTCGATCCGGTCGACAACAAGGCGGGCCTCATCAAGTCCGAGTTCCGCGATCCGAAAACGCCGACGACCAAGACCGACGTGATCCTCGCGCCGTCTCCCTATTGGGGCAACGAGGCGATCTGGGACAGCCACACCGTCATCCACAATCCGATGTATGACGAGAAGGGCCGCGTCTGGCTGACGGCGAGAACGCGTCCGAACGCAAATCCAGCCTTCTGCAAAGAAGGTTCGGATCAGCCCTCTGCGAAGATTTATCCGAAGAACACCTCCAACCGTCAGGTTGAGTTCCTCGATCCCAAGACGCAGAAGATCACGATGATCGATCTGTGCTTCAACACGCATCATCTGCAGTTCGACAAGGATGAGATGTTGTGGTTCAGCGCCGGCGGCAATTACGACGTCGTCGGTTGGCTCGACGTCAAGAAATGGGAAGCCACCCATGACGACAAGGCGAGCCAAGGCTGGGCGCCCTTCATCCTGGACACCAATGGCAACGGCAAGCGCGATATCGGTTGGACCGAACCCAATCAGCCGGGTGATGCTGCCAAAGACAAGCGGATCGTCGCGGGCTTTTACGGTGTGAGCCCCAATCCGGCGGACGGCAGCATCTGGGGCGGCGTGACGGGCTTCCCGGGCGGCGTCGTACGTTACGATCCCAAGACGCAGCTCTCGGAATATTACGAATTTCCGTTCAAGAACGCGAAGGCGCCGGTGTCCGGCTTCTCACCGCGCGGTTCCGACATTGCCAGCGATGGTGTGTTCTGGGCCGTGCTGTCGAGCGGCCATCTGGCGAGCTTCGATCGCAGGCTCTGCAAGGGCAAACTCAGCGGGCCGGCTTTGGCCGATCCGCAGAATCTCTGCCCGGAAGGCTTCAAGCTCTATCAGATGCCTGGGCCGGAATTCGACGTGCCCAAGGGGACGCCCGGCGCCAGCGCCGAAGCGCCCTATTATGTTTGGGTCGATCAACACAACACGTTCGGCTTGGGCGAGAACGTTCCGATCGCGACGGGCAACAATTCCGATTCGCTCAATGCGCTCGTCAACGGCAAATGGGTCACGGTCCGCGTTCCATATCCCATGAGCTTCTTCGCCAAGAATCTCGACGGGCGGATCGACGACATGAAGACCGGCTGGAAGGGCAGGGGTCTATGGACACAATATTCCGGGCGTTCGCAGCCTCATCTTGAGGGCGGCAAGGGACAGCAGAGCAAGGTCCTGCATGTGCAGTATCGCCCCGACCCGCTGGCGAAATAGCTTAAGCGCATAATCGTTTTTGCATCGGGGCGGATTCCACAGCACGGAATCCGCCCCTTCTTTTTTGTTGCTCCATGGCGCGCAAGGGTTCTCTTTCTTTGTGCTGCATCGCGGTATCGCTTAAAGTCTTGGCGCGAACGCTATTGAGGGATGAATGGCCATGAGGACAGCAGCCGCACGCGGCATGTTGGGTGTCAGCTTTGCAAGTTTGTTGAGCGCGGGTTTGATGGGAACGGCGGCGGCGCAGCCTTCCGCCACGCAGCAGGCTCAGCCAACCGCCGGCGAGTTGAGCGGCGTCGTGACGGGCGCGAATGGGCCGGAGGCGGGTGTGTGGGTGATCGCGGAGACGCGCGACCTGCCGACCAAATACGTCAAGATCGTCGTGACCGATGCGTCCGGCCGCTATCTGATGCCCGATCTTCCCAAAGCGAATTATGACGTCTGGGTGCGAGGCTATGGCCTCGTCGATTCACCAAAGGTGAAATCCGCGCCGGGCAAGGCGCTGGATTTGAAAGCCGTGGCCGCTCCGAACGAGACCGCCGCGGCGCAATATTATCCGGCGATCTATTGGTACTCGATGCTGAAGATTCCCGACGCCAAGCTGTTCCCTGGCACGGGAGCGAACGGCAATGGCATGCCGGTGACCTTGAGGGATCAAGGCCTGTGGCTGCGCTACCTGAAGACCGATGGCTGCAATTCCTGCCATCAACTCGGCGACAAGTCGACGCGCGAACTCGAACCGCAGCTCGGCAAATTCAAGACTTCGGCAGAGGCCTGGGAGAGGCGCATCCAATCCGGCCAGCCGGGAATCCTGATGGTGCAGAGCATCGGCGATTTCAATTCGAGCCGCGCGCTGGAGAATTTCGGCGATTGGACCGATCGCATCGCAAAGGGCGAGCTTCCTTTCGCCAAGCCGTCCCGTCCTACCGGCGTCGAACGCAACGTCGTGCTCACGCTGTGGGACTGGTCGACGCCGACCTCCTACATGCATGATCTGACGCCGACCGATAAACGCAACCCGCTGCTCAATTCGCGTGGCCTCATTTATGGTTCGCCTGAGCTGAGCTCCGATTACGTCGCCTGGCTCGATCCGGCGAACAATAAGACCGGTTTGATCAAGACCGAGTGGCGCGATCCCAAAACGCCGACCACCAAGACCGCGCCGATCTATGCGCCTTCGCCCTATTGGGGCCAGGAGCCGGTGTGGGACAGCCACAGCCTCAACCACAACCCGATGATGGACGACAAGGGCCGCGTGTGGCTCACCTCGCGCATTCGTCCCGATGCGAATCCGGCGTTCTGCAAGGCCGGCTCGCATCATCCCTCGGCGGAAGCGTTTCCGATGAACGCCTCGCGCCGCCAATTGCAGATGTACGATCCGGCGACCAAGAAGATCACCACGCTGGATGTGTGCTTCAGCACGCATCATCTGCAGTTCGACAAGAATGGAACGATCTGGTTTTCCAGCGGCAGCAATACCGATCCCGTCGTCGGTTGGTTTGATACGAAAAAATGGGACGAGACCCATGACGAACAGGCGAGCCAAGGCTGGGCGCCGTTCATCATCGACACCAATGGCAACGGCAAGGCCGATGCCTATGTCGAACCCAATCAGCCGGTCGATCCCAAAAAAGACAAGCGCGTGCTGCAGGGTTTGTACTCCGTGTCGGCAAATCCGGTGGACGGGACGATCTGGTCCGTGGTGTTGGGCTTCCCTGGCACGGCCATCCGCTTCGATCCCAAGACCAAGCTGACCGAGATGTACGAAATTCCCTGGAACGATGCGAAAAATCCGGATTCGGGATTCTCGCCGCGCGGCGCGGACATCACGACCGACGGCGTTCTCTGGGCCGTGCTTGCGAGCGGACATTTTGCGAGCTTCGATCGTAAGCTCTGCAAAGGGCCGCTCAACGGTCCGGCGGCCGCGACGGGCAAAGCCTGTCCCGAAGGATGGAAGCTCTACACCATCCCCGGCCCACAATTTAAGGGCGTCGCCATGAAGGGTGGCAGCGCGGAATCTCCCTATTACGATTGGGTCGATCAGTTCGACACGCTCGGCCTCGGCAAGAACGTTCCGATCGCCACGGGGAATTTGTCG
>DATHDZ010000240.1:0-6475 GCA_035318785.1 Micropepsaceae bacterium
TTCCTTGGGCGTGAAGACGGTCTTCCCCGATAGCGCCCGCTCATTGGCTTTGCGCAATTCTTCCTTCGCCCAGGGCTGGAGAATCGGATTGGTCAAATCCGCAACCCGGAAGGCCGGATTGGGGTTTCGCGGAAATTTGTAGAAGCTGAGATAGGGATGCGCCGGATCCGATCGCACCGGGCCGGGGCCCGATTCCGGCGGGATGAAATCATCCTCGGGGGCGAGCCATCCGGTGCCGGTGTCCGGAGCGAAATTGGGGATAGGAACGGAATCGGCGGCATCTGCCGGCCACAACACACTACTGCACAGAATTCCCGCCAATAGGATTCGCGGTGCGAGGATTTTGCACTTGGCACGCAGCAACGCAGTTTCTTCTATCATGATATTCCTCGGCTATCCCAGAACGCGTCGAGCATGATAGCTCCGCGGGATGAACGCTGCCATCGGGGAATGACCGCGAGGCTGGCTGCGGTGTCACGAAACCGCTAGATTGGTGCACCCATTTCGGGGATTTCGGCTAGGAGGCCCGCCATGAACATGTCTCGACGCGAGACCATGCAACTCTCCGCGACGGCGCTCGCAGCTTTGTCGTTCGCGGCCATAAGGTCTTCCACCGCCGCTGCCCAAGCCGCGGCCGCGCCGCAACCCGACTCCCTGGTGGATACGCGGCTGCGCACGATATCTCCCCTGCCCCTGAACCCCGATGGCTCGGCGCCCGAACACGCGCCGCAAGAGGCGGGTCCCATCACCGGCGTGCTGTGGAAATCCAAGGGCACGCCCGACATCGAATTCGACTACCGCAAAATGAAGATCAAAGTGGATTCCCGCGGCACGGCGAAACTGTCGGGCACATTGAGCTTCAGCGACCTCGAAAAATTGCCGCCGCACTCGCAGATCACGCTGCTGCAATGTGGCGCCGCGCAACCGAAGGGCATTGTGAAATGGACCGGCGTGCGGTTCTCCGATTTCGCAAAATCGGTCGGCGCGCAGCCCTTCGCCTCCTATGGCCGGTTCGTCGCTTCCGACGGCTATGTCATCGATGAGGACATGACGACGCTGATGCATCCCCAGGTCATGCTCGCCTGGATGATCAACGATAAACCCATTCCGCCGGAGAACGGCGCGCCGCTTCGCCTTGTCGTTCCCTTCCGCTATGGCGCGCGAAGCTTAAAAGCGATCCGGGAAATCCAGTTCACCGCCACGTCATTCCCGCCGCCGCCACCACTGCCGGCCTAACGGCATCAACTCGCGGTTTTCTTCCGCTTGTGATCTCACCGGAATGTGAGCCATTCCGTTTGCCGTCTCGAAGGGGCTGGCGCTGACCGTGCCGGGCAAGCCAACCCGATCCGATCGTTCATCCGCTATTCATCGAGCCTGTCCTAAAAATGGCCGCTGGGGTCAGGAGCACGCATGAGCGAGCCATCCCGTGTCGACTATCAAGTGAAGCACTATCGAGACCTGGCGCAGATCGCGTTGGATTGCGCGCGCCAGAGCACCGCGCATCGTCTGCAATATCTGGACTTGGCGAAGCAGTGGAACGCCCTCGCCGATCAACTCGAAAGCGGGGATAAAGAACCCGCTTTAGCCACCTCGGATCGGGCGAAACCGGCCCGCTAGATTCCCATCCCGGCCGCCGCAAGTTTGTTGGCGTGGCGGCTTCTGCTCTATAGTGCCTCATCCTGAAGGGATCGCTGTCCCGCTATGGATGAGAAGCAGAGCGCCGACGATTATCTGGTACCTGGCCGGGAATGCGGTAGCTGTACCGTTTGCTGCAAGACACTGAAAATCAACGTGCCGGAATTGAAGAAGTTGGCCGCCGTATTATGCGACCACTGTACCGAAGGTGTGGGGTGCAAAATATATGAAACCCGGCCGTCGGTTTGCGCAGGATGGTATTGCGGCTGGAGAGGAATGCCATACCTGAATGACGATTGGCGTCCTGATCGGTGCGGAGTTCTCATCAACATTGTTGGAGGAGAGGGCGAAGGAATTCCGGCTGACTTTCCGCAGGTCGCGCTGAAATTCGACGTTGTCGACTCGCCGCGCGTTCTTAGCTGGGAGCCCTTGATCAGATTTATTGGCTCAGAAATCGAGCGCGGCCGTCCCGTGTTTTTGGGTGTTCCCGCGGCGGTCGGGTACGAGAGACGAAAGATCTTCCTGAACCATCTATTGGCGCACGCCGTCGCATCGCGCGACAGAACGCTGATGATCAATGCACTCGTAAGCGCATTCCAGATGGGAGCGCGCGACGCGATGAAGGAAAGGACGATCTTCGATTAGAGGCTGACAAGACGCCGGTTGTGGTTCAGAAATCCGCGTTGTCCGCTTGCGGTAGCGGAAAGGGTTTTCCGGTGATGTAGTTGAACCGGCTGTCCGCGCAGACGCGTTCCTCCCACCGGCCCACGGCGCGTCTGAGAGTGACCGCCGCCGACCAAGGCCCGGTGAACATCCCGGCATCCTCGACGCGAAACTGGACCTGCAGGCCCTTGCCTTTGTAAGCGGGATCGATGGTGGCGCCGCCCATTTCGACATCGACACGGCCGCTATCCCTTTCGGCCTGTTCTGCCGCCGCGTTCGCGACATCGCCATCGACCAGCCGTATCCGCTCCACCAGATGAAGCGCGGCGCTGTAGGGCGTACCGTAATTGTCGACCACCGAAAGCGGCCCGACCCTTACGCCCACCGTATCGATCACCAGCGTGTCGCCTTCGTAATGGCCGACGGAATCCCCGCCCCAGGACGGCGTTACGTTCGCCGGATGAGGCTGGTTCAGACGCACGCGGCGGATCTGCTGATCGCCGACATAGAGAAGCGTGACCTGATCCTTCTGCTGCAGGATCTGCATCTGAAGCGCCCGCCACGCATAGGGCGGAGACCACGGCGTGCATTGGTTGGAGGGCGTCGGGAAATTCGTGCCGGTACGCGAGATGGCGCCGGCCTTCCTCACCTCCTCAGCGGCCTCTGGTTTCAGGATAGGATTGGTGTCATCGCCCACGCGCATATAGAAGGTGCGCGTCTTGTTCATCACAGGGCCGGCCCCCGATGGCGGCGGCTCGAAATCCACCGATGTGCGTCCCCATATGCCCGAGAAATCGGGTATGGGAGCGGCATTCGTTGCGCTCAACGCCGACCATCCCAAAAGAGCGGCCGCCATTCCGCCCGCAGACAGGCCGCCAATCGCAATTCCCCAACGCGCGCGTCCCATGCGGACCCTCATCGCTCCCGACTTGGATCATAGCATGTCGTGATTTGGCCTGAAGCGGGGCGTGGCTTCCGCCTACCCCGCCGGAGTGGTAGTTTCACGCGAATTCTCAGCGCAACAAGAGGCCCGCCATGACAAAACTGATTGCAGCTTTATCGCTGATGTTGAGCCTGGTGGCCGGAGCGGCCTGGGCGCAAGCATTCCCGCCCAATGAAGCGGGCGTGACGATGGGACACTGGCATATGAATTCGCGCGACATCGAGGCCAACAAGAAGATCTTCGTGGCCATGGGTGGTGTTGCTGTCAAGAACGGCAATTTCGACATTGTGAGGTTTCCCGGCGTCATCGTCTTTTTGAATCAGGGGCCGGGGACACCCCCTGCGACCGGCGGCAGCGTTGGAACGGTTGTGAACCATGTCGGCTTCCTTGTGCCGAACGTTCAGGCGTCGATGGCCAAATGGAAGGCCGCGGGCGTACCGATTGAACCGGGCGGCAATGGCCGGCTGGACCAGGCCTTCGTCACGACACCCGATGGATTGCGGATCGAGATCCTGGAAGACAAGAACCAGACCATGCCGATCCGCCATCACCACATCCATTATTACGTGGCGGAATCCGAGATCCCGAAGATCCAGGCCTGGTATGCGAAGGAGTTTGGAGCCAAGCCCGGAATGCGCGGAACGAATGTCGCCGCCGATATTCCCGGAGCGAATTTCTCCTTCTCCAAAACCGATACACCGACCGTCAGCACCAAGGGCCACACGCTCGACCATATCGGCTTCGACGTGAAGAACCTGGAAGCCTTTGTGAAGAAACTCCAAGCCGATGGAGTCAAAGTGGACCGGCCCTATACCAAGAATCCGCAAACCGGTGCCGCGCTCGCATTCATCTATGACCCGTGGGGCACCTATATCGAGTTGAACGAACGGCCCAATCCCCTTTAGGCATTGCTCGTTCCATAAAAGCAAAAGCCCTGATGCTTCAGAGCATGAGGGCTTTTTCGCTGTGTGCGGATCAGATTGGCCACCTGAACTTGCGGGACAGTAGTGGCCTTGCTAAGGCGGCTCCCCATGACGAGCGTCTACAACCGCATCGCTGGACAAAGCAAAGAGCGCCTCGCCGCGCTCAGCGATGGAGTCTTTGCCGTCGCCATGACGGTTTTGGTACTGGACCTGCGCCCGCCGGCCGTGCGGCTGATCCATTCGGAAGGCCAGCTCGGTCAAGCGCTGCTTGAGATTGTTCCGCGCCTCGTGCCGTTCTTGATGAGCTTCATGACGCTCGGCATCTTCTGGGTCGGTCAGCAGACGCAGCATGATGCACTCGCGCGCACCGACCGGTCCTACACCTGGCTCCATATCACGTTCCTGATGGCGGTCTGCCTGACGCCGTTCTCGACCTCTTTGCTGGCCGAGTTCATTGCGTTCCGCACCGCACTTCTCGTCTACTGGGCGAACCTCCTTCTGCTCGGCCTCTTGCTGCTGGCCGGATGGTATCGCGCCAAATGGTTTGGTCTGGTCAGAAAGGACGCGCCGCCGGACATCGACGAAGCTTTCATCCGGCGCGTCGTCATCGCGCAGGTGCTCTATGCTTTCGGCGCGGCGCTTTGCGTCTTCTCGACATGGTGGAGCATCGGCTTCATCCTCGCCGTGCAGATCAATTATGTCATCGCTCCGCGCTTCAAGCCGTTCAGTTGGCTGTAGGAAAATCGATACCCCCTTTGAACAGGCGGAAAATGCAGGCCTTCCCGCCGCAAGACGCCCATAAAGTCTGTTGAACCTCGCCTGGCAGCGCCGCATAGTAGGTGGGGTTCCCGTCCGCCATTTGCGAGTGAGGCTGCCATGAGGTCCATGCGCTTTCGTCTTTTCGTCTCGGTGATGGTGACTCTCCTCGTCCTTCTTGCGGCTGCCGGCGTGCACAACCGCCTGTCGGCGCAAGTTCCGGCGGCAGCGGCACCAATCGGTGAATGGCGAACCTATGGCGGCGATCTTGCCAGCACGCGCTACGCGGCGTTGGACCAGATCAATCGCGACAATTTCAACAAGCTCGAGGTCGCCTGGCGTTTCAAGACCGACGCGTTCGGCCCGCGCCCGGAAATCAATTTCGAGGGGACGCCCCTCATGGTCGGCGGCGTGGTCTACGCAACCGTCGGGACGCGTCGCGCTGTCGTGGCTCTCGATGGGGCCACGGGCGAAACCCTCTGGATGCATCGGGAGGACGAAGGTCAACGCGGCGAAGGCGCACCGCGGAGATTGTCCGGTCGCGGGCTTGCCTATTGGAGCGAAGGCAACCAGGCGCGGATATTATACGTCACACCCGGCTATCGGCTCATCGCGCTCGATGCCAAGACGGGGAACCCGGTCGCCGGCTTCGGCACTGGCGGCGTGGTAGACCTCAAGCTCAACGACGATCAGCAGATGGATTTGGTCACCGGCGAAGTCGGGCTTCATGCCGCGCCGATCGTCGCCAGAAATGTGGTCCTCATCGGGGCGGCGCATCTGCCCGGCGGCGCGCCCAAAAGAATGAACAACGAAAGGGGTTACGTCCGCGCCTTCGATGTGCGCACCGGCAGGCGCCTCTGGATTTTCCACACGATCCCGCTTCTCGGCGAGTTCGGCAATGACACCTGGGAACAGGAATCCTATGTGAACACCGGCAATGCCGGCGTGTGGGGCCAAATGTCGGTCGATGAACAGCTCGGCATTGTGTACCTCCCCGTGGAGTTGCCGACCGGCGATTATTATGGCGGCCATCGTCCGGGAGCCGGGCTGTTTGGCGAGAGCCTGGTCGCGCTCGATCTCATGACCGGGCAGCGCAAATGGCACTACCAACTCGTCCACCATGGCATCTGGGACATGGACATTCCCGATGCGCCGATCCTTGCCGACATCACCGTGAACGGGCGCGCGATCAAGGCGGTCGCCCAGCCGACAAAACAGGGTTGGCTCTATGTGTTCGACCGCGTGACGGGTCAGCCGGTGTGGCCGATCGAGGAACGCCCCGTGGCGAAGGGAGACGTGCCGGGCGAATGGTACTCGCCGACGCAGCCCTACCCCACCCGGCCCGCGCCCTATGATCGCCAAGGCGTTTCGCTCGACGATCTCATCGACTTCACGCCGGAGCTGAAGGCGGAAGGTGCAAGGCTCGCCTCGCGCTACAAGCTTGGGCCGATCTTCACGCCGCCCGTGGTCAGCACGCGGCCGGGCCCGCTCGCCACCCTCATGTTGCCGTCGGCGACCGGCGGCGCGAATTGGCCGGGCGGCGCCTTCGATCCCG
>DATHDZ010000241.1:0-7359 GCA_035318785.1 Micropepsaceae bacterium
CCCGGTCCTTCCCATAGGCCGGAAAGATCGACGGGCGTCTGCGTCCCGGCCGACGATGCGAAGGATAATGCGAGCCCGCTCGCCACGACTCCAGAGAAAACCAATCCCTGCGTCCGGCCCATGATCCGCCGCCCCATGATGCACGCCTCAAAAATAGAGCCGGGACGGTTGTCCGTCCCGGCCCCAAATCTCACGTCAAATTCTTACGCCTTGTTGACCTTCGCGCCTTTCAGCGAGCGATAGACCATCTTGACCATATTGTCGTCGGCCATCTGGTTGGTGTGCAGCTGCGCGCCGATCGGGGCGAGTGGCTTGTCGGCGACAGCTTGGTCTTCCGTCTTGCCCGACTTGATTTCGCCTTGCACGGCGTCACGCACGCGCACCAGCATGTCGTGATAGCGCTGGATGTCGGCATGCGTCGCCAGATTGCCATGGCCCGGGACGTATTTGGTTTGGTCGTTGCCCAGCTTGAGATAGGTCTCGACCGTCGAGATGATCCCATTGATGCTGCCGCCATTGGCATAATCGATGGTGACATAGCGTTCGCCGAGGCTGACGGTGTCGCCGGTCGCGATCACATTGGCGCGCGGAAAATAGACATAGGAATCCGTGTCGGTGTGCGCGCTCGCCGGATGATTGACCACCGCCGACTGGCCGTTCACCATCAGCTGCAGCCCTTCGGTCGTGTAGGTCTTGCTCGGGACCGCCATCTTCTCGACCGGTGCGGTCTTGGCGCCCGACATGCCGTTCGTCGAGCCGTGCTCGAGCCGCAGCGCGAGGTTCTGATGCGCGACGATGGTGGTGCCGTCCTTGGCGAAGGGCGCGTTGCCGCCCGTGTGGTCGCCATGGAAATGCGTGTTGACCAGATATTTGATCGGCTTGCCGCCCGACACTTTGTCGATGGCCGCTTTGATCTTGTCATGCAATGGCGCGAACTCGCCGTCGACCTGGATGACGCCGTCATCGCCAACCGCTGCGACGACGTTGCCGCCTTGGCCTTCGAGCATATAGGTGTTGTTGCCGAGCGGGGTGACCTTCATCTCGACCTTCGAAAAATCCGGTTGTCCTTGCGCATAGGCCGACGCCGCAAACAATGTGGCGGCGGCTGCGAGCGCGAAACTGTGTCCAAGCTTCATTGGGAACGTCCTCCTTGAAAACTTTGAATCGGTGGCATTGTGCGTCTGCGGCCCCAAGTGGCGCGGACTTGCCGGGTGCGACTATAGCCTATTTCGGGTCGGCGGTTGAGCCTTCCGCCTTCTTCACATGGCGGTGTACGACCGGGTTGAATTTGTGGGAAGCGAGCGACTTGAACGCCTCGGCCATGATCGTTTGTACCCCCGCTAAGTCGCGCCGGGCGACGGCCTCCTTCAGCGCATCGTTCAGGAGCGCGCCGGCCGGGAAAAAAGCGGGGGGGCCCGGCACTGCAAGGATAACCGGGACATCCGAGGCGACCAGCCGCGCCACGTAGTCGAGGAAAATGGGCTTCAGCGCGGCCTCCGGCGGGCCGAACACGGTCAGGCGAATGCCCGGCCGCTTGGGATAATGGGGGGGCAGATCGTCTGCCTGGAAATCCACCAGCACCCCGGATTTGTCGGGGCGCCAATCCTCCGAGAGCCCGGCCAGATAGCGCCAGCCGCAATGATAGGCCCGGCAGACGGGGAAGCGCGTCTCATGGATGGCGCAGCCCTGGGCGCAGAGATGGGCGCAGGGCTTGCCTGGAAGCTTCTGGAATTCGGGCGTGTCCACATTCAGGACAGTGCAGCACACCGAGCATTCCCCGCATTCCCGGCCCGCAACCAGATCCACGACATGCCTCCCTTTCTCGACGAATAGTGGAAAAAGTCCTTACAAACAAATGCAATTGCGAGCTTCCGGCTTTGCGGAGTTGAAAGAGCTATCCCCTTAAAAGGATGCGGCGTTTTCGTCTAGGCATCCTCATGATCGTTGTAGCGGTAGCTTCCCAGAAGGGCGGATCGGGCAAAACGACGCTTTGCGGTCATTTGGCCGTGGAAGCCGAACGGGCGGGCGCAGGCCCTGTCGCCCTGATCGATACCGACCCGCAGGGCTCCCTTTCGCATTGGTGGAACGCGCGCGCCGCACGGACGCCGCAATTCGCCAAGGTGGGCGCGTTCGAGCTTGAAAGCGCGCTCGCCCATCTCGCCCGGACAGGTACCCGGCTGGCCATCATCGACACGCCCCCGGCGATTTCCGCCTCGATCGCGCAAGTGATCGCCCATTGCGATATGGTCATCGTGCCGACGCGGCCGAGTCCGCACGATCTGCGCGCGGTGGGAGCGACCGTCGACATGGCGGAGCGCTCCGAGAAGCCGCTGATCTTCGTCGTAAACGGCGCCACTCAGCGCGCACGCATCACCGGCGAAGCGGCGGTCGCTCTATCCCAGCACGGCATGGTGGCCCCGGTGACGATCCATCACCGCGTCGATTTCGCCGCCAGCATGGTCGATGGCCGAACCGTCGGCGAAGCGGTGCCGAAATCCGTCTCGTCCAAGGAAATCACCGAGCTCTGGCTCTATATCCAGGACCGGCTGGCGCGTCTGACCAAAGATACGAGCCTCGTCCCGGAGATGCGGCCGCAGCATTTCTCGCTCGCCCCTCTGATCGGAATCGATGCCGCGGATGAGGTGGAGTTCGCTGAAGCGAATGCCGCGGAATTGGTTCCCGTGCACGCGGCTCCCCGGCACGAAGCAACGTCTCCCAGGCCCGGCGTGATCCATCAACAATGGTCGGCGCCGATCAACGGACACCGCGTGGAAACGATGTCTGAGGGTGGGATCGAACGCAGATCCGGAATGGATCGCCGAGAGGAAACCACCATGAATGAGGGTGGGATCGAACGCAGATCCGGAAGGGATCGCCGAGAGAATCCGCTCGGATCTGCGCTGTTCGCCGGCCCGGAACGCCGCACCGGCGTGTTCGGGCGCCGTCCCACCGACACTTACGATACGAGTGGCAGAAAATGAGCTCGGGCAAATTCGCGAGCCTGACGCCGAACCTGCTTGTTCGCAAAGGCGAGGCAGCACCTTCACCCATCACGCCATCGCCGACGGCGTCGGGGCCCGCGCGGCCTTTCGCCCGCGCCATCGAACGCGTCGAGGGGCGGACGTCCGCGCATCCCACGCAACAGGTTCATCAACCGGCCTGGCAGAATGGTCCGCAGCGTGCGCCCGAATGGCAGGACCTGCCGCCACGCGTCGATGCGCCCGAACGGGTCTTTGTCCAGTCCGCGCGAGAGATCGCGCTGCATTCCGATCACCCCGACAAACCGCGTCGGCTGATGGTGTCGCTCAGCTCGGAAGAATACGAAATGCTGGGAATCATCGGGGTGAAGAAAAGCGTCACGCGCCACCAGCTGTTGCGCATCGCCTTCGACGAATATCTGCTGCAGCTCGTCGAGGAATTCGGCGAGGGATGCAATTGCGTCGCCAATGGCGGTTCCTGCGACGCGCCCTGCTAGGGCGCGCTAGGCGCGAATTCAACGGCGTTGATGTGCGCGACTAGCGCTCCGTCGTAGAGGCCCTGGGAAGGTTGTACTTCCGCGCGCGCGCGTTGAGTTCTTCGACTTGCTCGACCTTATCCGACATCTCCCGGCTCAGAGCGGTCTTTTGGGCTTCCGCCATTTTTCCTGTGGTTTTCAATTCGACCAAGGCTTTGTCGACGGCGGCCAACGCGATGTTCACCATTGGCGGGGTCTGGCCCACGGCGACTCGGGCTGCCTTCATGGCCGCTGCGGTTGCTGGGAAATTCGCGCCCCCGATCACAGCAAAGAGCGGCTTCTTCACGATGTCGGCCGCCTTTACGTAATCTTGCGCGGTCGGCAATCCCATCCACACGCAGTCGGCACCGGCTTCGGCGTAGGCGGCAGCCCGATCCAGCATCTCGGTGTAGGAATTGTTCGGAGTCGGAGCAAGGCAGCGCGCGATCAGAACCATATCGTTGCGCGCGTCGGCCGCGGCATGGATATTGTCGATCATCCGGGCCTTGGAAAAGACACCCGGAGCGGAATAGGCGGTGGCGCGATTGAGCGGCATCCGGTCATCAAAGGCCGCGCAGGCGATGCCGCCTCTCTCAGCCTGCTTCGCGAAGCGGTAAACATTCAGGGGCGTGGCGCCGAGATCGTCCAAATCCGCGACCACCGGAATATCCACGTTCGAGGCGATGACAATGGCAAACTCGACGAGCTCGGACACGGTGACGATCGCCTGATCGGGCAGTGCGACAAGTTGCTGGTTGGCGGCGCTGCTGCCGACAAACACGCCTTTGAACCCGTGGACTTCGATCAGACGAGCCGAAAGGACATCATAAGCGTTGGCGCAGATCAGCGGCTCCGGCCCATTCATCAAGGCGCGAAAGCGTGCGCCCATGGATCTTGGCGCAGGGCGCGCTTGCTGCTCAGCAGCGGCCGCGGCCAGCGGACCGGCCGCCGCCATCAATCCCGTCGCCGCCAGTCCAGCTACCTGGACAAACTCGCGCCTATTCGTTTTTCTAGCCATGATCGGTCCCCCAAAAATTTGTGGTCATCACGTTAACTGACATATTTTTTTCGTGCAAAGCATGCGGGGGTGCCTACCCGCCGAAACGCATCCGCTCGCCGATATCGCAACCCTTCTCGTAGACCGCGTGCGGAGTCGCAGCCGTGCGCGGTGTGGCCGCCGCGACCTTGACGAACAGTGGATTGGCAGCGGTTCCCGCGTCGGAAATCTCGAGGATGAGCTTGCGCCTGAGCGCGCGCGCCAGATCCTCGAAGCCGTGCGCCACATGGATGAAGGCGCCGGGCCCGCCGATGACGCAGCCGGCGTAATATTTGTCGAGGTCGGGCAGATAATAGACGTCGAATTGGTCGGCCGGCGTCATGATCGGCAGACCGTTGATGGTGATGCCCTTGGCGACAATCTCGTCGCGGACCTTGTGCACCAGGTGACCTTCATTGTTCGGCCCGTCGCCCGAAACGTCGATCACCTGCTTCGTCGCCGCATAGCCGCTGGTATCCAGCAGATGTTCCGCCATTTCCAGGCCGCTGCTGATCGAGGTTTGCACGCCCAGGGTACGGGGCGCGATGGCGAGCAGTTCGGCGAACGCCTCGGCGCTGGCCACATCGTGGACGACATGCCAGGAGGCGATGATCTTGTTGGTCGAGTAGCTGGAAAAATCGATATAGGCCACGGCGATGCGCCCCAGCGCGCCAGCCTGGATCGCCTTCACCACGTCGGGGTTGCGGAAAGCGGCGATGGCGCCCTCGCGCTGAAAGTGCGCTTCATTGTCATCGACGCTGTAGGAGACATCGGTGGCGATAACCAGCGCCACATCGACCCGTTCGCCGGGAGGTGCCGCGCCCGCGGAGCTCCCCGCCAGGAATCCGGCCGCGAGAGCCGAAAGGCCAAGCCCCCACAAATCTTTGCGTCTGCAAGCGGCCATGCATCACCTCGATCACCCGCTTGCGAAAACGATACTCCGACGTTGAAGTTGCTTCTATGGGATTCGGCGTGAAATAAGGGTCATCGGCCTTTCATCCTAACCTTGTTCACGGGTCCGGGTAGTGACGTAGGGGACAGGGACAGTTAGACTGGAACCAAGCGCGCCAAGAGGCGGCGAACCACCAAGGAGGGAACTCATGCACCCCGAATCCGACACCCCGGTAGAGACTTCAGAGCAGGGCCCGAGCCGCCGCACGGTTCTTTCGGGGGTCGCACTGGCCGCTGCCGCGACCGCGATTTCCACCCTGCCGGCCGGCCAGGCGCAGGCGCAGGCCGCCGCCCAGGCCACCACATTCTGGGACAAGGAATACACCGCCAACAAGGGCGACGTGAAGCTGCAGCTCTATCGCCGCCGGCTGAAAGAGCCGGTGGCCGGCCAGGCGCCGCTCACCACCCTCGTCATGGTCCATGGCTCCTCGATCGCGGCCAAGTCGAGCTGGGACCTGAACGTGCCCGGCGCCGGCGAATATTCGATGATGAACGTCTTTGCGCGTCTCGGCTATGACGTGTGGGCGATCGACTTCGAAGGCTATGGCAAGTCGAGCGTCACCAGCGGCAATTCCGATATCAAGAGCGGCGTCGCCGATTTGGTGGCCGCCATGCCGATCATCGCAAAAGAATCCGGCCAGCAGAAGTTCATGTTCATGGGCGAATCCTCAGGCGCGCTCCGCGTGGCGGCTTTCGCCGCCGCCCATCCCGAACGCGTCGATCGCGCGCTGCTCGGCGCCTACACCTATACCGGCAAGGATTCACCGACGCTTACGGAGCGCGCCAAGAATGTCGAATTCTACCGCACGCATAATCGCCGCCCGCGTCCCAAGGAGATGATCGAATCCATCTTCACACGCGACAAGCCCGGCACCTCCGACCCGCGCGTCGCAGCGGCGATGGTCGCTTCAGAGCTTCGCTTCGGCGATTCGGTTCCGACCGGCACTTATCTCGACATGACGGCCAAGCTGCCGATCATCGAAGCCAAGTTGGTGAAATGCCCGGTTCTCCTCGCGCGCGGCCAATATGACGGCATCGCCACGGAAGCGGACATTCTCGACTTCTACAGCCAACTGCCCAATCCGGACCGTCAGCTCGTCATTCTTCCGGGTCTGGCGCATTCGCTCACTCTGGGTCTCAACCGCCAGAGCTATTGGCATGTTGCGCACTCCTTCATGTCGATGCCCAAGGCGCAGGTGGTCTGAACGCATCTGCCGAAATACGCGAACGGCCTCGCTCCAAAGCGGGGCCGTTTTCTTTTGCGCGGACTCAAAAGTTAACGGTAGGGAAAAAGCCACTCCGCTGCAAAGACAGAAGAAATATTTTTCCCTTGTTCGTCCGTATACGCCGCAAACAGCCGCGCTCTCGCTTCGTATACCGAAGCCAATTCAATAGCTAAGACAGTTAGACGTGTACTGATTAAAAGACGCAACCGACCCGCGCCGCGAATTTGTTAATTCCGTACGTGGTCAGTATGGGTCAGCACGCGCTCCGAACATTCCATAACAGTCGCGACGCCGCCGCACACCGTGATTGCCGCCGGGACGCGCATTTCGTGCATCCCGCCAACGGCAACGTTCCCAGCGACGCACACAACCTCGAGGGCGCTCTATGAAAAAAGCATTTCTGATCCCCGTTCTTTGCTCGGCTACGGCGGCATTATCGCCCTGGGCTGCAGCCCGCGAAGTCGTCGTCCTGCCTGGCGTTGTAGGGCCGGTCGGGGTGGTGAGTGGCGTCGATACGCAGGGTCCCGGAACCCTCACCGTGGGCGCTCAGAACATCAATACCGGCAACGATGCCGGCGGCGCGATTACGACCAACGCGGCCAATACGGCCAATATCGTATTCAACGCCTCCTCGACCGTGACGGGATTTGTCG
>DATHDZ010000242.1:0-6116 GCA_035318785.1 Micropepsaceae bacterium
TCTGTGCGACGTCAACAATGTCTATGTCAGCGCATGCAATCACGGTTGGGATGCGTCGCGTTATTTGGCGGGCTTGCCGGCAAACGCTGTTGGAGAAATTCATCTCGCCGGCCATGCGGTGACGGAGCACAACGGGTGCACGCTTCGCATCGACGATCACGGTTCGCCGGTCGATGAAGCTGTTTGGGCGCTCTATGCCGAAGCACTGCGGCTTTTTGGTCCCGTGCCGACGCTGATCGAATGGGACACGAATATTCCCACGCTTGCCGTGTTGATCGAAGAAGCGGCACGGGCCGAATCCGCGCTCGAACGCGCGAGGGGAGCGGGGCATGCCGACGCTGCTTGAGCTTCAACGTTCGATTTCGAAGGCCATCCTCTCACGAGAGACTGACGAGGCCGCGCATCTCTTTGTTGGCGACGGACTGATTCCTCACGAGCGGCTGAACATCTATCGAAACACGTTCCTTGCGGGCCTGACTTCGGCCTTGAGGATTTCTTTTCCCGCCGTGCATCGCTTGGTTGGTGCGGAATTCTTCGATGGTGCCGCCCAATGCTTCATCGAAGCTGAACCTCCGCAAAGCGCCAATCTCTACCTGTATGGCGCGGGCTTTGCGGATTTCTTGGCACGATTTTCCCCGGCTGCGTCGCTTGTCTATCTCCCCGATGTCGCTCATTTGGAATGGGCGGTGAATTGCGCTCTGCACGCTTCCGATGCCGCGCCGCTTGCCCCGGAATGCTACACCGCTATCGCGGAGGCTGATCCGGCGCGTTTGATGCTGGCGCCGCATCCCTCATTGACAATGCTGCGGCTGGAATATCCCGCGGACGCGATATGGCGCGCGGTTCTCGCCGAAGACGATGAGGCCTTGAGCGCGATCAATCTTGCAGCGGGGCCCTGTTGGCTGCTTGTGGAACGCGACGCGGAAGGCATTGAGGTTTCCCGGCTTAGCGAAGCGGAATGGCGATTTGCATCTGCTTTGTCTGCCGGAGAAACCTTTGCAACCGCTACGGATCGTGCAGGAACAATCGATATGCCTCTGCTGTTCGCAGGCCACCTTGCCGCCGGCCGTTTCGTCGGATTCCGCATTGTCGCGACGCAATTTCCTTCCTGGGAGAGCCCCACATGACAAATATATCCGCCTCGGCGCCGGCGCCTTCGTCGCTTACGGCGGGCCTTTTGCGTCTGCGATCATTGTTGGAGTCGGTTCCTTACTCGGCGCTCGCCATCCCCCTACGCCTGGCCGTCGCCACGGTATTCTGGAATTCCGGCATGACAAAGCTCGCGAGCTGGGACACGACGCTGCAACTTTTCGCCGACGAGTACCGCGTGCCGCTCTTGCCGCCGGAGCTTGCGGCTTATATGGCGGCCTCGATCGAGCTGACGACACCTGTGCTGCTGGTTTTGGGATTGCTGACGCGGCCTGCCGCCTTCGTTCTGCTCGGCATGACGACGGTGATCGAGATTTTCGTTTATCCCCAAGCGTGGCCCACCCATATTCAATGGGCCGCGATGCTCCTCATTTTGCTCTGCCGCGGACCGGGCCGGTTTTCGTTGGATCACCTGATTTGGAACCGCACTGCGCGTCACGCGAGCGGTGCCTCTAAACCGGCCTAATCGGGCACCGGCTCCGTTTGCGGCTTGCCCTTGTCGGTGATGTTGAGCTCGATCGAACGCACCGGCCTGTTCGTCAGGTTTTGGTTGCGGTGAATCGTGCCGCGCGGAACATAGACATAGTCGCCCACCTTGAGCACACGCGGCGCCTGGCCCTTGATGGTGAAGGTGACTTCGCCTTCCTGCACGGCCCACCATTGATCTCCGGGATGGCGATGGAACTGGTTGCCGGCGCCGGCTGGAATGACGACCGATTGCAGGCGCACAACGCGGGACGGATCTTTCTCGAGCGGCATTTCGAAATAGGGCTTGGGCTGGAATCCCGAACCCGGTTGCTCGGACGCAGACCATGCGGTTGCCGCCATGATCCCACTGGCCACAATGATGGCCGGGACTATCAATTTGTTCATCGATTCCTCCCGTTGCAGAGACATCGAAAGATAAAGCACTTCGGCGCGCCGCGCCATCACCTGGCGCCATTCATGTGCCCCGTCGGCTGGCCAAACAAGCACCGCTCAAGACGCGCGACGAAATCGCCGTGAGAGGGATCATTGTGAAGTGAGCCGCCAAGCAAGTTGGTCTAAGCTTCGCGTGAGGTGGGCTCCGTATCATTGTTGAAAAGGAGAACACGACATGGCGACGTTCAAGACCAAGGATGGCACAAAGATCTATTTCAACGATTGGGGCACGGGTCAGCCCGTCGTCTTCAGCCATGGTTGGCCGCTCTCCGCGGATGCGTTTGAAGATCAGATGTTCTTCCTCGCGTCCAACGGATACCGCTGCATCGCCCATGATCGCCGCGGCCATGGCCGTTCGAGCCAACCCTGGAACGGCAATGACATGGACACCTACGCCGATGATCTCGCGGCGCTTGTCGAAACGCTCGATCTGAACAGTGCGATCCATGTCGGTCATTCCACGGGCGGCGGTGAAGTCGCCCGCTATATCGGGCGCCACGGCACAAAACGCGTAGCCAAAGCCGTGCTGATCGGAGCGGTGCCGCCGCTGATGCTCAAGACCGCGGCCAATCCGGGCGGCCTTCCGATGGCCGCGTTCAACGAGATCCGCGCCGCGGTCCTCGCCGACCGCTCGCAGTTCTTCAAGGATTTGAGCGCGCCGTTCTACGGCGCCAACAGGTCGGGGGCCAAAGTCAGCCAGGGACTTCGGGATTCGTTCTGGCTGCAGGGAATGCGCGCCGGTTTCCCCGCTGCTTACTTTTGCATCAAGGCCTTTTCCGAAACGGACTTCACGAGAGACCTCAAGGAAATCGATGTGCCGACACTCGTTCTCCACGGCGACGACGATCAGATCGTTCCGATCGGCGCGTCCGCTTCGCTTTCGTCCAAGCTCATTCCTAACGCGCGTCTGGAAGTTTACAAGGGCGCGCCGCATGGCATGTGTTCGACCCTGAAGGACAGAGTGAATGCGGACCTGTTGTCGTTCATTCGAGGATAGCGAGACCGAGCTTCCGTCGTTCCGAAAATGGCCGCAGCCGTGTCATGCGCGGCCGCGCGGAGCGCGATCTTTGCGAAGCGCATCGTAGACGTATCGGCGAGCCGCGTGGCTCGCCGATACCGTACGCCGGACAATCTTACTCTGCGTCGACCGGAAGCACGCCGATCGCCTTCTTCAGATTGTCGTAGGGCACCGCGCGGGCGGTATGAGCCGGCGCGATCCTCGTCACATTGAGGTTGCGCAGCAACACGTTGCGGTACAGATCGATGCCATATTCGGGCGTACGGGCAGGGTCCCTCGGATCGGGTCCAGGGGGCGGATTGTAGCCGTCGCCGTAATAGAGCAGCCCCTCTTTCGGCAGAAAGACCATGAGATTCGCAGCGTTATGGCGGCTGTCCTTGAGACGATAGATTTCCAGCGTCCGCGCCTCATCGCTCAACACCTTCTTGTCGTCCACCGTTTCGAACATTAACGGCATAGGCGATTTCGACAACGTATCGGGAGCAAGCGTGCGCGGACGCGCCCACACATTCTCGAAGAACGGCTTGTTCATCTCCTGCGTGATCACGGTGATGCCTTGGGCAGGGTAGGTGCGAAGGCCGCCCGCATGATCGTAATGAGCGTGGGTGTTGACGACATATTTGATCGGCTTCTCCGGTACCGCCTTGCGGATCGCATCGTTGACGGCGAGCGACCGCGCTTCGCTGGCGGGTCCTTCGACCACGACGATATAATCCTTGAACTCCACGGCCCAGCTGCCGACGCCGGCCGCGTAGAGGAACCACACGCCATCGGCGAGCTTGTCCATCTTCACCTCGGGTGTCTGCGGTGGTGGAATCGCCTGCGTAACGCCGCCCGGCACATCGATGGCGACGGCGGCATTGGGCTTCACCTCGCTGACCTTGATATCCAAGGTCGGGAAGCCATCCTCCGTCTGCACGATGTGCGTCGGAAATTTGACGCCGCCATAATCCGCATAATCGGAATAGGTGATCTCGATGGGATAGTCCCCGACCACCTCATTCGTGCTCAGGAAAGCGACCTTTTCAACGAGGTTCTGGTCATTGAGGGTCGCCTTCACCGCGCGTCCCTCGACATTGAGGCTGATGACCTTGCCGTCCAGAGTCCCACCGTTCGCCAGTGCCGCTTTGATCACGCCATGCGGTGTCGCCCACAGCGCGCGCAAGCGGTCGCCGACCGCGTTCGGAGTGGCAACCGGTTCGGCGCCGCCTTCCGTCCAGGCGGATTTGCCGCTGACCACCTGAATGGCTCTCTGATCCGCCGCCACGGGCTGCGCCGCTCCACCGCGAGGGGGGTGCTCGCCTTGCGAGCGGACACTGTTCAGCCGCATCGCCGGCGTCTGGTAATTGATCGAGGCGACATAGCTTCTCTGTTCGAACCGCGGCCAACGCTCGCCGGGAACGAAGGCCTGTCCGAAGCCGAACAGGGAGCCGCTGCCGGAATATTCGATCGAGTTGAGGGTCGTGGCTCCCATCGCGTCGGCGGCGGCTTCGATTCCCGTCTTCTGCTCCGTGCAGGCAGCTATCGACATCACGACGGCAATTCCGGCAATGGCACCCTTTAGCATCCGCATGGTCGGCTCCCTTCGGAAAATAAGCAGGTGAGGTCAATGTCGCAAAAGCAAACAGATTAACACGCTCATGTCTGGCGCTGACTCACCAGGGCGGCGCGAACGCGCGCAGCCGTGAGGGGCACCTTGCGCATGCGCAAGCCCACGGCATCGAACACCGCATTGCCGATCGCCGCAGGCACCGGCGCGGAGGCCGCTTCCCCAGCGCCGAGCGGCTTGTCGCGCACGGTTCCGATCAGCTCCACCTCCAGCACCGGCACATCGGGGAAGGTGAGGATCGGATAGCTCGCCCAATCCACGCTCGTCACGCCGGCAGAATCGAAGATCACTTCCTCATTCAGGGTGCGGCTCACGGCTTGGATGATGTTGCCTTCGACCTGGGCGCGGACCGCATCGGGATTGATCATCAGCCCTGCCTCATAGGCGCACACCACACGCGTTACGCGCACCTTGCCGCTTGTGCGGTCGACGGCGACCTCGATGCCCAGGCCGATGCGGTTGTCGACATGTTTGTAATGCACATAGGCAAGGCCGCGGCCGAACGCCAAATTCCCATTGCCGCTGGCGGGATTGGGCGAGGCGCGCGGTTTCCAATCCATGCGCTCGGCGACTCTCTTCAGCAGCGAGACGCCGACATCGTCCTTTAGATGCGCCAGACGGAATTCCAGCGGATCGCGCTTGGCCGCGACGGCAAGCTCGTCCAGGAAACACTCCACCGCATAGCAATTTCCAAGCTTCCCGGGCGCGCGCAGATTGGATGAGCGTAGCGGCGTCGTCTTTAGCCAGTGCACCGTCGCGGTGAGATTGGGCACCGCATAGGGCGGATAGACATTGCCCTGGACCTGGGCGACCGCCTGGCCTTGCGGCTGGGGAATTCCGGCGGCGGTGAAGGCGAGCATCGCCCGGTTGAAAAGATTGGGCGTGTTCACCGGCAGCCAGGCTTCGCTCTCCCAAGCTGCGATATCGCCTTTGGCGTCGAGCGCAGCGCGCAGATCCAGAAGCTGAGGCGGACCCTTCGGGTCGTAGCCGTGTTCGTCCTCGCGCATCCACTGTACGCGCACGGGGCGGCCGGTCTCGCGCGATAGAAGCGCGGCATCGGCGGCGGCATCGTCATGGCCGTTCATGCCATAGCAGCCCGCCCCATCAAGATAGACGACGCGCACCGAAGCTTCGGGCATCGACAAGCCGCGCGCCAGCACTTGGCGCAATTTGTGCGTCCCCTGTGAAGCCGACCAGACCGTCGCCCTGCCATTCCTGATATCGGCCACGGCGCAGGAAGGCCCCATCGAAGCGTGGGATTGCGCCGGCCATTCATAGCTCGCCGCAAAGCGCCGGGCGGAACCCGCGCGCAACAGGGGCGCCGAATCGCCCTGCTTGACGAGTTGTTCGTCGCGTTCGACCGCTTCGGCACGAAGCCCCGCATGCACCTTGTCCGAGCCCGGCAAGCCGCCGCCGCCC
>DATHDZ010000243.1:0-8823 GCA_035318785.1 Micropepsaceae bacterium
GATGGGGCTTTTCGTTCGGGAGCGGATGGAACTACGCCAAGAGCGCCCGACGCCGCCCCCCGGTCCACCAAAGGCCGCGCCGGCACAAGCGCCACACCAGGCAAGAGCAAATCCGCACGCAGCCCGCGCCGTTTTCGTTGACACTGGCGTGAAGTTGCGCCCGGTGCCGGTTTTCAGACTCGGGCGAAGCCGGTAAAGTCCCTCCAAACCTCGGGAGGGCCTCCATGAAGAATCATCACCTCGTCGCGCTTCTGCTGGCCGGATCGGTTGGGCTCGCGGCATCCGCGATCGCAGTCGCCACGGCGGCCCCTGCCCCCCCGGCTCCGCCACCTCCCCTGCAAATTCTCGATTTCAAGCCGGCCTTCGACGATCTGATGACCATGCTGGTCCAGCCGCGCCATACCAAGCTGTGGATTGCTGCCCAGCAGAAGAATTGGCAGCTCGCCGGCTTCCAACTGAACGAGATGGGCGGCGCGCTCCGCCGTGTCGGGCAGACAATTCCGAAATATCGCAATATCAGCGTGGAGGCGACCGTCTCTTCGATCTTCACGCCCAAGATCCAGGCGGTAGCCGGAGCTATCGCGGCTCAGAACGCAGCCCAGTTCAACACTGCCTATGCCGAGCTGACAAATGCCTGCAATCTTTGCCATGAGGCATTGGAGCATCCGTTCCTGGTGATCAAGGTTCCGGATGCCTCAGCCGCAGTCGCCTTCCCGGATCAGGATTTTCGGCCCGTCGCCGGAGCGAAATAGAGGGCGTCCCGCCGCGACGTCAATCGAACAGGCTCGACACCGATTTCTCGTTGGCGATGCGGTCGATGGCTTCGCCCAGCAAGGGCGCGATGGAAATCCGCCTTATGTTGGGGCACTTGCGGATGTCTTCTGTGGCGGCGATCGAGTCGGTCACCACCAGAGATTTCAGCTTGGAATCACGGATGCGCGCCACCGCGCCGCCCGACAGCACGCCATGGGTCGCATAGGCGGCGACCGCTTTGGCGCCCTTCTCCAACAACGCTTCGGCGGCGTTGCAGATGGTGCCTCCCGAATCCACGATGTCATCAACCAGCAGACAGGTGCGATTCGAAACATCGCCGATGATATTCATCACTTCGGATTCGCCGGCGCGTTCGCGGCGCTTGTCGACAATGGCAAGATCGGCACCCAACCGTTTCGCCAAAGCGCGCGCCCGCACCACACCGCCGACATCGGGCGATACCACCATCAGATGCTCGCCATCGAGATAATCCTGGATGTCCTTCACCATCACCGGCTGGGAATAGAGATTGTCCGTCGGGATATCGAAGAAGCCCTGGATTTGCCCGGCATGCAGGTCCACCGTGAGCACGCGTGAAGCACCCGCTTCGGTGATCAGATTCGCCACGAGCTTGGCCGAAATCGGCGTGCGCGGACCGGGTTTTCGGTCCTGGCGGGCGTAGCCAAAATAGGGAATCACGGCTGTGATACGTTTGGCCGATGCGCGCTTCAGCGCATCGATCATGATCAGGAGCTCCATCAGATTGTCGTTGGCCGGAAAGCTCGTCGACTGGATGACGAACATGTCCTCGCCGCGGACGTTCTCCTGAATTTCGACGAAAACCTCCATGTCGGCGAAACGCCGCACCACGGCCTTGGTGAAGGGAACGTGCAGATATTGGCCGATCGCCTCGGAGAGGGAACGGTTGCTGTTGCCGGTCAGCAGCTTCATGCGACCACCCTCACCATGTGACGATTCAATGACCCGCGTGAGGGTCTTCTAGCAAGGCGCTCGCAGTGCGTAAACCTCGCGAGGGAAGGAATCACAACCTCATTCCACCAGCATGATCGCCGACAATTCTCGGCCGTAATCGGGCTCCTTGCGGTGCGTGGTCCGGCGGTAGGAGAAGAACTCGTCTTCGCGCGCATAGGTGCAGGCACCGATGCTCTCCACCGATTCGACGCCGGTCCCTTTCAGACGCTCCGCCACATAGGCGGGAAGATCGAATTGCCAATGATCCGCGCGTGGCGAGTGCGTGAAGAAGCGCGCATTGTCGGGATCGGCGCTCACAAAACGCAGCTGGAACTCCGGACCGACCTCATAGGCCTTCCGGCTGATGCACGGGCCGATGGCGGCACGGATGCGCTCCGGCTTTGCGCCCAACCTCTCCATCGCCGCCACTACCGACTCGACGACGCCCGCCAGCGCGCCGCCCCAACCCGCATGCGCCGCGCCGATGATTTGGGCTTCTTGGTCCGCCAGCAGAATCGGTGCGCAATCCGCGGTCAGAATGCCAAGCGCGATACCCGGACGGTCGGTGGCCATGGCGTCCGCTTTGGGATTGTCCGGAATCTGCCACGGCGCCGTGACGGTCACGGCCTGAGCGCTATGCACCTGGTAGAGCGTGACCAGAGTCGCATCGGCTGCGAGCGCGACCGTGGCGCGCGCGCGGTTCTCCATCACGTCGTCGCGCGAATCTTTCGATCCCGGCCCGCAATTGAGCGATGCGTAGATGCCTTTGGACACGCCGCCCTGACGACCGAAAAAACCATGGGCGATTCCGGGTACTTCAAGATTGGCGGATTTCAGGATCAACATGAAAAACCCGGTACACCAGGAGAGCTGTCTTCACAAATCGCCATGACCTTAAACAACATTCCCATTTGCAAAGGGTTTATCAGCCGATCAACAGCCTGATTTATTTCTGCGGAATTATCTGGCGCCGCATGTCTCAGGCGTTCGGCGCGCGCATGAATGCCAAGCAATTCAAGGAACGATCCTTGTGGCTCAGGGCCGAACAGGTAACCTTCAGCTTCCCTTGCCGCAGCGCCAAGCGCCGCGAAATCGACGTGGCAAGTGAGATCGGCCTCGCCGGGGTCGGACAGAGGATCAAAGAAACGATTCGCTCTCACCGCCTGAAACGTGTCGCCGATAGCGGAAAGGGCATGCCCATAGTCGATGACCAGGGCCGCGCCATCCGTCTCGGTGATGCGCCGGGCGATATCGCCGGCGATCGCCTGCGAAGCAGGAGAAGCCTCGAAAATCGCACCCTCCGATGAATCCCGCAAATGAATGGGAATGATCGAGTCCGGCACCGGGTCGGGCGTGGCCGCAAAGGTCAAAACATCACCGTCTGCGCTCACCATACGCTCGCGCCACCGGCCATTCAGCCGGATGAATTGGTGAACCGGGAGCGCATCGAAAAATTCATTGGCGACCAGAAAGAGGGGGGCATCGTGCGGCACGTCGCGCAGATCCCTTATCCATGTCGCCTCGGTGCCCGCGAGCGTTTTCGCCTGAATGTCACGCAACACCGGACTGGCCTCTATCAGGGCAATTTGCGCCGCCTCGCCGAAGCCGGGCCTGATCTTGGCGGCGCGCAACACATCCGCCATCAGCGTCCCGCGCCCGGGCCCCAGCTCCACCAGATGAAATCTGTCGGGCCGACCGCGGTCCTCCCACGCCTGCACGAAAAACAGTCCGATCAATTCGCCGAAGATCTGGCTCACTTCCGGCGCAGTGATGAAATCGCGACCCAACGGATCGCGCTGCATGTAGTAGCCGAACTCAGGATCGGTGAGTGCGATCGCCATGTAATGGGCGATGCTGATCGGTCCTTGCGCACGGATGAGTCGAAGGAGCTTTTCCTTCGCTGCGTTCACGGCGCGGCTTTGGCGGGTTGTCGCAGCGCATACCAGAAGAAGAACGCGGCCGCGGCCCACATCGGCAGGCTGAGGAATTGGCCCATGCTGAACCAGCCGTAAATCTTGGACTCCGAATCGCGAAAGAATTCACCGATGAATCGGAACGTCCCATATCCGGCGAGGAACCAGGCGACGACCAGACCCGGTCGGCGGTGAATCTGGAAACGGAAGATCAAGAAGCGGAGCAGGAAGAACAACAACACGCCTTCCATGAACGCTTCATAGATCTGGCTTGGGTGCCGCGGCAGCCCGGGCGGAAGCGCGTTGGGGAAGACGACCCCCCAAGACACATCCGTGATCTTTCCCCACAGCTCCCCATTGATGAAATTGGCGATGCGGCCGAAGAAAAGGCCGATCGGCGCCGCGGCCGCGATCAGATCGGAGACGCTCCACAAATTGAGCTTCCGGCTGCGGCAGAACGACACAATCGCGATGACGACGCCCAGAAGGCCGCCATGGAACGACATGCCGCCTTCCCAGGCGGCGATGATCTTCAGTGGATTCTGCAAATAGGCATCGGGAAGGCCCGCGCAGGCCGGTACGCCCTGGCCGGCGAAGCCACAATAAAACAGCCCGTAGAAAAGGACGAAGCCCAGCCGCCCACCGATGATCACGCCCAATGTGATCCAGACGAAAAGATCGCCGATGTCGTCGGCCGTGGCGGGGGGCTTTCCCATGAACGGCCGGCCGGCCCACAATTTCTGCGTGCGCAGGAGCCTCACCACATACGCCCAACCGAGCAGCAAACCGGCGATATAGGAGAGCGCATACCATCGGATGCTGATCGGTCCATAGATATGGATCAGGACCGGGTCGATGTTCGGGAAAGGCAGGGCGGCTTGGATCATGGTCCTGGACGGCTTAGGGCCTGTTTAGCTCGCGCAACGCGTGCGCTGCTGTCAAGCTTTGCCTGGCTGGGGGCCGGAGCCTGGCCCCGTTTACGATCGTGAACGATGGCAGCTTGTGCCGGCCCTGGCCAAAGGGCATATCCAGACAAGGACATAAATATGCAGACCGACAACCGCATTCTCGACGGCATGGCCCGCTTGTTTACCAATGCGGCCGGCGCGGCCCAGGCCTTCAAAGCCGAGATGGAAACCATAATTAAGGCGCGTTTTGAGCGCCTCATCGCGGAACTTGATTTCGTCCCACGCGAAGAATTCGATAACGTGAAGGCGATGGCGGCGAAGGCGCGGACCGAAAACGAAAAACTCGCCGCTCGCGTCACGGAGCTCGAGAAAGCCTTGGGTATTGCTTCGCCCAAAACGGCAAGCGCAAGACCGCGGCGCTCGAAGGGACGGACCAAGGATAGCCGAGGAAAGCTGTGAATCTAAGCGCATCATCCACGCATGCCTTCACAAGGGGACGGGGGTCGCTCTTGTCACGAATCAAAATCTTGTGTCTGTTGGAGCGATACTGCTTCGCGCGCAACCGGCGCATCGAGGGGCTCTTATGAAGCTTGCCACACCGGAAGATTTTTCGCCGCCGCAGCATCCGCTCGACATGCTGGAACAGGCGGTCGAGGACAATGGCTGGCCCTTCGAACGTTCGGCGCGCGACGAGATCAACCTCTCGGTGGCCGGGCGCTGGTGCGATTATCACTTCTGTTTCACCTGGCGGGAGGACCTGCAGGCGCTGCACGTCTCGGTCAGCTTCGACATGCGGGTATCGCGTGAGCGGCGCAGCGAAATCGCCGAGCTCCTGATGTCCATCAATGCGCAGCTCTGGCTGGGCCACTTCGACCTTTGGTCGGAAGACGGCACGGTGCTGTTCCGTCACGTTTTGATCTTCCCGGATTCGCGGGTCAGCGCCGCCCAATGCGAGGCCCTGCTCCACCTCTCGATCGAAGCCTGCGAGCATTATTATCCGGCCTTCCAGTTCGTACTCTGGGGCGGCAAGTCGGCGCAGGAAGCCATGGCGGCCGCCGTGCTGGAATGTGCGGGTCAGGCCTAGTGTCGTGGTTTCGAAGTTCGCATTATCCAAATATCGGGCTCCGGGCGAACTTCGAAATCGAAACGACACTAGGAATCAAAGAATTGCTAGTGTCCTTCGATTCCGAAATTCGCAAAACGCACGATATCGAGATCGTGCGAATTTCGGAATCGGGACACTAGGGCTCCCATGATGGCGCCTGCGAGCGGCGCGGTCCTCTTGATTGGCGCCGGACGCATGGGCGGCGCGCTCATCAAAGGCTGGATCGCAGCCAAGAGTTTTTCCGCCATCCACGTTGTCGAACCCTCTCCATCGGGCGAGTTGAAGGTGGCGGCGGCGCAAGGCGCCGTCCATCTTCACAGCGGATTTGCCGAAGGGCAGCTGCCGGCGCTTTCCTCGATCGTGCTCGCCGTCAAACCCCAAGTGCTGAAGGCCGAGGCAGCGCTTCTTGGAGCGCTCGGCAAGACCGGCGCATTGGTCTTGTCGATTGCCGCGGGGATAACCACAGAGCATCTCACCGCAGCGTTGGGCCCACATACGCGCCTGGTGCGCGCCATGCCCAACACGCCCGGCGCCATCGGGCGAGGCATCACGGTGCTCTATGGCGCCAGGACGTTGAGCCAAGCCGATAGGGCCTTGGCTGAGGCCTTGATGGCGTCCTTGGGCGAAACCCTCTGGCTCACAGATGAGGGGCTGATGGACGCGGTCACCGCCGTCTCCGGTTCGGGTCCTGCCTATGTGTTCCTGCTGGCGGAAGCTCTCGCCGAAGCAGGCCGGGCCGAGGGCCTGGATGCCGTAACGGCGGACCGGCTGGCCCGCGCGACCATTGCCGGCTCAGGCGCGCTTTTGGCGGCCGACACCCGTCCGGCCGCGGCTTTGCGCAAAGACGTCACCAGCCCCGGCGGCACCACGCAAGCGGCGCTCGACCATCTGATGGCGCCGGACGGGCTTTCCGCCCTCATGCGTCGCGCGGTGGCGGCCGCGACCGCGCGCGGCAAGGCGCTGGGCAAGGACTGACCTACACGATCTCCTTTACCGACTCGGACGGGCGGCAGAGCTTGACGGCGTTCTCGGTCACCACGATCGGGCGGTTGATCAGGATGGGATGTTCCATCATCGCGTCGAGCAGGTCGTTCTCGGAACTCTTCTCCCGGTCGAGACCTAACTGACCCGCAATCGGTTCCTTCCAGCGCACGACGTCGCGCATCTTGCCGCCCATGCTCTTTACCAGGCGCTTGAGTTCGGCGCGCGCGGGTGGCGTCTTCAGATATTCGATGATGCGGGGCTCGTGTCCCGCGTCGCGCAGATAGGCAAGCACGTTGCGCGACGTTTGGCATCGCGGATTGTGATAGATGGTGATGGTCATCGGCCGATCCATTGTCTGACGGCGGAGACTTTAGCCTAAAAATTTTCCGCGATTCAGGGGATCGATGCGCCAGCAGAGTTCCTGGCTCTACACAAAAATATCGAGCGCAGCTTTCGCCATCTGATCGGCGGTCTTGAGGACCGAAATATTGGCTTTGTACTCGATGGCGGCAAGCTTCTGCTGCACCAACTCCGCCGCAAGATCCGCTTGGGGCTGTTCCACGACGCGGTTTGCGCTGGACGCGAAACGCGCGGTGCTTGCCTTCAGGCCCGCAACCGCAATCGACATGACATCGCTCATGGCCGCAACGTGGCGCACCACCCCCTTCATTTGCGTCACCGAATCATCGGGGTTTTGAATCAAATGCAAAGCAATCGAGGCGATAACCATATTCGTGGCGGGGAGCTTATCCCCTGCCAAAGAAACGCGCGCGGATCCCTGAGAATCCGCGCGCGACCGCGGCACCGTGGGAGACGCCTCTCTTAGGTGCCGCAATTCGTTTAGCGAACCGCAACCTTGCCGGCCGGGTCCACTTCGCCTCCCGCATTCGGGAACCGCACGATGACGCGGCCGGGGGCACGCACCGTCACGTCCTTATGGCCCGCTTCGGCCACGTCGGCCGAAACCTTGTAGGAGCCGCTCGGCAGCTTCATCAGCACCCACGGGCCCGCGCAATGGACCGAAACCGATCGCCCGTTGCCGGAGACGTTTACCGTCTCGTCGCCGAGATATTGACCATCCTTGCCGGTGAATTCGAGGCGCAGCGAATAGTCCCGCCACTTCGGATCGTCGCGCACATCGGTGGTCGTTCCGGTGCATACCGTTTCGATCCCGTTGACCATCATCGGCTGGCCTTCGTCCAGCGCCGGGCTCTGTGCCAAAGCGGACGCGGGAAGCAAAAGCGTGGCAAAAAGAAGTGCGGATTTATGTGCGAATCTCATGGGCTTATGCTCCTGATGGGCGCGCCCGCGGAAGCGGGCAGCACGTCCTTCCGAAAGGGAAACTCCCCCCGCTGGCGCAGGTTCCCAAAGGGCTCCAAAGCTTGAGTTCGACAGGCCTTGCACGTATGATTTTCGGGCAACGGCGTCCGTTCGATGAAGCGCGCTTGTTTTGCCCTAACCCGCCTACAGCGCGCTTGGACGAGACAGCCTACCTTCCGAAGTCGATGGTCCCGAAGCAGAAGCGTCGAGGCATGTCGCCCCGGCGGGGAGCGATTGAGCAGGAGCAGTCATGGCAGTCGGAACGGTCAAGTTTTTCAACACGGCAAAGGGCTACGGCTTCATCTCGCCGGAGGGCGGCGGCAAGGACGTCTTCGTTCATGCCACCGCGGTGGAAGCCGCCGGAATGCGTACGCTGAACGAGGGCCAGAAGGTTGCATTCGACATTCAACCCGACGCACGAGGCGCCAAGGCGGTGAATTTGCGCGCGGCCTGAGCCAGGGAACAACATTCAGGGCGGGCGGCGCAGGGAAACCTCCGTCGCCCTTTTTCTTTTGGGGGTGCACGATGACTATTCTTCACAACATGCAAGATTCGGGAAATTGCTACAAAGTACGGCTCGCCGCGCGCCAGCTTGGATTTCCGCTTGTGCTCAAGGAATACAAACTGGGCGGCGGAAAAACCCGCGTGCCGGAATTTCTCGCCAAGAATCCGAATGGCCGAGTCCCGCTATTGGAACTGGACGATGGACGCTGCCTCGCGGAATCCGATGCCATTCTCTTTTACTTGGCCGAAGGCACACCGCTCATGCCCGACGACAGATGGGGGCGGGGGCAAGCTCTACAATGGATGTTCTTCGAGCAATATGAGCATGAGCCCTATATCGCCGTTGCGCGCCGCTGGCTCAGCC
>DATHDZ010000244.1:0-2854 GCA_035318785.1 Micropepsaceae bacterium
GACAACGCAAACGCGTTGCCCACATACCCACAGCAGACGCAAAAGCAGCAGCAGGAAGCTGCTTGATTTGAAGGACAAAGGCAGGCGCGATCACACCTTAACTTCGGCGATCCCTGGTCCCAGGTCCGGGGGCCACTTCAGCATCCCCAGTTGCATGTCATCAAGATACGGTTTAGGGGCCATCGATAGAAACAGGCAACGGCATTTCGGCACGTGCTTAATAAAAGCGCGCAGTAGTGTCCTCGTGGCCACGTTACTAGTTAGCGTTACCGAGAGTTACCGCGACGGCTTGATGTTTGCCGGTGGTTGTGGATATTTGATCCATGCCACCGCCAAAGGGGAGACCGATGGATCAGCATTGCGAAAGAATTCTACGGCAGATCGCATTCGGCTACGTCCTCACCCCCTCGGGCGGGATGCGCAAAATGTATAACCATGAAATGATAAGCCTCGCTCGGGAGGCCTGCGATCAGCTTGGGATCGCTTACTCGGACGGTGCGTGCACGCATCCGTTCGAAGCCCGCATCGGGGCGGCTGATGTCGAAGAATTGACGAATGCTAGGGGTCTCTCGCGAGTTTAGAGTCAGTCGTCAGCCGGTCCTCAAGTTCGGCGATCATGTCCCGCACCACCCCTCAGCCATCGGGTCGGTTGTCTCCGTTGCGAGCACCCGTAGCTGGTCCAGGCGGTGATGAAGGTATTCGGGCGGTTCGTTCATCCGACGAGCCTTCCTAAGGGTCATTGTCAGCGGACCTGCTCCGCGACGCACTACAAAGCCCCTCATTGATCCCCGCGCCCCGCCCGTGCAAAACGGCCCCAGCTCGGGCAGAGCTGAGGCCAAAGCTAATAGGGAGGAGTGCCGCATATCAGCACGATTGTGATCTAGGTTCGCACCCCGCCGATCCCATTAACTTCGGTTTTAGGAGTGGCCTCTTCGCATCTGCGAGTGGCAAAAGAAACGGCCCCCAGCGCGGGGCTGTGGCCTATTGCGGCCACCAAACTGACCAGTTTTGGGGCTGTTCTGGCAATCAGCCAGATCGGAGCCCGCCGATGATCATCCGGGACGTGCTATTTGTGCTGGGGTGCGCAGCGGGGGTGCTCCTCGCCATCAGCCAGTACATCATCATGTTTTTGGAATGAGTGTCGCCGCGCGCATGTGATAAGCTACTCGCTTGGTGCGTGCGAACCGTCAAGCCGACCGCGAGAGACGCCAAGGCGCTTAGCATTCCCGCCTAGCATTAGGTGCGGCGATGGTGAAGGAAACCAAATTCTTCCGTAAGCAGGCCAAGAAAGCCGAGACGATGGCGCGGGCAATATCTGACGCGGAAGCGGCGGAGAGCCTTTCGAACCTTGCTGAGGCGTATCGCAAGCAGGCCGACGTGTTAAAGGCCAAACGAAAATCATCCAAAAAGCGACGCTGAGCTGGGGGTGCGCGCATCTGCGGCGGGCCCCCTGTGCCGCGTGGATGGCAAAGCGATCTGAGGAAGCGGCGCGACCGAAGGCGGGCCCGCTCCAATAGCGCGGGCGTATTTCTCACCTCTCCCCGTCCGGATGACACTCACTTCGGCCGCCGGCGTTTTGGTACTGTGATCTCGCTCATCCCCTTGGAGGTGCGAAATGGTTGTTATTCAAGATTTTGTTGAGCGGGAGTCGATCGCCTTAGAGGACTCGAAAGCGCGCGACCTTTTCTCGATCGCGGTGTTCTGCGGCTTTGGCTTACTCGTCTCCTTGTCGGTCTTGCTTCTCGACCAGCACGTTCCTGGTGACTGGTTCTAAGGGTCACCGATCCTCATCCGCATGCACCCACTGATACGGCGTGATCTCCTGCGGCGCCGTCAGCTTGATCATGTGCACCGGCGGACAGAGTACCCATTTCGGGCCATTCCCCGACTCAGCGAAAAATGCTCGAAACAAGCCGGACGTTTACCCCCAGGGGGAGTAAAGACATGAGCCGGTTCATCGTTGGGCTCGTCGTAGTTGCGTGCCTGATGCTCACCGCCTATTTCGGCGCAGCAGCTTGGCGCGCCTCTGATGATAGCCATATGGACATCACCGGGCGCATTGGTCCGGCAATAAAGTGACGGGCTGAACCCGGCGGCGCCGGTGATCGCGTGCAGTTTTCTCTCCCCGCGACCGGAACGAATCCGTCGCTTCCCGCTTGAATCCCGGTTCTGTTCCGGAGTTGCGTCGTGTCCTGGGATAGCCGTTTTGCCGAGCCGATCGTGCTGCCCGATGGGGCCAAGCTGGCGACCCTCGACGCTTGCCGGCCGTCCTCACGGCGGCCGAGATGTTGACGGCCGCGGCCGAGCATGGCGGTCCCATGGAGTTCGCGCGCATCGCGACGCTGCAGGCGTTGAACCGTCACGTTGTCCGCATGTTCAATCCCGATCGCAAAGAGACAAAATGGGGGCGCCGAAAGCTGGCGCGCGACCGATGACGGGCAAGTATCGTGGCTACGATCCCGACGGCACCACCACGGACGTCGCCGATTATTTTGGGAATTGCTCGGTCTGCGGAGCGCTCATCGATACCCGCGATCTCCGCATGATTCTGGCACACCTGCACGGCGTCGAGATTGAAGTCGGCGAAGGCCCCGCCCCTCCGCAGCGCGAAGATCCCATGCACTAAAGACCTCGCCGGCGTGACCGGCGGGCACTTGTCACTAAGCAGTCCGACAGCAAAAAGCCGCCACCGGGTTGAGACGGTAACGGCTTTCGGTGCCGTCCGGAAATTGGTTGGAATTAGGTGTGGCGGCTTCTCCGGGAACATGAGGGTATCGTTTCAGGCGGCGAGGTCAATTGGCTGATCGATGGGTTTTGTGGCGAGCGTCTGCCATCCATCGACCTTGCGCATGTT
>DATHDZ010000245.1:0-2027 GCA_035318785.1 Micropepsaceae bacterium
CTGGTTCACCATGTGCGGCGAATGGAGGCTCAGGATACAGGCTATCCCTTCAGGTGGCTTGCGTGGCGCTGTCGTGGCGATACTGTGACAATCGGTTAAAATGAGATCAGGAGCGGTCATGAAGGTAAACGTTGAAATAGACTGCACGCCCCTTGAGGCCCGTCAGTTTTTCGGACTTCCGGATGTGCAGCCGATGCAGACGGCCGTGATGGAGAAGCTGCAGCACCAGATGACGGCCAACATCGACAAGGTTTCCCCCGAGGCATTGATGCAAAGCTGGTTCACGTTCGATCCGAAGATCGCGGAGCGGTTTGGGGAGATGTTCGTGACCATGGCGGGCCTCGGTGGGGCGCGCAGCAGCGACAAGAAATAACGATGCCGTTTGACCCGAGCGAACCGCCGCCGGCGGGCCGGCTTCAGCCGCCGGGGCTCGGACTGCTGCTGGCCGAGGTCAGGGGGATCTTCGAATTCAACGCCAGCCTGCTGCTTTCGCCGCTGTTGATGCGTGCGCCGCGGGGCGATGGTCATCCGGTGCTGATGTTGCCGGGCTTCCTCGCCAGCGATCTGTCGATGGCGCCGATGCGGCGATATCTCAGGGAACTCGGATATGACAGCTACGCATGGAGGATGGGCCGCAATGTCGGCGGCGTTTCGCGCATGCGGGCCGCGCTGCGGGATCGGCTCGCCGAAATCCATGTCGCCACCGGCCGCAAGGTCAGCATCGTCGGGTGGAGCCTCGGCGGCGTCTATGCGCGCGATCTGGCGCTGCAGGCGCCGGAGATGGTGCGATATGTCGTGACGCTGGGAAGTCCGTTCACGAACGATGTGAGAGCGACCAACGCCACGCGGCTCTATGAGGCGCTGTCGGGCGAGGCGGTCGAGGATAATTCGGAGCTTCGCGCGGCGATATCAGGCGACCTGCCGGTTCCGACCACCTCGATCTATTCGCGCAGCGACGGCATCGTGAACTGGCGAACCTGCCACTTACGCCTCTCCGATACCGCCGAAAACATCGAGGTCTACCTGGCCAGCCATGTCGGCCTGGGCGTCAACGCCGCCGCGTTGTGGGCGGTGGCGGATCGGCTGGCCCAGACCGAGGGTGAATTTAAGCAATTTGACCGATCGGGGCCGTTTGCCATTGCATATGCGCCTCCGGAGAATGCACAATCCTGACCGATGTCCTGCACTTAAGGACGGTCTGAACGCCAGAAGCGCCACCAAGGCGCCGCGTGATTGTGCCGGGAGGGAAAGATGAGTGACGCCAAAAAGCTGTCCTCAATGGACGCGTCGTTTCTGTACCTGGAAACGCCGGAAATGCCGATGCATGTCGGCAGCATGGCGATCTTCCGGTTGCCGGAGGATTACAAGGGCGACTTCTTCGAGGACTTCAAGGCGATGATCGCCTCGCGGCTGCACGTCGCGCCGATCCTCAAAGCGCGCCTGGAAAAGGCGCCGCTGGACATCGATCATCCCTCCTGGGTCGAGGACGACCAGTTCGACATCGACCGCCATATCTTTCGCGGCAGCCTGCCTGCGCCCCACGACCGCGCCACGCTGGAGCGCATCGTCGGCTGGATGCATGCCAAGCTTCTCAACCGTGCCCGTCCGCTTTGGGAATTCTATGTCTTCGAAGGCATGCAGGACAACGAGATCGGGCTCTATTCCAAGATGCATCACGCCTGCATCGACGGCGGCGCGGGCGCGGCGCTGACCAACATGATCTACGATGTGACGCCGGTTCCAAGGAAAGTCGATCCGCCGACGGCGAAATCGAAGGTCGGGCAGGAGCCGCGCGACATCGCCGCCAACCTCATTGATTCCTATCAGCAGCTTTGGCGCCAGCCGTTCGATGCCTCGACATCCGCCAAGGGCATCGAGCTGCCGCGCACCGGAAAGAGCGATCTCGGCTCGATCCTGTTCGACAACGCCATGTTCCAGATCGAAAATGCCGTGAAGTTCGCCGGCAATCTTCCGACCATGCTCAAAAGCGTCTCCGAGGTGGTCGGAAAGATTTCCGATCCGAAATC
>DATHDZ010000246.1:0-37749 GCA_035318785.1 Micropepsaceae bacterium
CTCGCCGCGGGATGCACCTCGATGTATGTCCAGCAGCCCGGCACGATGGCAACGGTCGTCGCTGCGGCACCCACCTCGACGAGTTTGGCGCGGACGCAGGATTTCATCATCCTACGCGTGGCTGCGGGCGACACCTATGTCTCCCTGGCGCGAACCTATCTTGGAGACGCGGCGCTTGCGGATCTATTGGCTGATGCCAATGGAGGGCGTGCGGTCGAAATCGGGCGCCCGCTGATCGTGCCCCTGAAGACCGGCAACGCTTCGGGCGTTTTTACCGACGGGTATCAGACGGTGCCGATCCTTTGTTACCATCAATTCGCCGCTGGGCGTTCGACCGATCTCATGGTGATGTCCCGCGATTCCTTTGCGCAACAGATGGATTACCTGAAAAACAACAATTACCATGTGATCTCGCTTGCCGATTTACAGGGCTTCCTTGCTGCAGCGACACCCATTCCGCCGCGCTCTGTCGTCATCACCATCGATGATGGTTTTCGCTCGGCCTATGACATCGCTTATCCCGTTCTGAAGAGTTACGGCTTCCGGGCCACGTTCTTTATCTATACGGACTTCGTCGGCGCCGGCCGCGCGCTGACCTGGGCACAGATCAAGGAGCTTCGCGCGAGCGGGATTGTCGACGTTCAGTCGCATTCCAAGACACACACCAGTTTCTCGCTGCGCCCTGGTGATGGCCCGGCCTATAGAGCACGGCTAGCTGGCGAGATTGACCAGCCGCAAGTGCTTTTCCAGCGTCAGCTCAACGAACGCGCGCGCGTGTTCGCCTATCCATACGGCGATAGCAGCCGGCTCGCGGCGCAGATGCTGCGGGACCGCGGGTATGAGCTCGCCGTCACGGTGACGCGTGGCGGCAACGCGTCATTCGGCGATCCGCTCATGCTGAGGCGCGATATGGTCTACAGCAACGTGACAATGCAGGATTTCCAGAAATATCTGCGCGTCTATTCCCGTGTGAACCTCAAATGACGAGGTTGCTTCAAGCCTGCGCAAATGCCATCGCGCTCGCGTCGCTTGTGGCCTGCGCGGAAATGCCCAAGCAAGTTTCCGTGCCGATGACACAAATGCGGGCGGCGCCCACCGTCCCGGACGGAACGTCCCAGTTCATCGCTGACCAACGCGCCGAAGCACGCCGCCTCGACGCTTCAGGAATGATGACGGAAGCCCGCCTGCATTGGCGTTATGTCGCCGCGCTCCTGCCCAATGACATGGAGGCAAAATCGGAGCTGGCCCGCCTCGATACCGCACTGCGTGCGCGTGTCGATGCGTTGATTGCGCAAGGCGCAGCCGCCATCGCGCGCAATCGCTTGCCGGACGCGCAATTGGCTTTCCTCAAAGCGCTGGCTATCGATGGTAACAACGAGCGCGCGCGCACCCGCCTGCGTGAACTCGATACCCGCGCTGCGTTCCTCGCTCAGGACCGGAAAGATCAACGCGCTCGCACAGCTGCGCGCAACTCCGGGTCGGAAAGTCCAGAGGACGAGCGCTACTAGCGCAACCTCTGCAGGTTCTGCTTCAGTTCCGTTGCCTGCGAGCGATTCAACTGAGCATTCTTATGATCAGGATCAATTGTCAGCGTCTTGTCCCATGCCGCGATAGCGCGGTCGAGATCCTGTTTTTGAAAAGCGGCGACACCAATGCGATAATAGATGTCGGCCGCCTTGGTCTTGGCTGACGTCAAAAGCATCTGGGCACGCGCATCGCCGGGATTGATCGCGATCGCGAGTCGAAGCGGCTCGAGTGCATCCTCCGGCCGGTTCGCCGTCTCGAGATAGAGCTGCCCGGCTCGCACCGCTTGGGTACCGGCTTGCGCCGCATTGGACGCTCTCAGGACTTTTGCATTGCCGGCATACGCGGCGGCAAGCACGACCGCCTGCGTCGCATCCGGGTTCACTCGGTTGGCTTCCGCTTCCTTGATAGCGTCGTCGAAACGTCCGGCGCCGACGGCCTGGCGAATGGTGACCCATGGGTCACGCCGTATGGCGGCACGCGGAGGCGTACCGGCCGGCGGCGCGCCAGACGGGGCGGAAGGCGGCGTCGGCATGATACTGGCTTGCTGCATGGAAGCTCGCATGGCCTGCGCGGCCAGCGTTTGCGGCGTCCTCGGAATACGGATGTTTTGTCCAACGGCGACGCGTGACGGATTCTCGATATTGTTGTAGCGCGCCAGACCGTAGAAACCGAGCACGTCACCGAGGTATATTGCCGCGAGTGAGGACAGGGTCTCGTCGCGCCCAAGCTGTACAGCGAAATTGTCTGCGGGATAGAGGGTCTCGATGGGCGTTTCGATCTGAGCAAGCAAGTTCTTGGCGGGCGTGCTGTTAGGCACTTCGACGAGATAGGCTTTTAGTTCGACGGCGGCGTGAGTCGAGTCGCCCTGTTGCAATTGGTTGATCGCGAGTTGGAAACGTTCGCGCGCCGCGAGGCCGGGTGTCGGTTGCAGGGGCGGGGGTGCGACGGGAGCGGTTGCTTGCGGCTGCATCAGCATCATGGGCGGCGTCGCCGACATTTGCATTGGCGCCATGCATGCGGCCAGAAATCCCAACGCCGGCAACAGCGCGAGCAGTTTCGGCAACCGGCCGAGATTTTCGATCCGGTTCGAGCCCAGCCGACCCGGCTGATCTTGCAGCATTTGTCTGTCCCCCGGCGACCAACCCGCCAATTTCCCATGATTCCGCCGCATTGCCCTAAACGTCAAGCACGGCCCGGTATCGCGGTTGAAAACCTTGGGATATGGTAGGCGGCAATAATAAAATGAATTTCGCCGCCTCTGGCGAACGGCCACGGTAACGCTCCCCTTTATGCGCCAGCGTTTCTCATGCACCATCCCGAGATGAGCTTTCAGTCGGTAGCCCGAACGCATCCCGGCGCCGTTCGTCCGCACAACGAAGACGCCGTGCTGGAACGCGGCGAGGCCGGCATTTGGGCGGTTTCCGATGGAATGGGGGGACACGCGGCTGGCGATGTGGCGAGCGCTGTCGTCATCGAATCGCTCAAGGGGCTCCCGCCCACCGGCGATATTTCCACATCTATGAATGCCGTGCGGGATGCACTGAGTTCGGCAAACGGTGATCTGTATCGCCGCGGTTCCTTACTTTCGCCGGATCGAACGATGGGCGCGACTGTTACGGTGCTCGGAGTTGCAGCAAAGAACTTCTTTTGCCTGTGGGCGGGCGATTCTCGGCTCTATCGGTTTCGTGGGGACCGGGTCACACAGCTGACTCGCGACCACCGCTATGTTCAGGCGCTGATAGATTCGGGCCTGCTTGACGAGGCGGAAGTGGAAAACCATCCGCGCCGCAGCGTTATCACGCGGGCGGTTGGGGTCGACGCTGAACTGAACCTTGATCATTGTGAGGGCTTGATCGAGGCGGGTGACGTGTTTCTGCTCATGACGGACGGCGTGAGCGGCGTCTGTAAGGACGCCGAAATCGCGGACATTCTTTCGCGATACACACTCGAAGATGCCGCGGACCGAATCGTCGAGCAGTGCCTCCAGCGCGGCGCACCCGATAATTTGTCTTTGATCCTCATTGCGGCCAGAAGCTGAGAAGTGAGCTGAAGCGGGCTAGAGCGCCGGTGCTGCGCTGCCGCAAGGCGAAGAACGTCAGATCGTCTCGGCCGTCAGCGAGACAGGTACGATCTCGAGCCGCGGCAAAACCGTCCGGTCCTCGCCGCCGAAGCTGTAGCGGTGAATGAGCGTCTGGGTTTCGGGCTCGTACCGCACATTGTTGGGAAGGAAGGTCTTGGCCCGCGCGATATCCGTTTCATAGAAGGCCGGGAACGCCCGAAATTCCTCGTAAAACAAATCACGGCAAATCTTGAATGCTGTCCGTTCGCTGGATTCCACTTTGGCCGCATAAGGTCCGATAACGGCAAGGGCCTGACGCGACAGCGGCGAATACCAGCCTTCCATGTTTTCGTGCGTTTTCTCGATCAGCTTCAGCACGAAGCGCTGTTGCAGCGGATCCATGCCGGGCGCTTGCGAGCCGAAACGCGGAAGCACGCTGTCCCAGATCTCGCGCGCCATATTCCAGAATTTGTCGTCGAATCCGCTGAATTCATAGGACGTGTTCTCGAGCACGGAAATGGCCATTTCGGCGATCGAATCGAGCGCGCTGTTATCGCCGGGACGATCAGCGTGCGCGTAAAGCCGTTGCCGTTCCGCTGGCGGCGCCAAGCGGCAATAATTGCGTGTCGTTTCCACAATATATTTTACTGAACGTTCGAGAATGTTCGAGAATTGCAATACATCCCCATCGGCCTTCTTCATCTGGTAGATGCGTCGGCTCAAGGCCTCATAGCTCTCTTGCATTTTCGCGATGTTGTACGATTGGTACGAAAATCCACCCGCTGCATATTCGTCGATGGTGAGCTGCGCGGCGCGCGCAATCCTTTCCAGCATGGGTGCGTCGGCGGCGTTCAAATCCGCCGCCGTCAGGCCGTCCCACGGAAGATAATAACGGTTGAGGTAGGTGTTCCCGAACGCCGCATGGGACAAAGCGGGCGCATCCGAGAACCCCATCCATTCGTCTTCCTTGGCGCCCATGGTCTCGGCCGCGATCAAAGTGTAGCGGGTCAGCTGATGGACGAAATTACGGCCCACCTGACCGGCGGGCTTTTCGTCCGAGAACGCGCACAGGATGCGTGCCGCGTCCCAAGGAAGGCGCGACACCAGCGTCCGGCAGAACACCGGATCGGCCAGCAATCCGAGGAAGGACTCGCCGTAAGCGGCGATATCCGCCGTGCTGTGCCGGTGAAAATGCAGCATGAAGGAGGTCATCCGCCGCGGCCGGGAGCCCTTCAGATCGGCGATCCGGATCAGTTTCTTGATGTTTGCGAGGACGTCCGCGGCGAACTCCACGCGGTCCTCCTCCGACGCACTCGCCAGCAGTCGCGCTCCGGCCCGCACATATTTGGTGATCGACCCGAGACTGGCCCGCGCGGGAAAGATGTAGACCAGACCAAGTGCGCTGTAGGCACCCGCATAGAGGAGCCCACCAGCCAATTCCCATCCGAGAGGATTGCGCAGGAAAGGGGGGAACGAGTCGTTGTAGTGGACGCAGAGTGCGCCCGTCAGAACGCACAAGAATCCCAATCCCGACATGGCATAGAGCGTGCGAAGCCCAATGCCGATGACTCTCAGGCGAAAGATGTAAATTGGCTTCAGGAATTGCGGGATCAGAAGGAATATGCCGAGGCCCGCAACGGCATCGCCGATGGAGAAATAGGGATTATAATTCAGCAATCCTTAGCCCCTCGCCTGCCTCTGTCTGCAACCTAGCGGACTTTTCTCGCCAAGTCGCAGCAAGCATTATTATAGGGCGAATGCTGCCTGCAGAACGGCTTGAGAAGGGGGTAACTCCGACAAAGATGCGGCCGTTGGAGCGGGCATTGGATGCCCGCCAAAACCGCATCCTGCCGGCTAGCGGCGTTCGGTTGTCGGAATCACCGGCCTATTGGGGTGCTCTTTCTCCGCCGCAGCACGATGAGGGCAGCAAGGCCGGAGCCGAGCAGCGCAAGCGTGCCGGGTTCGGGCACTTGGAGGCTGCCGAAAAGACCGTCCTCCTCGCCGTTGATCCCGGCTGTGAAATACACGCGATTGGGATTGCCGCCATTGCCGCCATTGCCGTTGATCAGCGCCCAGAGGCCATCGAGTACGATCGGGTTTCCTGCGGCATCGGTGAGTTGGCCGAGGAAGAGGTGGGACACAGGGTCGTAGGCATTGATCGTGCCGTCGCCGAAATTCCCGACAAGAAGGTCACCGGCGAAACTGCCGAACCCCGCCGGCGCGATATCGAGTCCCCAAGGCGAATTGAGGAGACCGGTCGACGCGACCCGTGCAATGAAATTTCCGTTGAGATCGAAGACGCTGACAAAGCCGTTGCCTGGGCCGGCGACATCGTCTTTCTTTGACGCGTCCTGCAAGGCGTAAGTCACGTAGAGTTGGCCATTGAGAGTCTGAACGTTGAAGGGCGCATAGCCAGCTGGCAGGCCGGCATCGGTAAAGGAGCCCGACAGCGAAACGGGGTTAAAATTGTGGTCGAATACGTCGATCTTTCCACTGTTGAAATTGGCCGCATAGAGGAAGAAGCCCGAGCCATTATTCCCGATGGCCAGACCCTTGTAGACCGCCCCTGCGGTCGTGTGCATCGTTGTCGCAGCCGTACCGGCAGCGCGCGCCGCGATGGTCCCAGCTTCGGTGGCGAAAATGAAATTGGACTTTGCGCCAGCGACCTGGAAGTCGTTCGCACCGCCGATATTGTTCACTTGGCCGGTAACCGTGCCGGGGGGTGGAATCGACACCACCAAGCCCTGCTTTACCCCGGCGGTGTTGTAGAGCGTCGACACCCCGGCGCCATTGTCCGAAACCCAGAACGGGCTGGTGGCACTATGCGAGATTCCCCACGGATTGATGAGACTGGTATCAACGTTCGCCGCCGACCGATAACCGAGGCTCGTGAGAACCGCCTGATTGCTGGTGACGAGGTTCGACTGCAGAAAGAAGGAGGGAACCGCATGCGCCGGAAGGGGCACGAGCGCTAAACCGCCTGCAAAGGCGCAGGCTTTGAGCACTTTCTCCCTACGATGCGTTCCCTGGTGGAACCTTGGCCATGTCTCTTTGTCGTCGATACCTCTGCGCTTCATCTGTTTCACCGGGTTGTGCCCACCCCGACAGACTACATGCCTAAAACTCTATGGCCGCCGGACGTGTTATCGCCGGCAGGTGAGGAGCTGAAAAATCCTTCCTCCTCGAGACATCGTGTAAATGACGATGCAGCGGTCGCCTCTATTCCCTCCCAGACGAAGAATCGTATCGCGGCGACGTTTTGGCCGGTAAATCGGGTGGTTTCGAAGCCCGGTGCTATGCTGAACACACCGCTAACCTCGATCATTTTCGTCATCCCGGAATAAACTGATCTAGGCTCTCGTCTTATCCTTGTATGCAAGCCGGATGCGCACCACAAAATACGGGCCGTCTGAATGACATGTTTGCTGGGAACATTGGACAGATTGAATGAGACCTATGGGCGGGCAGCGATCGGTAAGACCGCATAGGGGAAAGGGGATCTGCGACAAGCGGTGCGACGGTGACCGGTAGCCATCAGGACCCATTCGCGACGGCTCTCATCGCTTATCTTCCCCGACTGCGGCGTTATGCGACCGCGTTGGTGGGCAGCGTCAGCCTCGCCGACGATCTCGTTCAAGATTGCATGGAACGTGCACTTAGGCGCGCCGACACCTTGCGCGACACACAACGTATGGCGAGCTGGCTTCGATCGATCCTGCTCCACCTTTACATGGATATGGTGCGCCTCCAGCGTGGCCGGGGTACGGGAGTCGATCTCTCGCTGGTCGACAACGATCTTGCGCTCAGTGTGCCGCCTGCTGATCGCGGTGCGACGATTGACTTCATCCGGGCTCTCAACGGGTTAAGCGTCGAACACCGGCAGATTCTTTTGCTCGTGGGTCTAGAGGGTCTGAATTATCGGGAGATTGCCGGCGAACTCGGGATACCGATGGGCACCGTCATGTCTCGCCTGGCGCGGGCCCGCGAACGGCTCCGCAATGCCCTGGAAAAAGAAGAGAACCTGGCTCCCGCTGAGCAGCGGCCGTCGGGACGGAGTGTCGAACGATGAACAACGAGATCGGGATCAACAAGGAGGAATTGCACGCGTTCGTCGACGGAGAGCTCGATGCACGCCGCGCTGCAGAGTTCGCCAAATTGGTCGAAGCCGATCCGGCTCTTGCCGCACGGGTCGCGGCGTTTCGCTCCGACATGACGCGGCTGGATCAGATCTATGGAACGTTGCGTGACCTCCCCGTGCCACCGGAATGGCTGCAGCGGATCAAGGATGTTCCAGTGCTGCGTCGGCCATCCGTTTCAAGAGTCCTGTTTTCAAGGCGGGGCGTCACCGCCATTGCGGCGGGTCTTCTCTTGGTATTGACGGCCAACCTCTGGCTTGTTTACGAGCGTTTTATCGCCACAAATGAAGACGCCATTATCGCCGAGGCGGTCGCCGCGCGGCAGGATTCACTACACCCCGAACAATCCTTTGCCGCGACATCTGTCGCGCCCGAGGAGCGCAGCAAAGTCCTTACGACGGCACTTTCTATGCCGCTGAAGGCGCCGGACTTGACGAAATTGGGGTATCGGCTGGCGAACATTCGCGTCTATTCGGGTGTGCCCGGGGGAAAAGCGGCCGAGCTCGGGTACCGCGACGCACAGAATCGCCTTTTCACGCTGTATCTTCGCCATCCATCGGGTTCGCCGCGCGTCGACCTGGTCGAGCGCGACGGCATTCGGATCTGCATCTGGCAGGATGACGTTCTGGGCACGGTCATGCTGGGCGAAATGTCGGCGGGCGAAATGGCCAGGATTGCGAGTCTCGCTTATTCCGAACTTACACTTTAACCCGCTTGGCGGCGTCGCGTTTTCAGCGCACGGCCTGCGCCGCAAAAGCCGTGGGCGTAAAGCTGGCGTCAGAATGGGGCGGAGTGATCTTGTATTGGACGGCTTCGCCGTTAAAGGCAAAGCCATAAACATAGCCGCCGAGGACCAGATCATAGACAAATTGGCTGCCCAACACCGCGGCCGGCAAGTCGGGGACAAGATACATGGTGCCATGTCCGAACTTCCACAGCTGCCCCTCTTGATCCCAACTGTCGCTGTAAACCGCCAACCACGTGTCTTCGTCGAAATAAAGCCGCCGCCGAGGCGCTACGTGATGCTGTCCATCGGCTAGCTTCCCTTCAACGACCCAGACGCGGTGAAGCTCATAGCGCAGTGCGCCGGGGTTGGCGTGAGTGGGGCCCGCGACCTCCTTCACCGGCATCGTATAGAACCGATTGTTGTTATACGGAATGTACATCTCCTGCTTGCCCAGGATCTTGAAATCGTAGCGATCCGGTCCTCCGAAGAAGACGTAATACTCGTCCAGGTTTTGATAGCCCGATGCATCCGGATCTGGCGTGTCATAGGACAGCGACGGGCCTTTGCGGACCCGGTGTTCACCCGGCAGGACACGCCAAGCCGCGAATTTGTAGCGCTTGGTATCCATTGGCTGCCAGGTGAGATAACCCTGGCCAACCTTGGTCGGCGGGCCGTCTTGCAAATGACGCGTCTTGAAATAATAGCCGCCGAACGATGTCGGTGTCGCATTCGGGTAATAATATGGAAAATCGGCGATTTCCCGGTACGCCGAGGTGAGTTCCAAATGGCCGTCGGAGGATATGACGTAGGTGCTGAGATGCGCTTCGCGGGCCGGCCCCCAATACGCCAGAAGATGATTCCAAACCACCTCGAAGCCGCTCTTCGGAATCGGAAAGGGTATCCCGCCGACCGCGCCTTCAACACCATAGGCGATGCCTGCTGAAGCGGCTCGCGCTCGCGTCGCATTGCGAAAAATATTGTCGTAAACCCCCTGGGGAGCAGCGGCCGTCCGGTGCGTGGGATAGACGTCCATGCGGTAATCGGGAAATTTGGCGAACAAAGCCTTCGCGCCCTCGGGCAGCTTTGGCGCATAGGTGCTCAAATTGGCTGCTGTGATGGAGAAAAGCGGCGTTTCCCCAGAAAACGGATCAGGACGCGGCCTACCTTGCTGATAGCCTTGCACGGGTGTCGTGTAGCCGCCCGTCCAAGCGGGAATGGATCCCTGGGCATTGCCGGCGCGCTCGGCGCCCATGGGCGTCAAATTGCTAGTGAGCTGCTGGGCTTCCTCGATCGAGACGCCTGCCCACACACAAGGAGACAGACCCAACGCGGCCCCCAGTGTCGCCGCTCCTATGGCTGCGCAAAACCGCACCGGTCCCTCGCCTTAAATCCCCAGAAAGGGGAGTGATAACACGCCATTATGATTAACGGCCAGACGATGCGTGAAAAGCCGGGCATGATAGGGTGGCGGCATTCGCAACTCACCCATGTTTGGTTCCTTATTCGATCCTCCTATGACGATATCTGGCTGGGTCTGCCGTCGGCCGGCGCTGCGGATTGTCGTAGAGCTATGCCTGTGCCTGGCACTCACGCTTCGTGATGCGTCGGCCCTTTCGGCGGCGGAACTTTACAGCAATGGCGATACCGAGCTGCGCTGGGACAATACGATCAGCTACAGCACCGCGTTTCGACTCCGCGATCCCGACCCGGCGCTGCTGGGCAATCGCAATGCCGATGATGGCGACCGCAACTTCGCCCCGGGCGTCGTCTCGAACAGATTCGATCTCTTTTCGCAGTTCGATCTTTCCAAAGCCTGGTTCGGCATCCATGCCAGCGGTGCGGCTTGGTACGATACGGTCTACCACCAGAAAAATGACAACAATTCGCCGGCCACATTCAATCCCGTTTCCGTCCCGCACAACGAATTCACGCACGCCGTTCAAACACTGCACGGGGCAAAGGCCGAGCTCGTCGATGCTTTCTTGTACGGCAATACCGAACTGGGCGGCCTGCCATTTTCATTCCGTATCGGGCGTCACACGCTGCTCTGGGGCGAAACCGTTTTCTTTACGGAAAATGGCATCGCGGCCGGACAAGCCCCGGTCGATGACATCAAGGTGTTGGGTCGTCCGACCACCTATGCGAAAGACGTCTTCATGCCGGTGGCCCAGGTCTCGGCCAGCCTTCAACTTCCGGCAGGCTTTGCGGTTGAAGGTTACTATCAGTTCGAATGGCGCAAGACGCGACTGCCGGGCTCGGGCAGTTATCTCAGCAGCTCGGACTATTATGACGTAGGAGGGGAAAGGTACCTCCTGCGTTCGGGAAACACCTTGCTTCGCGGTCCCGACCAGACCCCGCCGGATTCCGGTCAATTTGGAGCCGCCCTTCGCTGGAGCACCGATGAGGTCGATTACGGCCTCTATGCGCTGCGCTTCAATGCGAAGGATCCAAAAATTTATTACCGGTCCGATTTGGGGACCTTCAATCTGGTCTACCCGCGCGGCATCGAAATATATGGTGCGAGTGCAAGCGGCTACATAGGCAACAGCAATATTGCAGCGGAGTTGTCCGGCCGGCGCAATATGCCGCTGGTGAACTCGCTGCTCTTCCTTCCCTCCGGCCAAACCGCGGACGCCTACAACAACCCGCGCTATCCGGTCGGCGACACGCTTCATGCCCAACTGTCGACGATCACGACATTCGCTCGCACCCCCGTTTGGGACAGCGCGAATTTGAATGCCGAATTCGCCGCAACCCAGCGACTGAAGGTGACGAAGAATGCCGCAGATCTCGACCCGTCGGACAGCAAATTGGCGGTCGCTTTTCGCGGCACGTTCGAACCGACCTATTTCGAAGTCCTGCCCAATCTCGATGTCACCCTGAGTTTGGGCCTGGGTTATAATCTTGCGGGCAATTCGATCACCGACTCCTATCAAAAACAGGGTGCGGGCGATCTCGATTTCGGCGTGACGGCGACCTACCGAGTGGTGTGGGTTGGAAGCATCACGTTCACCCACTTCCTGGGCAATGCCGACCGGCAAGTCCTGGCCGACCGCGATTTTATCCGGTTCGCGATTCAAAGAACGTTTTGATAGCCCGATCTGACGGGACGAGGCGACCGGGGGATTACGCGGCAAACGACTTTTTTGCATTGCAGAATAATATGCTGCGGTGCAACATAGGAGGCAAAGTCAAATTCGGCCAGCGCCATGGTTGAACGAAATCTTTGGCTTGTAGCCAAGCCATCCTCGGGCACGGCGAGCCGCAAGATGGTCCGGTTGCTGGGACGCCACCTTGGCGAAGTCATTCGTGACCAGCACGGGCAAGCCGCCCTCGACCGCGTGGAAGGCTTGAGGCGCCATGTCGTCGCCGAACATCGCGAGGGCCGCTCGGTTGTCGCGCTGGTCAAGCAGCTCAGCCATCTTCCCAATCGGGATCTGGTGCTCCTCATCCGCGCCTTTTCCATTTTCTCTCAGCTCGCAAATATTGCCGATGATTATTTGGCGCGCTGCGAAGCCGAACTCGAGGATGAGGATCCGTTGCAACAGTTGAAGGCTCGTCCGGACATGACACCGGAGCGCGTCTACGGATTCCTTGCAAGTGCCCTGATATCGCCGGTCATCACAGCGCATCCCACCGAAGTGCGGCGCACGAGCGTCCTTGATCGCGAATCGGCGATTGCCGATCTTCTGCCGGCCTATAATCATCACGCCTCCAGCGAGCGGCGGCGGCACGACATCGAAACGCAATTGAAGCGTGAAATCCGTACGCTGTGGCAGACCCGGATGCTGCGTCCGATGCGCATTCACGTGACGGACGAGATCGACAACGCCGCCGCGATCTTTGCACGTACGTTCATGTCGCAATTGCCGATTGTCAAACGCCGCCTTGCGTCAACTTTCGGACTGGAAGGGCCGCTGCCGCCCTTTATCAGGGTCGGCTCCTGGGTCGGCGGCGACCGTGACGGCAATCCCTTCGTGACCGCAGCCACGCTCGACTACTCGGTGCGAAGTCTCTCCGAGATCGCATTGGATCATTACCTGGACGAGATTCAGGCGCTCGGCGGGGAATTGTCGCTTTCCGATGAACTCGTGCCGGTGAGCAAGGAGTTGGCAGCGTTGGCAACCAAGAGTTCCCACGGCTCGGAACACAAAGCCGACGAGCCATATCGGCGTGCGCTGACGCGAAGTTACGCGCGCCTCGCCGCGACACGAAAGGCGCTTCTTGGAAGGCTGCCGGCGCGTCCCCCGCGCGGCGACGAAACCCCGTATGAGACGGCGCGCGAGTTGGCGGATGATCTTGCCGTCATTGGGAACTCATTGGTTCGCAACGGCAGCACCGATTTGGCGGAAGGACGGCTCGCCAATTTGCGCGAAGCGGTACAAAGTTTCGGCTTCCATCTCGCCGTCATGGACATTCGGCAGAACTCCGACGTGCACGAACGCGTGGTTGCCGAATTGCTGCGCGAAGCGGCGGTCTGCGAGCGATATACGGCCTTGCCGGAGGTTGAACGGATGGCCTTGTTGGTGCGCGAGCTCGGCAGCCCGCGTCTGTTGCGCACGCCTTACCGTACCTATTCGAACGAAACCACAAAGGAGTTGGAGATCATCGACAAGGCCGCGCACCTGCGCAGTCAGTTCGGTGAAGGCGCGGTCGCAAACTACGTGATCTCCAAAGCGGCGAGCGTCTCCGACATATTGGAGGTCGCGATGCTGTTGAAGGAGGCCGGCCTTTTTGCGCCGGGCAGCCAACCTCGCTGCGCGCTGCGCATCATTCCGCTGTTCGAGACCATCGAAGATTTGCGGGCAAGTCCGCAGATCATGGAGGAACTTTTCGATTCCGCGCTCGGACGCGCCGTCCTATCCGCCCAGGACGATTTGCAAGAGGTGATGATCGGCTATTCCGACAGCAACAAGGACGGCGGCTACGTGACCTCGAACTGGGAAATCCGCTCCGCCATCGTGCACCTCATCGCGTTGGCGAAATCGCGAGGCATCCGGCTGCGTTTTTTTCATGGGCGCGGAGGAACGGTTGGACGTGGCGGCGGACCAAGTTTTGAGGCCACTCGTGCGCTTCCGGCCAGCGCCGTCGGCGGCGGTATGCGAGTCACCGAGCAAGGCGAAGTGGTGGCGAGCAAATATGGCCACCCCGATGTTGGCCGGCGGACGCTGGAAATGATCGTGGCCGCCACCCTGCTGACCGATCTCGACCCCGAGGGGGACGCAGCGGATGGCGAACTTGCCGGAACATTTTCGGTTTTTAGCACACACGCTTACCAGGCCTATCGCGCACTCGTCTATGAAACGCCCGGCTTCGAATCCTACTTCCGGCAATCTACGCCCTTGCCGGAAATATCGGACTTGAAGATCGGTAGCCGTCCACCCTCGCGTAGCAATTCCACGCGGATCGAAGATTTGCGAGCCATCCCCTGGGTTTTCAGTTGGTCGCAGGCGCGTGCGATGCTGCCGGGATGGTTTGGCTTCGGCTCAGCGGCGGTCAAAATGCGAGAGGCAGGCAACCAGGAACAACTGGAAACGCTTTACAGCAATTCACAGTTTTTCCGGACCATCGTGTCCAATCTCGAGATGGTCTTGGCCAAATCGAACCTGGAGATTGCGCGCTGTTACGCCGATTTGGTCGAAAACCAGGAACTGGCGAACGGCATTTTCAATCGCATTGCCGCAGAATGGAATATCACCCGCGACACTGTGCTTGCGTTGACGGGCCAAACGAAGCTGCTCGAGCGCAATCCTGCTCTTGGCGAATCCATTCAGCTCCGCCTTCCTTATATCGATGCACTCAACCTGCTGCAGTTGGATTTGCTGCGTCGCCGTAGGGCCGGAAAAGACGATGACGACACGCTGCAAGGCATCCATATGTCGATCAATGGCATTTCTGCCGGCTTGCGCAACAGCGGGTAAGGATTCTCTCTTAATGGGAGTTTTCCTAAATGATCTGTATACGCCAAAGTGAGATTTCATCGTAAATTAGCTTGCAATATTAACTGCCTGGGAAAGCTCCACTCTCTAGATCGGCGACGCCGCGTTACTTTCAGTCGCTCGCGGCACCCTATCGTTTCGACTCGTTTGCGAGCGCGCTGAACGGGGCTATTCGATGATCAATGCGATCTCCTATCCGTACCTTATCGCCTGGGTTATCGGGGCGATCCTCAGCGTCACCGGCTTTGTCAACATCGCCGGCCCTCGCAGACTGCGCGAGGCATATGCACGCTGGGAATTTCCGACACGGTTCTACCTCGTGGTGGGCGCCCTCGAGCTGACAGCCGCGGCCCTTCTCGCGATGCCCGAATTGCGCAGCTGGGGTATTGGTCTCACGGGGTTCATCATCTTTGGGGCAGTCGTCACGCTCTTCAATCACCGCCACTATATGCTTGCCGTGCCCGGTGTGATTCTGATGGTCGGGCTTGTTCCGGTGTCGCTTGCCGTCCCGCACGAAACCCATCAGGTGCATTACGTGAACACCCTGCCCGCGGACTGAGCGCGCGAGCGGGCCCGCGCGACGCTGCAATCACGTCGTCATTTCATCGGTGATCACCCTGAATTCGACAAGATTGGCGACCCCGAAGGCCACGCTGATTGCGGTATCCGTCGCGTCCCTTCCCCTGGCCATCAGGATTCGTCCAATCCGCGGATGCTTGTGCCGTGCGTCCATCGTGTACCACGCGCCTTCCAGATAGACTTCGAACCACGCGCTGAAATCCATCGGACTGGGATCGGGCGGAACGCCGATGTCGCCAAGATATCCCGTGCAGTAGCGCGCCGGAATGTTCATGCAACGGCACAGCGCGATCGCCAGATGAGCAAAGTCGCGGCATACGCCAACGCCTTCTTCATGCGCCTCCCAGGCCGTGCGGTCCGATCGCGCATGCTCATAGCCAAACCGGATTCGATCGTGTGTATAGTCCAGAATGGCTTTGACGCGTGGCCAACCGGGGTCGATAGCGCCGAATAGCGACCATGCAATGGTCAACAATTTCTGCGTATCGCAATATCGGCTGCCGAGCAAAAACGTCAGGACATCGTCGGGCAATTCGTCGATCCTGTGCTGATTTGCGCCCTCGGGCATGATTTCCGGCAAGCCGCTGTCGGCAATGACAAACCTGCTCCACAGCGAAAGCGTGCCGGCGGGAGCGGTCAGGCGCGTGCAGATATTGCCAAAATAATCGGTGTATGTCCGATATGGAATGTTGGGCCACAGCGTGAATTTCTCCGGCGCGGTCAAATCGGCATGCCGCTCGGTGCGGATATGGACCATCAACAGCAGCGGCGTTTCCGACGTACATTCAAACGCGATACTGTAGCCAGCCTGAATAAGCAAAATTCCAATCTCTCTGGCTTGTTAGGAGCGAAGGCCTCCGACCCGCCTGCGCGTGAAGTCTCCCGGTTTCTCCGCGGTGACCTCAACTTCTACGTCCATTCCCAAATAATCGCTCGGCGCGCCCGTCCACGTCCCCGAAAGCGGCGAGGCCTGGGCGGGATCGCGAACGACCGCGACCCGGATAAGATCGCGATTTCCGACAAGGCCGTTCGTTGGATCGAATTCCGCCCAGCCGCCATTCGGCAAGAAAACGCGAACCCAGGCATGCGTGTTCCCGCCGCCCCGCCGCATCGAGGCAACATTTTCGCGGGCGGGAATATAGAGATAGCCGGACACGAACCGCGCCGCGAGGCCGAGGGTGCGCACCGCCTCCATCATGAGCACTGCGAAATCGCGACAGGTTCCCCGACCCAAACGAAGCGTCTCGAGCGGCGTTTGCGGAGGGCCGGCCGACCGGCCGACATATTCAAGCTCATCGTGGATCGCAAGCGTCATGGCCGCCAGCACTTGGGGGGCGGCGACTTTCGAGAGATCTTGCAGAAACCGCCGGCCCCATTTGTCCAGCGTCCGGTCGGCATCACGGTAGCCGCGCAGCATCGAACTGTGAATGTCGGGAAGGTCGGACGCATCATACGCGAACGGATAGGCGTTTAGCGCCCGATCCGCCGAGTTCGGATCATCCAACGAATCTTCCGGCCTATGTTCAAGCCGAATGTTGCTTTCGAAAGTCAGCTCTTTCGCCATCGAAGCAAAACGTGCGATGCCGATGCAGTTGCCAAACACATCGTGGATGTAGCGAACATCGATGGGCTTGGGCGTAATGGTGAGTGAAGAATCCAGAACGTGCTGATCGAAACTCTCTCGCGGGCGGAACATCATACGATGTTCCCCGAACGCCACAGGCTTGGTGTAGCGATAGCGGGTCAGATGGCGGACGGTCAGAATATCCATGCTGTGTTAACTAACAGGTCCTTCGATTCGGGCAGATCATTTGGCCACATCCGACGCGTGACGGAAAGTCACGCCTCGGGCGCTTCGCACGGCACTTTCCAAATTTCCCGGGCGTATTCGCCGATAGCCCGATCCGAGGAAAACCACGCCATGCGCGCGGTGTTGAAGATGCTTGCCCTGGTCCAGGCGTGCTTTGCCAACCAGAGTTTTTCGAGCTGTCTCTGCGTTTGGAAATAGGCCTCGAAATCCGCCGTGACCATGTAGTAGTCCGAGTGCCGGAGGGCTTGCGTAAGCGGCGCGAAGCGATGGGGCTCGTCGGGCGAATAGAAGCCGGACTCTATCGCGGCAAGCACGTCCGAAAGCTTGGGAGACGCCGCGATGGCGGCGCTCGCATCCAAGCCCCGGCGGCGATGCTCAGCGACTTCATCCGTTTTCAAGCCGAAGATGAAGATGTTTTCCTCGCCGACATGCTCGCGAATTTCGATATTGGCGCCGTCAAGCGTACCGATCGTCAGGGCGCCGTTCAGAGCGAGCTTCATGTTGCCGGTGCCCGATGCCTCCATGCCTGCGGTTGATATCTGTTCCGAGAGGTCGGCGGCGGGAATGATCGCTTCGGCCAAGCTCGTATTATAATCGGGCAAGAACACGACGCGCAGCATGTCTCCAATGACCGGATCATTATTGATGATCTTCGCCACGTCGTTGATGAGCTTGATGATCAGCTTTGCCTGCGAGTAACTCGCGGCCGCTTTCCCGGCAAAGATTTTCACGCGCGGAACCCACTCATGGGCCGGATTGGCGCGGATGGCATCGTACATCGCCACTGTTTCCAGAAGATTCAGCAATTGGCGCTTATATTCATGCACGCGCTTGATCTGCACGTCGAACATCGCGTGCGGGTTCACGCGCAGGCCTAAACGGCTGGCGATGAGGCGCGCAAGTGCCCGCTTGTTGACAAGCTTCGCGCTGTCAACCGCTTTATGCAGAGCGCGGTCGTCGGCGAAATCGGCAAAACGGGCGAGAAGCGCGGGATTTTCCGGAAGACCGTCGCCGCAGACTTTTTGCAGAACCTTGACCAGTTCCGGATTGGCTTGCAGCAGCCAGCGGCGAAACGTGATGCCGTTGGTTTTGTTGACGATCCGCTCAGGATAGAGCGCGTGCAGATCGTGAAACACGGTCTTGCGCATGAGATCGGTATGAAGCGCCGATACGCCATTCACGCGATGGGAGCCGATGAATGCAAGATGCCCCATGCGCACCTTCCTTCCATACTGCTCATCGATGATGGAAACCGAGGAGAGGAACTCATGGGAAACGCACTTGTTTCGCCTTGCCTGCTCGAGATGCTCGGCATTGATGCGATAGATGATCTGCATGTGCCGGGGCAACATGCTTTCGAACAAGGGAACCGGCCAGCTTTCAAGCGCTTCGGGCAGCAGTGTGTGATTGGTGTAGGAAAACGTGCTCCCGGTGATGCGCCACGCCTCGCTCCACGGTAGACCGTGGACGTCAAGCAGAATGCGCATGAGTTCGGCGATTGCCAGACTCGGATGCGTGTCGTTGATCTGGATCGCCGCGCGTTGCGGCAAAAGGTGCAGGTCGCCGTAGATCTTCAGATGCCGGTGCACCAAATCCTGCAATGAAGCGGACACGAAGAAATATTCCTGGCGCAGCCGGAGTTCGCGGCCGGCGGGAGACGCGTCGCTGGGATAGAGGAATTTGGATATGGCCTCGGCGCGCGCCTGCTCGGAAAACGCTCCGAGGTGGTCTCCGCTGTTGAACGCATCGAGCCGAAGAGGATCCACGGCGAGCGCCGACCAAAGGCGCAAAGGATTGACGTGCCCGCCGCGCCATCCAACGATGGGAACATCGTAGGCAACCGCTTCGACCGTCTCGGCGGGATGCCAGATGGAGCGCGGCGCGCCGAGCGGCCATTTTGTCGCTTCGATTCGGCCGCCGAAACCGATGTCATAGGTGATGTCGGGCCGTGCGAATTCCCATGGGTTTCCGAAGGACAGCCACTCTTCGGGATATTCTTGTTGGACTCCATCCCGAATGACTTGTCGGAACAGCCCATGCTGATAACGGATGCCATAACCACAAGCGGGGATTCCCAGTGTCGCCATGCTTTCCATGAAACAGGCGGCAAGCCGGCCAAGACCGCCATTGCCCAAAGCCGCGTCAGGCTCGGCTGTCCTGAGGACGTTGAGGTCGACACCCAAATCCCCGAGCGCGGTGCCGAACAAGTCCGTCAAACCGAGATTGCCCAGGACGTCGCCAAGTAGCCGGCCGATCAGGAATTCCAGAGAGAGATAATAAACGCGCTTGCGCCCTTTGGCCTGGCTTTCGCGGTCGCTGGCGAGCCAGCGGTGCATGACGCGATCGCGAATGACGAGCGCCGTCGCGACGAACCAGTCGCGGTCGACGGCGGTCGTTGGATCCTTCCCTACGGCGAGCGCCAATTTGGCGAGCACCGCGCTCTTCACTTCGTCAATGTCGTCGTCGTTCGGCGTACGGGAAAGGGAAAACGGTTGCTCGCGCGGATTTCGGGTGTTTCCCGACCGCTCCGGAGATGATCCAGACTCATCCATGTCTTGTCTCATTAGGCCCCATGCGTGCGGCTAGGACCCGTCGAGGCGTGCGAACTTGCCGGCCCCCCAGCGCCACGCAAAATGTCGTCTCGCTATTTACATCGATTTGGCACAGGCCGCGATTTGCAATCTCTTTCCCCCGCCTACCTCGGTGCGCGCCTTTTTAGTTTTCTTGGGTGGAGCAACCGGTTGCATCAGCAACCGGCTTTCCACGAGCGAGTGATACAAATCCAAATAGCTTCTTGCCGCGCAATCCCAACTGAAATCTTGCTTCATCGCGTTGACTTGCAGTCGATGCCACGAAATCGGCTGGCGATAACAATCAAGCGCCCGCCTAACACATGCCAGCAGGTCGGCACTGTTGGAATTTTCGAAAACGAATCCGGTTCCAGACCCACGCGTTCCATTCTCGGGCGAAACGTCAACAACAGAGTCGGCCAACCCCCCGCTTTTGCGCACGATCGGAAGAGTGCCATAGCGCATCGCATACATGGGAACCAAACCGCACGGCTCGAACCGCGAGGGATGGATAAGCATGTCAGACCCGGCAAGCAGCCGATGCGCTTTTCCCTCGTCATAGCCGATATGCACGGCCGCCCGCCCGGGATAACGCTCCGCCAATTCGCAAAAGGCGTCCTGATAATCCTCGTCGCCTTCGGCCACCAGGGCAAATTGCGCTCCCTCATCCAGCAGATGCGGAAGCGATTCGAGCACGACGTCCGGCATCTTTTGATGAGCAAGGCGACTCATATAGGCGAAAAGCGGGGCATCGGGTTCGCCTTCAAGGCCAAGTTCGGTTTGGATCGCGCGCTTGCAGGCTTTCTTCGAGCCGAGTGAACGGAGCGTGTAATTGCGCGGAAGATGTGGGTCGATACCGGGATCCCACAGGCCATAATCGGCACCATTCAGAATTCCAGAGAGACAAGCGGCGCGTTCGCGCAGCAACCCATCCAATCCGCAGCCCTGCTCCGCGTTCAGGATTTCGCTGGCATAGGTCGGGCTGACGGTTGTGATCGCGTCCGCGGCGCTGATCCCCGCCTTGAGAAAAGACATACGGCCATAAAATTCCAAATGGTTGAAAGCGGTCGGCGACAAGCCCAACGACTCGCATTGGGATAAATCGAACAGGCCCTGATATGCGAGATTATGGATCGTGAAAACCGTCGCAACCTTCGTCCGTTCGGATAGAAGGAGCGGTATCAAGCCGGCATGCCAATCATTGGCGTGAACAATGTCGGGCCGCCATTCACCGCTGGCTCCGTTCGCGATTGCCGCCGCGACGTGACTGAGGAGGGAAAATCGAATGGCGTTGTCCGGCCATTCCTCACCATGCTCATCCTGATAGGGACCGCCGGGCCTATCGAAAAGAACGGGGCAATCGATCAGCCAAACCGGCACCTGGGTCTTCGGTAGCCGCGTTTCGAGAAGCCTCGTTGCGCCGTACCCTAAGAAATCCCCGAAATACGCGACCTCCGTCACATTCGGTGCTCGCTCCAGCGCCTGCTTGTACCCCGGCATGAGGACACGGGCATCGACGCCCAGCTGCCGCAACGCGCTAGGCAGAGCGGCTGAAACATCCGCCAGCCCACCCGTTTTGGTCAGAGGAAATATCTCGGACGTCACATAGAGGGCGCGCATCGCAAATCCCCCGTCCGATGTCGCTGCGGCGACGTTCCGTGGCAGACGAGGCCAGGCGGCGAGGCGGGAAACGCTTCGCTGGCCGGCAAGACCCGGGCAGAACACCTACGGTACCAAGCGTCGTCCTCTGTCGTGCGGCGCAATGGCCGCTGTTTTGCGGGCAAAATTCTCCCCAATGCCAGTGCTGGGCAGAGGTGTCATCGCAAAATCTGGGCCAATTGCTGCACTGCTTTCAATGCAGGCTATTTGCCAATATCCGGAAAAATCCTGGGCGTTTAAATGCCCTAGCGAGTTCCCGCCTGCCACTCGGAGCAGCAATATGGCGCATTATTGTGCAGTGCGATAAAATGTTCCGCCGAACAGGAGAGCACCGCGCGTTCGGAAGTCTACGGGCTAAACGCGAAAATCGAAGGGGTCAGCCCCACACCTCGTTGGCGGTTTCCACCGCCAGCCTCAGTTTCATCCATTGCTCGTCTTCGGCAAGGATGTTGCCTTCCTCAGTGCTGGCGAAGCCGCATTGCGGACTCAGGCAGAGCTGATCGAGGGCGACATATTTCTCCGCCTCGCCGATGCGGCGTTTGATGTCGTCCTTCTTCTCGAGCGTTCCGGTCTTGGTCGTGATCAGTCCGAGCACAATCTGCTTCTTACCTTTCGGCACGAAACGAAGCGGCTCGAAGCCCCCGGCGCGGTCGCTGTCATATTCCAGGAAATAGCCGTCATAATTGCAGGCTCCGAAGAGCACTTCGGCCACCGGCTCGTAACCGCCGGACGTTATCCAGGTCGAGCGGAAATTGCCGCGGCAGATATGGGTGGTGATCACCATGTCGTCGGGCTTTGCCTCCAGCACGCGGTTGATCATGCGCCCATAGGCCTCCGGGAGATTTTCCACCTCCGTGCCGCGCTGCTTCGCCTTTTGCACCTCGTCCTTGGAGCAGAGATAGGCCCAGGCGGTGTCGTCGAATTGCAAATATCGGCAACCTGCCTCGTAGAACGCCCTCACCGCCTGGCTGTAGACATCTGCAAGAGACGCGAATAGGGCTTCCCGATCCGGGTAGAGTTTGGCGTTCACGGAAGCTGCGCGAAAATGCAGCACGTTCGGACTCGGGATGGTCATCTTTGGAGTCGCTTGGCTGTGCGCATTCAAGAACCGAAAATGCTCAAGCATCGGATGAGTGGAAGGAAACCGCAGCGGTCCGACAATATGCGGCGCCTGGGCCTTGGTCTGCACGCCCTGGAATTGGATGCCTGAATCAACGTCGCGCAATTCGACGCCATCGAGCAGTCCGTAGAAATCGAAGTGCCACCAGGCGCGGCGAAACTCGCCGTCGGTGGCGACTTGGAGGCCAATCGATTTCTGGCGGCGGATGATGTTCTCGATCTCGCGGTCCTCGATCTCCTTGAACTCCGCCGCGCCGATCTCGCCTTTCTCACGTTTGAGCCGCGCCTCCTTGATCGGTGCGCTGCGCAACAGGCTGCCGACGTGATCGGCCCGGAACGGGGGCGAGGTTCTCATTCGGCGGCGGCGGATTCCGCGATGCGCTTTGTGGCATCGCCGAGACCCAAGATGCGGCGGGCGTTGCTGTAGAAGAGCTTCTCTTGATCGGCGTCCGACAGACCGATCTCCTGGATCAGCGCGAGCGCCGTTGCCGGATCCCAGCAGGGATAGTCGGAGCCATACATCACGTGATCGATGCCGTAATATTCGATGGCGAACTTCATCCCCATGCTGTGAGGGGAGACTGTGTCGGTAAACATGCGCTTGATATAGGTACTCGGCGGACGTGGAAGCTTCGCATTCTTGCCGTTCTTGTCCATGCGGCCGGATTGGTAAGGCAGCGCTCCGCCGGTATGCGACATCACGATCTTTAGATTGGGATGGCGCTCCATGAGGCCGGAAAAGACCAGCCGCGAGGCCGCCACGCTGACTTCGATGACGCGGCCGAGACTGAGCTGCAGCGCTCCGCCATAACCCTCCAATTCCTCACCGAACACCGCATCGGTCGGATGCAGGAAAAGCGGCACGCCGAGTTGTTCGATGCGCGCATAGAAGGGCGCCAGACGCTCGGCGTCGATCCGGGGATCGCGCCCGATGCTTCCGGGGATATTCACGCCCATCAATCCAAGTTTGAGGATCGCGTGATCCAACACGTCAATGGCGTGTTTCGTGTCGGTCAATGGCACCGCCGCGCTCGCCCAGACTCGCCCCGGATATTTGCGCTGCGCGCCCTCCATCTCCTCGTTCCATTGGATCGCGGCCTCGCGGCCTTCCTCAGGCGGCAGGTCGGAGAAATAGATCGAGAACGGGCCGAGCGAACAGACCACGCTCACCTGGTGGCCAAGCCCATCCATATGTTCGAGCTGCTTGTCGAGATCGAACCATTCGGCCCAGCTGTTCAGGGACGGGCGGCCTTCGGCTCCCAAATAATTGTAGCCGCCCCTGGCGTTGCGCTCCGCGCGGGGGAAGCCGCTTCGCTTGCAGAGCTGCTCGAAGATGCTTCTCGGCCACCAATGGAAATGAGAATCGATGATCCGCATAGCGTCTATCCTTTGGTCGGCTCGGGCTCGCATCTGCGCTGGGCCTCCATGCTGACACAGGCTTCAATCCGTTGCCAGAGAATGACCCGCCCCTCGGAACTCGTGGCGCGAACGCCAATCTCGAGCAAATCGGGCGCGTCTTGCTGCGGCAGCAGGCGGCGCCATTTGTCGCGCAAAAGCTGCGCAAGGTTGGGTGCGTCATGGTCGAAGGCCGCGGCGACGACCGTCTTCTCCAGGCGTTCGCTGTCCGTATTAACCACCACGCGCGCGGCCCAACGGTGAGGCAGATGCGCTTCGAGCTCGCTCGCTTGCGTCACCGTCACGCGCCGGGCGAAGTCCACGAGCGGGGCGGCAGGCCGCGATGTGCGCTCCACATCGTAAAGCATCTCGGGAGCGAGCGCCGCGCAGGCCAGCTGGAAGCCGACATTGGACAACCGGCTTAACCGGTCATTGTCGAGGACGGGTCGATTCAAAAGCGCGGCATTCATGGAGGGTACGAAGACTTCGACGGTTCTGATCCTTTGGGGATCAAGGCCCTCGGACAACAAATGCTGAAACGCAACAACGGCGTTTGCGCCCTGACGGGCGATCGGGAAGGGCTTGTAACCCACATCGGATATCGACGGAGCCGCGGCGGACGAGTCCCACGCGCCGATGTCGACGTCATCGTGCCCTGCCTGTGCCGTGAGCCAGGGCTTGGAGAGCAGCATCAAATCTGCGCGGAAGCCTTGGCCCGCGGCGTTGGACGCGCGCAGCCCCTTCAAGACAGCGTCACCCAGCAAGAACCACCGGCCGGAGGGCTCACCCGCGGGGCGGCCGAGCCGGCCGTTCGCGCCGGAAAGCGCCAGCGCCATGGTATGGGCGAGCTGATCCCGGTCATGGCTGCTAAGGCATGATGCCGTGACGGCGGCCATCAGCGGAGCGGCGAGGAGCGTGGGCCACACGCCGGCGGCGAGCGCCTTTGCGCCACCGATGGCCATTCCAAGGCGCAGCCCTGCGGCGTAACCCGCGGCGACGGCGCGGTTGAATTCCTCGTTATCCCGGTTAGCCCCCAACGCCAGGGCAATGGGGATCACAATAGCGCCCGGCGTTACGCAGGATGGAAGATGGATGTCGTCGCATTCGGAGAGCCTGGCGATCGCCGCCGCTGCAGCGACGCGTTCGGAGATATCGGCTTTTGCGCCATACAGGTCTGAAAGAGCCCGACCCTCCTTTGTCCGGACACCGGCGAGCAATGCTGCGACCGTGTCCATCGCATGCAGGTCGATCACATCCGGCGAGCAAGATGCTTTCAGAAGCCGCTCCGCCCATTGCAGGATCACGGAGAAGAATTCCCCTGCGCTAGCCCTGCGAGCCCGGCGCCGCACCAAGGCACGCCATCGATAGTCAACCCGAGAGTCACAATGAGGCCTGCGACGTGTTTTCGCGTTTCGGTTGGTTTCTCGGACGATGCGACTACGGCCAAGGGATGGGTGCCAACAGCGGCCTCTGCCATCCAGCCGACGAGTTGTGTACCGGCAAGGTCTGCAAAACCCGCAGCGACTTGGTCACGAAGCGAAAATTTCTCATCGATGCTCGCGGCGAAAGTTCTGAACCGCGCATCGGCGCGCGCAATCGGCAGCCGGTCCTTGTCGTCCTTCGAAAAGGTTTTCGTCTGCCGGACCCACGCACCTTTATAGGCCACGGTCGCGCGGATCGCGAAGCGGCGGCCTAAGGGCCGGTTCCCCGACAGACGGACGAAGCGGCGATCGGAATCCAAATCGGCAGCAATCGCCACATAAACCTCTTCGGCGCCTTGAAGACGCGCATATTCTTCGACGGCACCGACGGCGCTGCCCACATCGGTGGTGATATCGAACGGCAAACGGTCAAGCGCGCCTTGCGCTATGGATTGCGCCTTTGCGAGAAGGCGACGTTCCACGTCATCCAAATGCCGGCGCGCTGCCGCGAAAGTTTCGGAGCCATCGACGATCTCGGTGCCCGGCAGCGCCGCTTCTATCTCGCCATAGAGTCCGGAAGGAAAATTGTCGAGCTCGAGGATGGCAAGACGACGAATGCCACCGCCGGCTGCCAATTTCTGACCGAGGACCGTGCCTGGTGTGGGAGACGTCACGAGGCCGCCAATGGGCTTCACCGACTGAATCCAACTTCCGACGCGTTTCGATAGAGTGGTTGCAAAGACCGGCTCGCCCTCTCGCGGCACCAGGAGCACGCCATCGGCCCAATAGGGCGAGAATGCGGTGAGATAGGAGACTGCGCCGGAGCGGACGAAATTGGTGTAGAGGAGGATCGCATCCTGTCCGGCTGCGCCCATCGCGCTTTGCAGACGCCCAATCCGTTGTCGCAATGTGTCGATGGGTATCTCTTCGGGATCCCATGCCATCAGCCCGCGTCGCATCGGATTCCTCGCTAATTGGCCGGTACGGTGAACAACTCGCGCGGCGTCTGTGTCAGAACGTCGGCCCCATATGCGGTGACGATCACCGCATCGCCCAGGACCATGTATCCGACGTCCGGATGATAGGTATTGGGATGCACGATCATCGTCATGCCTGCTTCGATTGGGGTCGTCACGGTCTCAAGGATGTGCGGTTTGGTGTCGACGAAAAGCCCAAGGCCGTGGCCGCGCACCCTTGTATAGGCATCAGTCACGTAATCGCCGAGGCCATGACGGCGGAATATCTCGTTCTCGGCGCGCGCGATGTCGGCTGCCGTGGCGCCGGGCTTTACCGCGGCAATCCCCGCCTCCAGCGCGTCGCGATAGACCAGAAAGGCGTTGCGCTGTTCGGTGCTCGGCTCGCCGAGAACCAGTGTCCGGCAGATCTGCAGATAATATCCGTTGACGCATGGCGTCAGTTCCGTCGTAACAAGATCGCCGCGCTTCAAACGCTTGCCCATAGGGGGCGCCATGCCGCGCACCTCCTTGCCGCCGACGCCGATGATCATGAAATTGTCGTCGACGCCGCTGGAGCGAAAGAAGGCTTCGACTTCGGCAACCAGTTCGTAGTCGGCGCGGTCCTCCCGCGCCGCGTTCCGGAAAACGTGATATCCCTCGTCGGCCAAATGTGCCGCTTCGCGCATGGCCGTGATTTCGCAATCGAGCTTCTTCATCAGCAATCGGTCCATCATCGTGGTCCGGTCGCTGATACCAAAATCTTTCGAACGCGACGCGAGACGCTGCGGCATCAGCCGCTTCGGCGACGTGCCGATCCGGGAATTGCCGGCGCGCTCGAGAAGGGCCTCCACATCCGCAAGCATCGCGGGAGCGTAGATGCACTCGATGCCGGGCGTTTCGACCTCGGCGCGCTCAGCTTCGAGCGGGCTATCGAGATACAGCGTCGTATTGCCGTCGCGGCGGATGACGGCGAGGCCTTCGCCTTCCAGAATGCCGTAATCGGTCGCATAGCGCAGGTAATCGCCCTGCCAGGCATTGCCGTAGACGACGAGGATATCCACGCCTTCTTCCGCCATGGCTTCGGCAAGCCGGTTTCGACGCGCCGCGGCGATGACCGCGGCGTTCATATGCGCCCTCCGGCATATGTTGCCGCTCCCGACGGCGAAATGAAACCTTCCGCAAGATCGCGCTCGATATCTTGCGCAGCTCGTTCTGACGGATCGCCATAGCCACCACCGCCCGCGGTTAGGAATGTGACGCGGTCATCGGCCTGCAGTTCGATCTCCGTCTCCTTATTGACCGTGGTCTCCTGTCCATTGCTCCGCGTGATGATGGCGAGGTTGAAGGCTCCCTCGCGGCCGCCGTGAAGCCCCCACGGCGGATCCGTCGTGCGCTCCAAATTGATGTTCACCTTGCATTTCTGCAGACAGCGATAGGTCAGCGCGACACCCAGCCCCCCGCGGTAACGGCCCGCTCCGCCACTATCCGGGCGCAGAGCGTGCTGTTCGATCAGGAAGGGATATTTGATCTCCTGCAATTCGATCGGGGTATTTCGCACGTCACCCTGGCAGATCGAAACGCTGGCGGATTCGCCGTCCTCTTTCGGGCGCCCACCCCAGCCGCCGCCGAAGATATTGAGCAGTAGGAATCGCCTGCCGTCGTCCTCGCGGAAGCCGAAAAAAGAGCAGCCGCCCATGTCGCCCTTGTGCGCAGCGGGCACTTTGTCGGGTATCGCAGGCGCCAAGGCTTTCAAGATGGTATCGATGACCGTGGGAAGCGCGATGCTCCACAGACCCAACGCGGCAGGCGGCTTCGCGCTCAGCATCGTGCCTTCGGGAAGGATGACTTCCAGCGGACGAAAGCATCCTTCGTCGACGTCGAGGTCCGGTGAGGTCAGCGCCTTGAAGGCGACGCGCGCGGCGGCGATGCCGCCCGAGCGCCCGGAATTCAACGGGCTCGCCACTTGCGGGTTCATCTCGCTGAAGTCGACAATCATGGTCGATCCCTTGACGATGACCTTGACCTTGATCCGTAGCCGGACATTGAGATTGCGACCGTCATTGTCGAGGAAGCTTTCCGCTTCATATTCGCCGTCGGGAATGGTTTCGACTACGCGGCGGGCGGCGGCTTCGGCCTGATCCCAGATGACCGCGACGCAGTCTTCCACCGTCTCGTGTCCGTAGCGGCTCAATAGCTCGGCATAACGTTGCGCTCCCATCTGGCAAGCGGCAACTTGCGCTCTGAGATCGCCCAAGCTCGCTTCGGGATAGCGGATATTGTCGCGCAAAATCTGCCAAAGTGTCTCATTACGCTTACCGGCCTCGTATATTTTGAGCGACCGGAGCTGCAGACCTTCGCCGTAGATCTCGGTGGTGGCGCTCGAGCCGAAACCCTGCCGCATGCCGCCGATATCCACCCAATGCGCGCGATTGGCCGCAAACCCCACCAATTGGCCATCGTGGAAGCAGGGTGCGTAGATCACGACATTGTTCAGATGTTGGCCGCACACTCCGCCATGGTTCATGACGATGATGTCGCCGGGTTGGAAACCATCGAGACCATATCGGCTTATGCCGTCTTCCACCGCCGGCCCGAGATCGGCGAGGAAGATCGGCAGACCGCCGCGGTTCTGCGAAATCATGCGCCCCTTAACGTCAAGAAGACCGCAGCAATAATCGCGCACTTCATAGATCATCATGTTGTAGGCGGACTTGGCGAGCACATTTGCCATCTCGTCCGCATAGGCCACGACGGCATTGCGCACGACTTCGACCGTGATGGGATGGGGTTTGGTCACGAATGGACCTCCTGGCCGATGCTGATGGTCAGATGTCCAGCCCCGGTAACGGAAGCTACGTCACTGGGATGGATGAGAGTGGTGGCGTTGGGTTCTTCGATGATCGCGGGGCCCTTGATGCTCGTGCCGGCCGGCAAGGACGGCCGCCACAGGATTCTCGTTTCCAGCGGCCGGTCGGGATCGTCGAAAATGACCTCTCGCGTCGATTCTTCGATAGCGCCCTCCGCCTGCCAAGGTTCATTCAGCCAGCTTTCGGCCAAATTGTCCCCACGCGTTGCCGTGACCACGAGGCGGAGGCTGACGATCTCCATGGATTCATCGGGAGCGGATTGGCTGTAGCGCTTCGTGTGTTCGGCGTGGAACAGTTTGCGCAAGGGTCCAAGCTCGCCGGTCAGCCATCCCGGGCCGCTCACGGGGATAGGAATGGTGTGCTCCTGACCGACATAACGAAGATTGGCATAGAAGGCGAAATCGGCGGCGCCTTTGGCGATGCCGTCCCGCGCAATCTGGTCCTCGCCAAATTTGGCGAGCTCACCGAAGACCGCTTCGACCACCGGCGCATCGAGCGAGCCGAGCCTGCCGATCAGGGTGCGGACGAAATCCTGACGCCAGCAGGCCATCAGCATTCCGAGCGCCGAAAACGTGCCGGGCAATTTGGGAATGACCACTCTTGGAATGAAAATCTCCCGCGCTATGGCGCCCGCGTGCAATGGACCGCCACCGCCAAAGGCGATCAGCGCGGTGTCGCGGGGGTCCACACCCTTATTGACCGAGACCGCGCGCACCGCGAGCGACATGGCGCTGTCGGCAATCCGGATGATGCCGAGCGCTGCATCGCCCACGCTCAAATGCAGCGGATCGGCGATTTTTTCCTTGATGGCGCGTTCGGCAGCGGCCACATCGAGCGGCATGTTGCCGTTCAGGAAGCGTCGCGGATTAATCCGTCCAAGGACCAAATTGGCATCGGTCACCACCGGGTCCCTATTGCCTTTGCCGTAACATGCAGGCCCGGGATCGGCGCCCGCACTTTGCGGGCCGACATGAATGCCGCCGTTCGGATCGACCCACGCGATGGACCCGCCACCGGCCCCAACCTCGACAATGTCGACCACGGGGAGCTGCATCGGCTGACCGCTCGCCTGACCGCCAATGACATAGCCCTCCTCGATGGCCGGTGCGCCATTGGTGATGAGACTCGTTTTGGCGGTGGTCCCCCCCATGTCGAAACCAATGCAACGTTCCAATCCGAGATCAAGCGCAAGACGTCCGGCCCCGATCATGCCCGCGACGGGTCCGGACTCCATCATGGAGACAGGCTGCTCCTGGGCGAGCTGAATCGACATCACGCCGCCATTGGACCGCATGATCTGAATTTTGCCGCCGAAGCGCTCCGATCGAAGATAGGTTTCGAGTTTGCGAAGATAGCCCCCGACCCGTGGACCGACATAGGCGTTAAGCGCGGTCGTCGAGGTGCGCTCATACTCCCGGTACTCACGGAGGATCTCGTGCGAGAGAGTGACAAATAGGTCCGGCATCACTTGGCGCAACACCTCTCCGATCCTCCGCTCATGCATGGGATTGGCGTAAGCGTGAAGCAGGCATACGGCTACGGCTTCGACCCGGCGCTTGCGCATCGTAACGGCAAGCTCTTCGACCGCTGCCTCGTCGAGGTGAATCAAAATCTCGCCGCGGGCATTGATCCGTTCGGGGACTTCGAAGGTGAGATCGCGCGTGACCAAGGGCTGCGGCCGGTGAAAGAACAGATTGAACGCCTCGATGCGGTTGCCTCGCCCGATCGCATAGACATCCCGGAACCCTTTCGTGGTGATGAGGGCCGTGCGTGCACCCTTGCGCTCGAGCACCGTATTGATCGCAACGGTCGAACCGTGAAGCACCTCCGCGAGCCGCGTCATGTCGCATTGCGCCAGGCGGATGGTCTCGGCGACCCCTTGTGTCGGATCCGCCGGAACTGTCGAGGCCTTGGATGTGACAATCCGGCCGTCGATGCAGCCGACAAGGTCCGTGAAAGTCCCCCCGATATCTATGCCCACAAGGTTCATGACCTCAGTCTTTCCAGCGCGTGAAGCGCCGCTCGATGGTCCTGACGATTTCGTTCAATCCGATGGCGATGATGGCGAGCGTGCCGATCAATGCGAACAGCGGCGCCGGATCGAACGTCTCGGCGAAGAGCTTCGTGAAATAGCCAACCCCGGCGGTGGACACGTAGAGTTCCGCAAGGATCACCCCGAGCAATGTCATTGTCATCGACAGACGGAGGCCGGTGAAGAAGCTCGCCACCATATGGGGGAACGTCACGTTGCGGATGATGTCGCTCCGGCGCGCGCCCATGGATCGCGCAGCTTTCAGATAAAGCGGATGCACGTTTCTCATGCCGGCCACCACATTGACGAGGACCGGAAAGACGCCGTGGCTGAAACCGAAGGCGATTTTGGCGGCAGGTCCGATGCCGAAGCCAAGCGTGAACAGCGGTAGCAATATCACCTGCGGAATCGCATAGAGCAGCAAGATGATCGGAAACAGGCTGCGCCGGCTCAAACTCGTCGAGCCGATTGCTAGCCCTATCGCAAGTCCCGCCACGATGGCCAAAGCATAGGCGCACACTACCTCCAACAGCGTCAGCGCGATGGCGCTCCGGATTTGCTCATCGGACAAGATGTCCGAGAAAAACGCACGCGCAATCGATGAGGGAGGCGCGATCACATCCGAGCTGCCGGCCAAGCGCGTCCAGAGCTCCCAGATCACCAGACCGCCCAAGACGATCAGTCGTCGCGTCCAGACGATCTTTGCGGCGCTTCCAAATTCTTTCCGGGGGCGCCGCGCCATTGCGCGCGCCTGCGGCATTTCGGTTTGTGTCAAGCTCACCGCCGTCTCCCGTCAGTGCCCGCGCATGCGGTTTTCGATTCCCGACACCAGCGTATTCAGCGCCAGTGCGGTCGCGACGACGACGACGATCCAGGCATACATGCGGGCCGGTTCCATCAATTCCGCGGCAAGCGCAATGTTGCGCCCGACACCCGACACCGACGAGATGGTCTCTCCTCCGAGCACGGAGGCGAAGCAGATGAAGAACCCGATTCTCAGCCCGGTCAGAATCACCGGGAACGCCGCCGGGAAGAGCACATGCCGGAAGGTGCCGAACGATGAGAAACCCATCGACCGGGCTGCATTCAAATGATTGCTGTTCACGCCGGCGAACCCTGCGATCGTGTTCAGCGCGATCGGGAAAAAGCCGTAGGCGGCGCCATAGGCGATTTTGGACGCTGGGCCGATCCCGAACAACAGGATGAACAGCGGAAAGAACAATGTGATCGGGATGGAAAAGAGCCCACTGACAACGGGCTCCAAAACTTGGGTGAGGAAGCGTGACCGCGTCACCAGATAACCGGCCAGGATTCCCAAGATGATCGCGATTCCGTAGGCCTCGCTGATCGTCATCAATGTGGTGCGGACCGCGGACCAGAACTGATCCGTCTGCACCAAGCGGCTAAAGGCCAGCCAGACCGCCTCCATCGGCGGCACGAACAAGGGACTGATCGCGCCGGTCCGGCCGATCACGAACCAACTGCCCATGACGACCACAAGGAAGCCGAGTTGGATCGCGCGCGCCGGCAGGTGAGAGGAGTCCTTCATCCGCTGGTCTCCCCCCCTCTTTCGGCGGCCACCATGGCCTGTCGAATCTCGTCGTGGAGCGAGGCGTAGCACGCATTGCGCAGCTCGCTGAAACGAGGTTGCAGCATGAATCCCGGCATCCGCGGATGCGGCTCGTTGACGTCGATGATGGCCTTGATGCGCCCAGGCCTTGCCGTCATCAGCGCGATGCGATCGGACAGGAATACGGCCTCCGCGAGGCTGTGAGTCACAAAGATGATCGTCTTGCCGGCTTCCGCGAGCAATATCGAGAGATCTTCGCCGAGCACCATGCGGCTCTGCTCGTCGAGTGCGGCGAAGGGCTCATCCATCAGGAGAATCTCGGTTCCGCTCGAGAGGCCGCGGGCGAGATTGACGCGTTGGCGCATCCCGATGGAAAGCTGGTTGGGGTAGTGATCGATGAAGTCGGCCATGCCCACGGATTTCAGCGCTTTGATCGCACGATCCTTCCATTCGGACCGTGCGACACCGCGATATTTGAAATTGATGCCGAAATTCTCCGCCACATTGTACCAAGGGAAGAGCGTGCTCTCCTGGAACACGAATGCGATCTTGTCGGGCAGGGGACCGCGGACCATGGCGTCGTGTACCGTGACCGTTCCATCGGTGGGTTCGATAAGGCCGCCGATGATGTTGAGGAGCGTACTCTTTCCGCAGCCTGAAGGTCCGAGCAGGCACAGGAATTCGCCGCGACGGATTTCCAGCGACACATTGTCGAGGGCAAGTACGGTCTGCGGATCGCCCGGCTCGCCGTAACGCTGCGTGACATGACGAGCGGATATGGCGACCGAGCTTTCGGCGAGCGCTGCCTTATCGGAGGTGTGCGCTAATTTCACGGGTTTCCTCGTGGAAATCGGGCCGCCCAGTTTGCGACCGCGGGACCTGGGCCAGGTCAGTTTATTCTAACCGGCACGAACTTGCCGTTATAAAGCGCGGACGTTGCGGGCAGAACGTCCAAGATTCCCAGGTCCCTGAGAGACAGCCGAATCACCTCGAGTGCTTGCGGGTCGAACTGGCCGTCGAATGACATCATTCCGGTCTCGATGCCGTAGGTCTCGTCGATGATCTTTTCGCTCACTTTCATGGTTGCGGCGACGGATTTGACCGTCTCCGCCCGGTGGTCGCGCATATAGGCCGCGACGGTGAACCACCCTTTGAGAAAGCGCCGCACCAGATCGGGGTCCTTCAGTATCAGTTCATCGCGCGCGAACACCACATGCGTGTGAAAATGTGGAACCACCTCGCCGAAGGTGGTGAGCACGGTGCCCTGACCGTTGTTTTGGATTTGGTAGGCCTCTTGCACGGATGTCACGGCGCCTGCGAGTTCGCCCGATCGCATCGCCACGAGCCGGCTGCGCATCTCGCCCATCGGCACGATCTCGATATCCGATGGTTTCCATTTGTTCGACACGGCGATATTGCGGGCGAGCCAATCGGTCAGGGAGCCGGCGGTCGACACGCCGATGCGCTTGCCCTTGAGATCGCCGATGCTGGTGACGCGGCTTCCCTTAGCGACCACCAGCGCCATGTTGGCCGGCCGATTGGCGATCACCGCGACGGCATGCGCCGGGACACCCTTTACGGCATAACCCATGCCCGGTCCGGATCCGAAGCCGAAATCGACCGAGCCGGCGGCCAGGGCCTGCTGCAACTGGCCGTCGCCCCGAAACGCGGAGATCTCGGCATTAAGGCCGACCGATTTCCAGATGCCCTGCTTGACGCCCAATTCGAGCCCCGCGAAGGGAAAGGACGAGTTGATCGCCTTCCCGATGCGGACTCTCTTCAGCTCTTGCGCCGAGGAGAGCGTCGGTAAGCCTGACGCATAAATGGCAGATGCGAACAGGGCCAAAACATTGCGCCGGCTTGGTCGCATTCTCCCGTCCCTCATTGGGTTAGCGGCCCACAACGGGCTTCGTTATTCGCAGCAAGATTTGCAGCTTGGACGGCGCGAAGCAAGCTGTGGCGCCTGCAAGAACAGGCGAATCCCCGACGCAACGAAGACACTTGGTCAGTCTTAGAGGCGATAGGGCTCAAGCAATTTGAGCCGCATGCTCTTGGAGACGGCTTCGGCACGACTCGAAACGCCGAGCTTGCGCATCAACGATTCAATATGGAATTTGACTGTATGGCGCGAAATGCCGAGTTCGCGCGCGATCTCCTTATTGGTCAAACCGTTTGAGACGGCGGTCAGCACTTCGACCTCGCGCGGCGTGAGGAGGGTCCTCTCGTCGTCTTCGTGGACCGCTTCGAAGCCCCGGCCGGATTCTTCGGCAATGGTCACCGACAACCCAACGGCGACGGCGCGCAAGGCAGCATCTATCTGCTCGGGCGACGCATCGCTGGGGAGCCTTGCCTGAAAGCCCTCTCTATCCGTGCCAAGCGCGACCGTCGGCAGATTGCCGGTCGCTGCGACCACTGCGTCGGTAAGCACGACGGATGGGTTTTCCGATGCCGTCACGACGACATGCCCGAAATCCCGAACCCATCGCGACAAAGTTGCAAGGCGGCGCGGCTCCGCCGCGAACACGGCAACGCGGAGCGGGTGCGTCATCAATCTCGGAGCGGTGACGCTCATCCGGCCTTTCGTGCAGCGATCGTCGCCTCGCTGGTGACGACGGCGCCTGCGCGCGCAAGCGTGATCTGGATTTTCTTGCCGATGCTATTCGCGCCAAGCTGGCGGGCGATCTTGCCGAATCTGGTCGCAGGTGCACCGCCTGCCGAGAGAAGGATATCGCCGGCCAGAATCCCGGCTTTGGCCGCCGGGCTGTCGGCGCCGACATCCATGACCATCAGACCGACTCTTTGGGAATCATCTGGCCGAAGCGCCTCCGGCAGCGCGACGGGGCGCAGTGCTACGCCGAGCCAACCTCGCTCGACGCTGCCTTTTTCGAGAAGCACACCGACCACTCTTTCGATCGTCGAAGCGGGGATAACGAGACTCTGCCGGCCGGCGCCGCGCGTGGAGATGCCGAGAATCGCTCCGTCGGCGGCCAGGACCGGCCCGCCTTCTTCGGAAGGTCCAATAGGGGAATCGAGCGTGATGCGGTGATCGATTGTCCCACCCGCAAGGCTTTCCCACGCCTCACCGACAGAGCGGAGAATCGCCAAACGTGCCGTGATCCCGTTCGCGCTCATGCCCAAAGCGAGTGCCAGCGAGCCTGCCAGCGGTATCGCTGCCGGCGGCAATGTTGCCGTGATCTCGCTCTCGAGCCGCAATACGGCGACATTTGTTCCCCCATCGCGCCCCGCAAGACGGGCCTTTACGATGCGGTCGGCGACCCTCACCTCGTACTCTGAGGCTTCGGGAAGCGCTTGCTCCGAGACCACCACGGCATCGGACTTCCACAGCACACCGCTCACTCGGTGGCCGTCTTTGGTACGGATTTCGGCAAGAAATCCGCGCGCGCCGGCGGTAAGCGCGCTGAGCGCGTCGGAAAATTGAACCAGAGGGGAGTGGGGATTGGGCATCGATGCCTCCAATGCTTAGATGGGGATCAGAATGGGAATTTCGAGCCGCCATTCCTATCGGTCTTATGGCGGGGGCGGCCCCGGTCATTTGGCCGGGTGCGCGCGGGCCAAGCGGCGCCTATCTGAAGCAAATGCTCTCTCGCGCTCACTCTGAAGATCTCGAACTGGACCCTTATTCGGCCCGCGTCGCCCACGCCTATGAGGTTGTCGGCCCCGCCGTCGCGAGCGTCATCGCGCTTCGCAAGGATGGAAATCCCGCCGGGCAAGGTTCGGGCGTCGTTTTCACCCCCGACGGATATTTGCTGACCAACAGCCATGTTGCCTCCGGCGCGAAGGACTTTCTCATCACCCTGCCGGACGGTCTGAAAAGTCCGGCACGCATGGTGGGTGACGATCCCGAAACCGATCTCGCCGTGCTCAGGATGTCCGCCGATGGTCTCGAATACGCGAAGTTCGGCTCATCGTCGCATTTGCGCATCGGAGAGCTCGTCGTCGCCATCGGCAATCCGTTCGGATATCAGACGACGGTTACGGCAGGCATCGTCAGCGCCCTCGGCCGTACGCTGCGCGCCCGCTCCGGCCGGCTCATCGAAAGTGTCATACAGACCGATGCGCCTCTCAATCCCGGCAATTCCGGGGGCCCTCTCGTTGACGGAAGAGGGTTCGTCATCGGCATCAACACGGCCATGGCGGGCGCGGCGCAGGGCATCTGCTTCGCGATCGGAAGCGATACGGCGGAAGATGTCGCGAGCCGTCTCATGCGCGATGGGCGCGTCAGACGAGCAAGGCTCGGTGTGGCGGCACAGACGATCAGCTTGGATCGCCGCCTGGCGCGGCGCCTCAACCGGCCAAGCACGAATGCTGTGATGGTGTCCGAAGTTATAGCAACTGGCGCGGCTGCCCGTTCCGGACTTGTGGCGGGCGATATCATTCTCAAGTTCGACGAGCACGTTCTTGCGGGCGTTGACGACCTGCATAGGCTTTTGACGCTGGAGCGCGCGAACCAACGAAGCACGCTGACAATCCTGCGCGGCTCCCACATCGAGAGTGTCGTGATCCTTCCCGAATCGGACGATTGAATTTGGGATTGCCGTCAGGCGCTCATTTGGCGCAGCGCTCCTGCGGCGCCTGATCGAATTGAACCTGCCGCACTCGCGTTCTGGTTGCCCATCATGGGATGATTCCTCGCGCGCTCTTTACGTGACGGAGCAATTGTTTTCTCCAACGGGTCGCGCAAGCGTCATAGGGCAAATCAGGCTGTTACCTTGGCAATTTGTGCGCGTGCCGTCCTTGCCACGATGCGTTCATGCGGCAGAACGATGGTGACCGTGGTGCCGACATTGACTTCGCTTTTGATCGTCAGTGTGCCGCCGTGCAATTCGATCAGATGTTTGGCGAGGGGAAGACCGAGCCCGGTGCCCTCATACTGACGGCTGATCTTACTGTCGATTTGGCCGAACTCTTCGAGGGCTTTCGGGATTTCCTCCGAGGCCATCCCAATTCCCGTGTCGCTTACGGCAATTGCCAGGCCAGCATGCATTCGAAAGCTCGACACCCGGATTTTTCCACCCGCAGGGGTAAACTTTACGGCGTTGGAAAGGAGATTGATCAGGACTTGGCGCATGCGCCGATCGTCGGCGCGTATCAAGGAAAGGTCTTCATCGATCGCTTTGGACAACTGAACCTTGGACTTTTCGGCTTGCGGTCCGAGGAGACGCATGCTCGCTTCAATCACCTCCCCCAGATCGATATCTTCCTCATGCAGCTCAAACTGGCCCGCTTCCAATTTCGACAGATCCAGAATTTCATTTATGAGCTCGAGCAGATGGGTGCCGCTGTTGAAAATATCGGTACCATATCCGCGATAGCGCTCGCTTAAAGGGCCGATAATCGCTTTTTGAATGACCTCGGAAAATCC
>DATHDZ010000247.1:0-20183 GCA_035318785.1 Micropepsaceae bacterium
GCGGCGATCTGTTTGACGAGGTCTCGGAATTCGCCTCCCTGGCGGTCGATGCGCTCGGTCACGACGGCAAACGCCTTGGCGTCGGGACTTGCCTGCATCTTGGCCGTGTAATGCTCGCGCAAGCGATCGAGAGCGGACTCATCATTGCCGAGCGAATAGGCGACGGCGGCGCGCATGATGTGGGCGCGCTCTTCGTCGCTGAGCGGTCCGCTCGCGTTCCAGCGGTCGCCCACCACTTCTTCGGCCCGTGTTCCGGCGGCCAGCCAGTTGCCCGAATCCCAGGCCAGGTCGGCGCGCAGCCGTTTCGCCTCGGGGCTATCGTCGTCGGCGATCAGATCGGCGGCGGCATCGAACTGCTTCAGACCGCCCAGCGCGCGCGCCTCCATAAGGCGGCGCTGCTCATTGAGGTCGTCGGGAAGCCGGGTCTGGCGCGTGTCGTTGATGATGGCAAGCGATTCCTTGGGCTTGTGGTCGAGCAGATAGATCATCGCCAGCTGGGTGGCGATGGCGGCGCGCGCAACGCCCTCCAGGCGCTCCTTGACCTGATGCTCCAGAAGCTGTTCCGCCGGCGCCAAAAGGTCGATCGCGACCAGCCGGGTGGTCAAGCGGCGGATCATCTCATCGCCGTCCCGGCCGATAGGGGTAAGGTCGATGAAATCATAGAACAGCGCCAAGGCGTCTACCGGGCGCATGGTATCGGCCTTGTCGCCGAGGAAGAGATCGTTGAAGGCGCGGCGCATGTCGTCTTGGGCGCTGCGTGCGAGCTCGGATTTGGGGAAGTTGAGCGAGGCCACGGTGAGCACGGTAAAGCCTCCGCGCCAGTTGCCTTGCGCGAAATAGAGGCTGCCCAATTTGCGTAAGACCTTCAGTTCGAAGTCGTCGCCGCGCCAGCGATAGCGCAATTGCTCGAATGTCTTGATCGCCTCGTCGGGTTTGATCTTCTTGGCAGCAAGCTCGATCTCGGTGCGCGCATAGATCGCCTTCACCGCAACCGGCGCATAATCGGTGCGTTCGAGGGTGCGCAGACGCGAGACCGCCTCGTTGATATGGGATTGGGCCGCGAGAAGCTCGGCCTCATAGAGCCGCGCCTCCACGGATTCGCGCGGCGTCAGCTGCGGCGTGAGCTGATCCAGCGCATCATTGGCGCTGGTCAGATCGCCCTGCGCGAGGCCCGTTTCGGCGCGGGCGAGGCGCGCCTGCGTCTGCCATTTCTCAGGATAAAGCCGCAACACGCTTTGCGACACCGCAAGATCGCGACGCGCATTGGCGAAATCGCCGAGCTTCGCCTCCGCCATGCCGCGCCACAGGGCGGCATGCGGATCGGCCGTCAGCTTGCCTTCCGAGAGCGAAACCCGCGCATCGCCGTAACGGCCCATCATATATTGCGCTGCGCCTTTCATCGCCGAAAGGCCCGGATCATTGGCAAGCTTGGCGTCGGCCGCCTGGATCAGCTCAATCTCGCCGAGCGCTTCGGGGGCAAGCCCTTGCGCGAGCAGATAACGCGCCAGCCTGAGCCGGGCCTTGTTGCCTTCGCTTTCGGCGATCCGCGCCACGGCGCCCCGCAAATTGCGGACGGCGATGATGACATCGGAATTGTCGGCCTGGGTCCATTGATCGAAGTCTATGAACGCAGGCCCCTGCTTGCTCGTCAGAAGCTCCACCACGGGCTCGGTGTTGGCGCCCGATGCCGACGACAGTGCCAGACCCTTGGGACGCGATACCGTGACGATCTCGCTCTGCACCTGCACGGCAAGGTCATCCGTAAACGGAACAATCGCCACGCCGGCCAAAGTGGCCAGCGCCTCCATCTCGGCGAAACGCTTGGGCGTCAGCACCGCTTTTCCGGGGTGGGCCGGCACGACGAAAATATGATCGCCGGCGTCGGCATCGGCGAGCTGCAGCACATGAATGGCGCCCGGCAGGGTCGTCGTCAGGGTCGTCTGGCCATCGGCGCCCTGACGCGTGAAGGCAACGGCATCGGGCGGCGTGGTCCCCGCGGCCGTCAGCGTGACGTTCAGCGCGGATTCGCTCTCGGTAACCAAAGGGAGCAGCGGCGTCTTGAGGATGATCTTCAGCACCGCAGCGCCGAAGGATTGGTCGGCTTCCGCCTTGAGGATCAGATTGGTCATGGGCGCCAGCAAACTGGCGGCCTCGAGCGGCGGATGGCCTTCCAGCACGATCCATAGGGTTTCGCCGCGCGTGAAGATCGCGGCGGGACGGCCATGCGCGGCGGGAAAATGCAGGGCCGCGCCATCGCGGGTGAGTTCCGCGCTGGGGTTTGGGAGTTCGGCGAGGATCGGCGCGGGAGTGGGCGCCTTTGTCGGCGCGGCAGGCGTCGGCGCCGCAGCAGGGGGCGCCGGAGTTTTCAGGCTCGCGGCGGCATCCGAGCCCTTGGGCGGCGGATTGGATAGCGGCGTGACGGCGGGTTTGACGGCGGTTCCACCCGGTGGGGCATAGGCGGAGGCGTCGGTCTTGGGTGCCAGCACGTCGATGGCGATCTTGAAACCGTCGCGGAAATCATGGAACGAGGATTCCGCATCGGTTTCGAATTCGACCACAGTCGCGGTGCCGTCGAGGTGCCAGCCGGCGCCCTTCACCCAAGCGGGCTTGCGCGTTTCCATGACCGAGAAATCGGGCTTGGCCGCCGTCTCAAAGCGCAGCTGGATGCGCCCCTGGCCGGGATAGGCCGTGTAGGCGACCGTGCTCGGCCAGTCGAAGACGAGGCGGGTGAAATTGGCATATTCCCCGACCCGCAGCCGGATGACCGGCAATTTGGACAGGTCGGGCAATTCCTTGCCCTTCACCACCGGCGGCGGGGGCGGCGGAAGATCCGGCGGCACGCCTTTGAAACCTTCGGGGACAAGATCGACCACCGACTGGGTCGCTTGCGTGGAATTGTGCAGCGACACCGGCCGTCTCAGCGCGAAGCGGTAGGTGAGGCCGTCCGGATCGCGCCTCCCGCCGCTGACATAGGTCCCGAGACTCTCGGTGAAAGTGTCGATGTTCGTGGTGATCGGGCGGCCCAGACGGATGGTCACAACGCCATCCGAGACGGTCGCCGAAACGGGGGCCGCGGTCGCAAAATTGAACAGGATGCGCGCATAGCCCTGCGCGGTGTCGATGCTCACGCTGTCCGCTTTCGGACCCGCGGCGGGTGCGGGAGCGGGCCCAGGCGTAGGCGCCGTCTGCGCCTGCGAGACTCCCACGGCAAGCACGGTGAGGGCGAAGGCGAAAGCCAGGTGCGAGCCTGCCCGCATCGGCCGTCAGCCTTTCGGCGCTGGGGCGGGAGCGGCGGAGGCCGCGGGATTGCGCGGCGCCGCAGCGCCCGCTGGTGCTGCCGCAGCCGCCGGAGCGGCGGCCGGTACCGCTGGTGCGGCAGGCATGTTGTCGAGTGCCGAAGCCGCGGGCGCCGCGAGAGCTGCCGTATTGGTAGGAGCTTTATAACGGCTGGCCAGTTCGACCGTCAGTTTCTGCGCCACGTCCGATGGAAGTGCCGCCAAGATGCCGGCCATGATGTCGGCCTTCATCCGGCCCGCGACGCCGATGCGCACCGTATCGTCGAGCGCGGCAAAGATCCGCGCCGCATCTTTCGGCTTCATCGCGGTATAGATCTTCACCAGGCTATCGAGCTGTTCGATCTCCTTGGCGTCGCGCTGTCCGAGCATCGCCTCGATGCGGCTCTGCAGGGCTTTCAATTGTCCGATCTTGTCGTCCACCCGCTTTTCGGTGGCGGCGATGATGTTGGCGCGCAGATCGAGCTCGCGCTTGCGCAGTTCCAACGCGTCGCGCCGGTCGGCAAGGCTGGTCAGCACATCCATTTCCGCCGAGCTGACATTGGCGACGAGGTCGGAGCTCAGCTCGTCTGACGATCTGGCCGGTTCGGTTGGGCTGGCGGGCTTGACGGGCCTGGGAAGCGCGGCATTGATCGCCGCCAAGGGATCGGCAGGAGCGCCCGGCTTGGCCGCAGCCGGCGTCGCGCCGGGCTTTGCCGGCGCTGCGGCGGCAGGCGGAGTGGCAGGCGTGTTCGTCGCCGCGCTTGCGGTGAAGGCGATGCCGCCCGCTTTCAGAGCAAACAGAACGACGCCGATTCCGATCACGGCGCGAAGCAGCCCCACGTCGGCATTCTTCGCGCGCGTCGATTTCTTGGAGATTTTCATCGCATTCCTCTCAGCGCGCGGCGCGGAACGTTTCGGCGAACGCGGGCAGCGTTCGAGGCGCGGCTTGGGTATTGTTGGCGCGGGCGCTTTCGATGCGGGCAGCAATTCGCTCGCCGGCCGAATTCAGCAGCGACAATTCGTCGGCCAGGCCGCGCGCTGACGAAACCTTGCGGCCCAGAGATTCGTCGGCGTCGCGAGCGGCGGCGCGCAATCCGACGAGGCTCGACTGTGCCGCGGTCACCGCGGTATTAAGGGCGCGCACCGTGGCGGAAAGATTCTCCTGGTCGCCGCGCAAAAGGCGGAGGCGGCGGTCGAGCCTGAGGCAACAGATAAGAGTGGCTGCCAGCAGCGCCGCGAGCGTCACTTCGACAATGAGCGAAACGGGAAACGCGGCCATCATGATGGTTCTCAAAAAATATTCGTGGTGGTTTCGGTGCGCTTGATCGCGCCTTCGATGCGGACCGCGACCGACGAACCCATGCGTCCCATGCGGCCTTTCAACAGCGGTACGCCGCCGCAACGCAGCTCGATGGGCGACTCCGGACCCGCGTTCAGCATGATGGTCTGGCCGACCTCCAGCTTCATGATGCGGTTGAGCGGCAGAAGCTGCTCGTCGAGGATGGCATCGATCTCGACGCGCGTGGACCACAGCTCGGTTGCAAGATGGCTTTCCCAGATGGAATCGCGGCCGAACTTCTCACCCATAAATTGCTGCAGCAGCAGCTTGCGGATGGGTTCGAGCGTGGCATAGGGCAGCATCAGCTCGATGCGGCCGCCGCGATCTTCCATATCGATGCGAAGCTTGACCAGGATGGCGGCGTTGGCGGGACGCGCGATCGCCGCGAAGCGCGGATTGGTCTCCAGCCGGTCCAGGACGAAATTGACGGGGGCCAAAGGCTCGAACGCCTGGCACATGTCGGCCATGATCACCTCCACCATGCGCTGCACCAAGGTACGCTCGATCGTGGTGTAGGGCCGGCCTTCGATACGCATGGCCGCGGTGCCGCGCCGTCCGCCCAACAGCACGTCGACGATGGAATAGATGAGATTCGAATCCACCGTGAAGAGGCCGTAATTGTCGAGTTGCTCGGCGCGGAAGACCGCAAGGATGGCAGGCAGCGGAATGGAATTCAGATAGTCGCCGAAACGGATCGAGGTGATGTTGTCGAGACTGACCTCGACATTGTCCGAGGTGAAATTGCGCAACGATGTCGTCATCAGCCGGACCAGCCGGTCGAAGACGATTTCGAGCATTGGAAGGCGCTCATAGGAGACCAGCGCCGAATTGATGATGGCGCGAATGCCCGACTTGTCCTGGGTCTCGTTCTCGCCGACGTCGAAGCCCAATAGGGAATCGATCTCGTCCTGATTGAGGATGCGCTCGGTTGCCGCGCCTTTGGCGCCATCGGCGCCTTCGCCCCCGGCCTCCCAATCTTCGCCCGCGGCGCCGCCCGCGGGTTCTTGCGCGGGCTCGCCGACGGCAGTTGCGTTCGGATCGTCAGGATCGGCCATTTCAGTTCGCTCTCTTCACTGTATGATCATTTCCTTGAGCAGCACGTCGTGCACCGTCGTCGGCGCAACGGCGAGGTTCACGCGGCGCAAAAGCTCTTCCTTGAGCCGCATCACGCCGGCCGAGCCGCGAATGTCTTCGACGCGCAATTCGCGCAAGTACGTCTGAAACTGATCGATGATGCGGGGCAGCACCGGTTCGATGGATAGCTTGGCTTCCGCCTTGTCGAGTTCGAGCGAGACGGAAAGCTTGAGATAGGCCGGCGCGGAATCCGGCGTCTGGATGTTCACGATGATGTCTGGGATATCGAAGAAGGCGGCCGTGGCGGGCGGCAGATTGGCCGCTTCGGTCTTTACGCTTGCGAGGGCGGCTTCATCGGCGGTTTGCGGTGTCGGCGCGAGGAAATGATAGGCTGCGCCGCCTCCCAGCACCAATAGCAAAGCGCCGACGACCATCAGCTGGAGTTTGAGCGGAAGCTTGAGAATTTTCAGCGGGTTGACGAAGCCGACGATCATCATGACCGGCCCGAGAATGCGACCGACGAGGCCGCTCTTCTTTTTTGCCGGCGCGGCCGATTCGGCGTCGCCTTCGCGAGCCTCGCCGTCCTCTTTGGACGGAGCAGCCGCCTTTTCTTTTTTCGCCATGGATGCCTCGGCACGCCAACAAGAAACCCAAGGTCGAACTTAGGATCTGTTGGTTAAGGACTGGTTCCGCATTAGGAAAAATTTGCCGCCCCGCTTTAGGCTTGTGCCGGGCGAGCCTTGCCGAGTGCGTTCCCTGTCCCGCCAGAAAACCCGACAAATCCCTGCCTTTCACGATGGCATGGCGCGTGCACTCCCCTTCGGGCGAAAGATCAGAGGGCGCCTCAGAAGGGGCGATGTTTCGTGGAAAACAGTTTTCTCGTCGGTCTATCCCAACAGATGGCGACCAACCGCGCCATGGAAGTGATCGCGAACAATCTCGCGAATATTTCCACGCCGTCGTTCAAGCGCGAAGCGATCGAGTTTCAGCAATTCATGGTTCGGGTTCCCGCGACCGAGACGGAGGGCGGCGACACGGTCAATGTCTCCTTCGTGCTCGATCATGGCGTGACTCGCGATTTGTCCGATGGCCGCATGGATCAGACGGGCGGCATGCTCGATCTTGCCATTACCGGTCCGGGCTATTTCGTGGTGCAAACGCCCAACGGCGAACGCTATACGCGCAACGGCCATTTCAAGCTCGACGATCAGGGCAGCCTGGTTACCTCCGAAGGCTACCAGGTGCAAAGCGACGGCGGCGCCATCACGCTTCAACCGCAGGAAGGCGATCTTCAAGTCGCGGCCGACGGCACGCTGAGCACCAATCTCCAACTTCTCGGAAAACTGCGCGTCGTCGGCTTCGCCGATGAGCGTGCCCTGAAGAAGGTCGGCTCAAGCCTCTATGAAGCGGGAGCGCAGACCCCCCAAGCGACCACGGGGCGTGTTCATCAAGGTCTGGTCGAGCGGTCGAACGTCGAACCGGTGATCGAGATCGCCCACATGATCGAAGTCCTGCGCGCCTACCAGATGAGCTCGGACCTCACGAAATCCGGCGAAGACTTGCTGAAACAGGCAATTCAAAAACTCGGCGCCGTGCCGAATGGTTAAGGGAGTTTGAATCATGCGAGCTATGAGCATTGCGGCGACCGGCATGCTGGCGCAGCAGATGAATGTCGAAGTGATCGCGAACAATCTCGCGAACATGAACACCACCGCCTACAAGATGCAGCGGGCGGAGTTCCAGGATCTGCTTTATCAGAATATCGAGCGGCCCGGCTCGGCCTCGGCCGACACCGGTGCGGTCTTGCCGGCAGGGATTCAGATCGGCGTGGGCGTGCGCGCTGCGGCGACCTACCGCATCACCGGCCAGGGTAATATCGCAACGACGGGCAATCCCTACGACCTCGCGGTGAACGGCAAGGGCTATTTCCACATTCAGATGCCCGACGGCAGCGACGCCTATACCCGCGCCGGTCCCTTTACGCTCTCTCCCGACGGTCAGCTCGTCACCAGCAAGGGCTATGTGGTAGCGCCCGGGATTTCCATTCCCCAAGACGCGCTCTCGGTCACGGTGAATGCCGTGGGCCAGGTGCAGGTGATGGTCGCCGGCCAAAGCTCGCCGCAAACCTTGGGACAGCTCGAGCTCGCGCGGTTTCCCAATGAGGGCGGCCTGCAGGCCATGGGCGAAAATCTTTTCACGGAGACAGCTGCCTCCGGCGCCGTGTTGACGGGTCTTCCCGGGTCACCCGGATTTGGCACGCTGCAACAGGGTTATCTCGAAACCTCGAATGTGAATGCGGTGCAGGAAATCACCGACCTCATCACCGCGCAGCGCGCCTATGAGATGAACTCCAAGGTCATCTCGGCGGCGGATCAAATGCTGCAAATCACCTCCAAGATGAGCTGATGCCATGACCTTACGCTTCATGTTTGCCATTGCCTTCTGCGTTGTCGCGTTCAGCGCTTTCGCTGCAGAACCGGCCGATCAGACGGATGTCGTCGTTCCCGCCCACGATATCGCGCGCGGCGCGGTGATCGCAGAGGGCGATCTGATCAACAAGAGCATCGCCGTGCTGCGCGTGAATGACGGTATCGTCCGCAATGCGTCCGATGCGGCCGGCAAGGAAGCCAAGCGCGCCCTTCGCGCCGGCGAATTCCTGCGCAACAGCGATCTCAAGCGTCCGGCGCTGGTCGCCAAGGGCTCCACGGTGACAATGGTGTTCGAGTCCCCGGGCATACACCTCACCGCCGTCGGCCGCGCTCTCGCCGAAGGCGGGGAAGGGGACACCATCGCGGTGCTCAATCCCACCTCTTACCGTCAGGTCGCTGCGGTCGTGACGGCTCCCGGCACGGTGCGCGTCGGTCCGGCAATAGCGAACGCAAAATCTCCCAAGGAAGTGGCTGCAGCGCGGCAATGACAAAAGGATTTTTCATGACTCGCTCGACCCGCCGTTTCACAGCTCACTGCGTCCTGTTCGCTGTGGGTTTCATGTTGGCCGCTTGCGCCGGCACCGTCGACAAGATCAGGCATATCGGCGAGCCGCCTGCGCTCAGCCCGATTATCGTGCCCCCGGGCATCGTCGGCGGCGCGCCGGTGCTTGTGCCCCAGCCATATCCGGACGTCCAGGCGCCTCAGGCGAACTCGCTTTGGCGCGCGGGCTCGCGCAGCTTCTTCCGCGATCCCAGAGCGCAGAAGATCGGCGACCTCATCACGGTGCAAATCGCCATCGGCGATACGGCGAAAATCGCCAACACCACGACGCGCACGTCGACGGCATCGGAGAAGGCCAGCGCGCCGAATCTTCTGGGTCTCGAGAGCCGACTTAAGGGCATCCTCCCGGACGCCGTAGATCCCAGCAACTTGGTGAATCTCGGCTCCGATTCCAATAATACCGGCACCGGAACGGTGGACCGCTCCGAATCGATCAATTTGACGGTGGCCGCCGTCGTGACGCAGGTCCTGCCCAACGGCAATCTGGTGATCCAGGGTCAGCAGGAAGTGCGCGTCAACAACGAGGTGCGCGAGCTTCAGGTCTCAGGCGTCGTTCGGCCGGAAGACATCTCCAACACCAACACCATCAAACACACGCAAATTGCCGAGGCGCGGATTTCCTATGGTGGCCGTGGCCAGCTCTCCGACGTGCAGCAGGCGCGCTATGGTCAGCAATTCTTCGATATTATCTGGCCGTTCTGAAGCAGGCGCGGATCAGTCGTCTCGGTAGACGCGTTCGCGCCGCTCGTGACGCTCCTGCGCCTCGAGCGAAAGTGTTGCGATGGGCCGCGCATCCAGCCGTTTCAACGAGATCGGCTCGCCGGTTTCTTCGCAGAAGCCGTAGGAACCATCCTCCAGGCGGCGCAGCGCCGAATCGATCTTCGAGATCAGTTTGCGCTGTCGGTCGCGCGTGCGCAGCTCGAGTTGGCGTTCGGCTTCCGTGGTGGCGCGATCGGCGAGATCGGCGTTTGGTGTCGGTTCGGATTGCAGATTCTGGATGGTCTCGCGACTCTCGCGCAGGATGTCTTCTTTCCAAGCCACAAGCTTGCGGCGAAAATATTCGCGCTGCCGCTCGTTCATGAAAGGCTCTTCGTCCAACGGCCGGTAGCCGTGCGGCAAGTCGGTCGCCATGCTTACTCCTTGTAAACGCGCGTGCCCCCGTAGGCGGCGCGGTTATAGCGGCGGCCCGGTTCCCGGGCAAATGGAAAGAAAGCGTTGGGAATTAGTGACTTAAACCCTGGGCCGCTCGGCTTGCTCGAGCTTTGCCAGCTCCACGCGGGCGCGCAGATCGATCTCGTCGAGCACGGTCTGCAGTTTCGGCTCGGCGAAGCTTTCCCGGCGCTTGGCGATGGCGAGCGCCAGGCGGTTGAGGGTGGTGCGCGGAATCCCGCCGGCCAGAAGGCCATCCCGGAGCTCATCGAGCAGCGTTAAGAGCTGTTCGCCATGGTGAACGCCGCGGGTTCGGCTATCGGGGGAATCTTCAATGCCTTGAAGGGCGAGGATGGTGTCGACGGCTGCAATCGGGCCGCTTCCGGTCAAGGCCGCGGCTGTCTTGGCGTCCGCCATCTCCTCGGCGGCAAAGCCTTTGCCCTCGATTCCGGCAGCGCGACCCGTGCGCTTCACGGACGAGGATTCGACTCTGCGAGTGGGTTTGATTTCCAAAGCACGGGGCCCTTGTCCGGATCGCGTACCCTCTCGCGTTACGCTTAATAAGTTCCTAACCGCGTTTTCCTAAGTGCTCCGGCCCCGATGGTAGGGATGGCCCGACAGAATCGCCAAGGCACGGTAGATTTGCTCGGCCAGCATGGCGCGCACCATCAAATGAGGCCAAGTTTGGGGGCCGAAGGCGAGGCGCTCCTGCGCGGCCTGTTTGAGAGCGGGATTAAGGCCGTCCGGGCCTCCGATCAGGAACACGAGATCGCGGCAACCACCGTCGCGCAGCTTGGCCAAATGCCTGGCGAAAGCTTCGCTGGAAAGCGGCCGCCCTGCTTCATCCAGCGCTATGTGATGGGATGGTGTCGGCAGACGGCGCGCGAGCTTGGCGGCTTCCTCGTCCATGCGGGCCGGCGCCGAGGTGCCGCGCGAAACGTCGACGATCACAAAATCGAACTTGGAAATGCCGAGCTTAGGTCCGAGCGCTGCGGCACGCTCCCAGTAAAGATCGCACAGACCTTGCTCCGATGCGCCCCGGCCACGCCCCACCGCCGCGACGGTGATGCGCATGGGCTAGGCGTTGGATCCGGCGTGCTCGGCGCGGCGGCGATGGCTCACTTCGTCCACCGACCACATGCCTTCGAGGTCGTAATAGCTCCGCACTTCGCCGCGGAAAATGTGCACCACCACGTCACCCGCATCGATCAGCGCCCAGTCGCCCTGCGGGAGACCTTCGATTCGTGCGGTGCCGTATCCCCATTCCTTCATGCGCCGCGCCAAATTCTCCGCCAAAGAGGCGACATGGCGCGCCGAGCGCCCGGTCGCGATGACCAGTGCATCGGTGAGCGAAGACCGGCCCATGAGGTCGATCGTCACCAGATCTTCGGCCTTGTCGTCATCGAGGGAGGTTTGGATTCGGTCGAGCAGAGTGTGCTCGGGGGAAATATCGCTCGCGGAAGAACTCAGCTTTACGCTCGGCTTGCGGCTCAGGGTCGGCTCCTTGGTTGAGAGGTCCTGCTCGGCCGAGGCTTAGAGCGCGGAACGTCTTGCCAGGTTCCCATCGCTTGCCGCAGCTGAGCCACTCCTCGTTAGAGATATAATCCAACGCTCCCAAACTACCATAGGTGCCTCACTTTCGCGAGGTGTGGTTTTTACGCAAATGTGTTGCGCTGGATGGGTTGCGGCGGCGGTCATCGATCATTGTCCAGGCCGGCGGCTGCATCACGGCAATGTGACGGTTGGGCGACATGTAGGCGGATCGGAAGCGGGTCGCAGCCTTGGAGGAAAGGGCGGCCAGCGCGGTGCCCGGCCTGGCGATGACCGCCACAGGGACATTCGCGAAAATCTCCTGCCAATTCCGCCAGCGCGGAATCTGCACCAGATTGTCGCTCCCCATCAGCCAGACGAAGCACAGTTGCGGAAAGCGCCGTTTCAGCGCGCGCAGCGTATCGATGGTAAAGCGCGTGTCGAGCTGGTTTTCGATATCGGTAACGATGACACGCGGATGACGGTTGAATTTTTTGGTCGCGGCGAGGCGTTCGTCAAACCCCGCCATGCCTTGCGTCTCTTTCAGCGGATTCTGGGGACTGACCAGCCACCAGACATAATCGAGACCGAGTTGCTTCAGAGCGAGCTCGCTTGCGTGGCTGTGGCCTTCGTGCGCGGGATTGAAGGAACCGCCCAAAAGCCCGACGCGCAATCCGCTCTCAACCGGCCCCGGCGGAGACACCCAATCGCTCTTTGTACGGAGAGTTGTCACGTGAGGCTCCCTCTTCCCTCGAACGAGAGAGGGAAGGCTGAGCGCTCAGGGCCGCGTCTGGCCGTTGCCGCGAACGACATATTTGAAAATCGTGAGCTGCTCGACGCCGACCGGGCCGCGCGCATGGAGCTTGCCGGTGCCGATGCCGATTTCCGCGCCCATGCCGAACTCTCCGCCGTCGGCGAATTGGGTGGAGGCATTGTGCATCACAATCGCCGAATCGAGCGCGGCGAGGAATCGCTGAGCGGCCCGCGAGTCTTCGGTGACGATGGAGTCGGTGTGCTGCGAGCCATAGGTGGCGATATGGCGGATCGCGTCTTCGACGCCGGTAACGGCGCGCACCGCGACAATGGCGTCGAGATATTCGGTCCGCCAGTCTTCTTCGGTAGCGATTTTGGCGGCAGGGTAGGCTGCGCGCACCGCATCATCGCCTCGGATCTCGCAACCCGCTTTGGCGAGATCGTCCAGGATCGGTTTTAGATGCGTTCCCAGAATGCTTCTGTCGATCAGCACGGTCTCGGTCGCGCCGCACACCCCGGTGCGCCGCATTTTGCCGTTCAGCACCAAAGCGCGCGCCATGGCGAGGTCGGCTTTCTCATGCACATAAGTGTGGCAGACGCCCTCGAGATGGGCGAGCACGGGAACGCGCGCTTCGGTTTGCACGCGAGCGACAAGGCTCTTGCCGCCGCGCGGCACGATCATGTCGATGGTGCCGTTCAAACCGCCGAGCATATGGCCGACCGCAGCGCGATCCTTCGTCGGCACAAGCTGGATGGCGCCGGCGGGCAGGCCCGCCGCTTGGAGTCCTTCCACCAAAGCTGCGTGGATCGCGCGGGACGAATAAAACGATTCCGAACCACCGCGCAGGATGACGACATTACCTGATTTGAGGCACAGCGCGCCGGCATCGGCCGTCACGTTGGGGCGGCTTTCATAGATGATGCCGATCACCCCGATGGGCGTCGAGACGCGCGATATGTCGAGTCCATTCGGGCGCCGCCAGCGCGCGAGTTCGCGGCCCACCGGATCGGGCAGACTCGCCACATCGGCGACGGCTTGAGCGGTTGCCTCGATGCGTTTGGCATCCAGCTTCAAGCGGTCCATCAAGGCTGGCGTGAGATTATGCGTGGCGCCGCTCTTCATGTCTTCTTCATTGGCGGCGAGGATTTGAGGCTGTGCCGCACGGATCGCAGCCGCGGCGGCCAGCAAGGCCTTGTTCTTCTGTTCGGTCGAAGCTTCGCGCAACACGGACGCCGCATCGCGAGCGGCGCGTCCCATGGCCTGCATCTCGGCCTCGAGCGTGCTTACGTCCTTCGCCTGCACATTCATGGCATCAGGTCTCCACCGAATGGGTGAGCGCCAGATCGTCGCGATGGATCATCTCATCGCGGCCACGATAGCCGAGAATGCTCTCGATTTCGACCGTGCGGCGCCCCACCAGGCGGCGCGCATCCTCGTCATTATAGGCGATGAGCCCGCGTGCGAGCTCGCGTCCATCTTCGCTCTTAACCAGCACAGCGTCGCCACGTTCGAAATGACCCGTAATGGATTTGACGCCGGCCGGCAGCAGACTCTTGCCCGAGAGCAGCGCGCGCTCCGCGCCCGCATCTATGGTGATGGTGCCTTGCGCCGAGAGCCCGCCCGCGATCCAGCGCTTCTTGGCCTGCGCTGGGCTGACGCGCGGGACAAACAACGTGGTGCGCTCGGCAGCGGCGATCGCGCGCAAAGGATGAAGGAGATGGCCATTGGCGATGACCACCGCCGCACCCGCCGAGGTGGCAATCTTGGCCGCGGCGATCTTGGATTCCATGCCGCCCTTGCTCACGCCCGACACCGGCCCTTCGGCCATGCGCTCGATCTCCGGCGTGATGGCGCGCACTTCGGGGATATGGCGCGCGGTAGGATCGCGCTGCGGGTTGGCGCTGTAGAGCCCGTCTATATCGGAGAGCAGCACCACCATGTCGGCTTCCAGCATCGAGGCCACGCGCGCTGCCAAGCGGTCATTGTCGCCGTAACGGATCTCCGCGGTTGCGACCGTATCGTTCTCGTTGATGACGGGCACAGCGCCGAGCCCCAGCAAGGTCATCAGCGTTTCGCGTGCGTTGAGATAACGCCGGCGCTCTTCGGTGTCTTCCAAGGTCAGCAGGATCTGCGCCACTTGAATGTCGTAGCCGTGGAAGGCATCGACATAGGCCTGCGCAAGTCTCACCTGGCCCACTGCGGCCGCGGCCTGGCTTTCTTCCAGGCGCAGCGCGCCTGATTTCAGTTTCAGCGCGCGCCGGCCTAGCGCAATAGCACCCGACGAAACCACGATGATTTCTTTCTTCGCCTGCCTCAGTTCCGCGACATCGGCGGCAAGGCTCGCCAGCCAGTCGCGTTTCAACGCACCGGCCGCGGAATCGACGAGCAACGTCGAACCGACCTTGACCACGATACGCTTCGCGCTGGCGAGATGATCCGTCACGGCGCCCAACTCCGAGGTGGTTCCCCCTTGCGACGGGTCTTGGCGCGGCCTGCTTCGATTTTTCGCGCGAGTGCGCGAAGGACGTCATCGACACCTTCCCCGCTGACGCCGGACATGACGAACACATCATGTCCCACCGCCTTCGTCAGAGCAGCGCGCTTGCGGGCGAGCGCCGCCTTATCGATTGCGTCGGCTTTGTTGAGCACCACGATCTCGGATTTTTCTCCGAGCCCATGGCCGTAGGATTCGAGTTCGCCGCGGATCGTCCGGTAGGCGCGCACGATCTCCGATTGGGTGCCGTCGATAAGATGCAGGACCACGCTGGTACGCTCGGCATGGCCGAGAAAGCGCGTGCCGAGGCCGGCGCCCTCCGAAGCGCCTTCGATGAGCCCGGGCAAATCCGCGACCAGGAAATCACAGCCGGTGATACGCACCATGCCGAGCTGCGGATTGAGCGTCGTGAAGGGATAATCGGCGATCTTCGGTCTTGCCGAGGAAATACGCGCGAGGAATGTCGACTTGCCCGCATTGGGAAGGCCGATCAGCCCGACATCGGCGATCAGTTTCAGCCGCAGCCAGATCGTCTTCTCCTCGCCCGGCTGGCCGGGATTGGCGTGGCGTGGCGCCTGATTGGTCGAGCTCTTGAAATGGGCATTGCCGAAGCCACCATTGCCGCCCCTTAAGATGAGGGCGCGCGCGCCGGGCCGGTCGAGGTCGGCGATCAGGGTCTCGTTGTCTTCCTCATAGAGCTGCGTTCCGACCGGCACTTTCATGATCGCATCCGGGCCGTTGGCACCTGCCATGTCCTTGCCCATGCCAGGACCGCCGCTTTTTGCCGTGATGTGCTGCTGGAAACGGTAGTCGATGAGCGTGTTCAGGTTCTCCACCGCTTCCACCCAGACATCGCCCCCATTGCCGCCATCGCCGCCATTAGGACCGCCATACTCGATGAATTTCTCTCGGCGGAACGAGACGCAGCCATTCCCGCCATTGCCGGAGCGGATGTAGACTTTCGCTTGGTCGAGGAACTTCATGGGATTGCTTTCCGAAGCTCATAGTCGGCCCGCCTCAGCACGACCTTATGACAGAACACATCGCCCCCGCGCGAGAGGCAGGAACGCTCCTCTTCGCCGTCCGGCACGCAGCCGAGCTTGGCCAGCACCCGTCCCGAAGCCGGATTGTCGTGGAACCAGCCCGCCGTCAGTTTCTCGGCTCCCAACGCGTCGAAGGCAAAGGCGATCAACCGGGCAGCCGCTTCGGTGGCGTAGCCCTGGCCCCAATAGGGCTTGCCCAGCCAATAGCCGAATTCCCAGCCGCGGGCCGGATGAACCCCGCAAATCCCGATAGTGGCGCCGGGCGCTTTGCGCAAAATCGCGAACGCCAGATCCTCGCCCCTTGACCAGCCATGCGACGCGCTGACGACAAACGCGCAGGCGTCATCCTCCGTATACGGATGAGGAACTCTCGAGAGGTTCTTCGCCACGTCGAAATCCTTCAGCAGCGGAACAAAATGGCTGATGTCCGCCGCGCGTGGGGGGCGCAAGAGCAGCCGCCCGGTTTCCAGAATGACAGACATGTTTCCCCTCCGAATGCGCCGAGGGAGAAACAAAAAGGGAGATGGCGACCCATCTCCCTCGCAAGATCTTCGAGGCCGCCATTTGTGGCGGCCTATGCATTCAGCCGCCTATTCGCTTGCTTCGGCCACCGGCCACACCGACACATAAGTGCGGCGCTTGAGGCCTTGCTTGAACTCCACTTTGCCGCCGATTTTGGCGAACAGCGTGTGGTCCTTGCCCATGGCCACATTGGAGCCCGGATGCACCTTGGTGCCGCGTTGGCGCATAATGATGTTGCCCGGAAGGACGACCTCACCGCCGAAGCGCTTGACTCCGAGCCGCTGGCTATTGGAGTCGCGACCGTTGCGCGAAGACCCGCCTGCTTTCTTGTGTGCCATGAAATCGTTCCCTAAGGCGCCGTGATACCCGCAGGCGTCAGCCTGCCGAAATCGAATTGATTTTCACGCGTGTCAGAAGTTGACGATGACCGCGCTTGCGGTGCGTATTCTTGCGGCGCTTCTTCTTGAAAGCGACGACTTTCGGCGCGCGATCCTGCGCCACGATTTCGGCGGCCACCGAGGCGCCCGAAAGCAGCGGCGCACCGATTTTGGAGCCCGCCAGCAGGACTTCGGAGAACGTGATCGCAGCTCCCGCCTCGCCGGGGAGGCGGTCGATCTCCAGCACGTCGCCGGGCGCGACCCGATATTGTTTGCCGCCGGTGCGGATGACCGCGAACATGGAAATACCCTTACAGCCAAACATGAAATCCGCCGAAACCGGTGGGTTTCGCGGAAGGCGGGCAATATAGCTACGGACTTTTCGCAGTCAACCCATGCAAGAGGCTCTTGCCAGCACGAAGCGTGGCGTCTACGCCGCCTGCATGTCCGCTTTGCTCGACCGGCTCTATCATCTGCACTGGGTAACCGGCGAGGTGGCGCGCTGCGCCCAGCCTTATCTGGGCTTTTACGGCGGTTTCCTGCGGCCCCATGGCTTCAAGAGCCTGATCAATCTGCGCGGCGAGAACGCGGAATTCGCCTGGTGGCGAACGGAAAAGCGCGTAGCGCAAGAGCTGGGAATCGCCCATTTCGATGTGAAATTGTCCTCGCGAAACCTTCCCTCCCGCTCCGGTCTGGCAGCGTTGTTCGCGGCCTTCGAGCAGGCGCGCCCACCCATTCTGCTCAAATGCAGCGGCGGGCAGGACCGCACCAGCCTCGCCGCCGCATTATATATTCTACTGACCAAGGGCTCGTCGTCGCTCCAGAAGGCGGAAGATCAATTCGCCTTCTGGCCCTATCTACACCGGCCTAAGGCCTATCAACTCTGGCTTCGGGAATTTCCCGCCTATGCGGTGGCCGAAGCACATGGGATGCCATTGGGACAATGGGCGCGCACCCGCTACGACCCAAAGGCCTTTGCCGAATTCCTTGGCGCCAAGGGCCTCTCGCACAGTTTCAGGGCGTTCCAGGCGGAGGTCTGAGATGAGCGCCAGATTGGACGCGGCGCCGGGCGTTACCTATTGGCCCCAATTTTTCGGTCCTGCCGAACAGACCGCCTTGCTTCAAGAGGTGTTGGGGCGAGTGGCGCAAGCACCCTTCTACCGCCCCACCATGCCCGGCTCCGGCAAGCCTTTGTCGGTCGAGATGACCAATTTCGGTCCGCTCGGTTGGATCACCGATCAGGCCAAAGGTTATCGCTACGAGCCGGCCCACCCGGTCACGGGGATACCCTGGCCCGAGATCCCAGACATTCTGCTCGCCCTCTGGGCGGATACGACGGGCTACCCATCGCCGCCGGAAGCCTGTCTCGTTAATCTCTACCGTGCCGGCACCCGTATGGGGTTGCACCGCGACCAGGACGAAGAGCCGAAGGATGCGCCCGTGCTTTCGGTTTCCTTGGGCGATACGGCCCTCTTCCGCTTTGGCGGGCTGTCGCGGCGCGATCCCACCAGAGCGCTCAAGCTGGCGTCAGGCGATGTGCTGATGTTCGGAGGGCCGGCTCGCCTGATGTTTCACGGCGTCGACCGCATCCAGGCGGGAAGCTCTGGGCTTGTGCCTGGCGGCGGGCGGATCAATCTGACCTTGCGGCGGGTCACCGCGCCTCAAAAAGAAAGCGGCCGGTTAGGGGGCTAACCGGCCGCTAAACGCGCTTTACGCGCTGGATGCCGGGAGGGGATGACCGACACCCTTGGGGACGCCATCTGGTTGCGAGCGGGGGGCATGCAATCCAGACGCTTTTCGTCCCACCGCCGTTAAGTATATGCACGAAAGCCACAGCTTTCAACTTTCCTCCACGAGAATGTGATCATCTATCATTAATTCGTAGACAGTCACGTTTTTGCCACAGTTGGAAAGCCTAGCCGGCGATGCCCAAATCCCTTGCGGTGAGATCGATACAGCGCTTCGCTTTTACAAGGAGCTTGTCGACCTCGGCCTCGGTAATGATCAGCGGCGGTGCCAAAACCATCGTGTCGCGGATCGCGCGCATCACCAACCCATTGGCAAAACAATGATCGCGGCAAATCGTCCCCACATTGCGCTCGCGCGGGAAGGGGCGGCGCGCGCGTTTGTCCTCGACCAATTCCATGGCGGCCAAGAGGCCGATGCCGCGCACCTCGCCTACCAGCGGATGGCTGGCGAAAACCTCCCTTACGCGGCGCTGGAAATAGGGGCCGATGCTGTTTTTCACGCGGGCGATGAGACCGTCGCGTTCGAGGACTTCGAGATTCTTCAGCGCCACGGCCGAGGCTACCGGATGACCCGAATAGGTATAGCCATGCACCAATTCCTCCTTGGCCGAGGCAATGGCTTTGCCCATGCGGGCGCCCAATGAGATGGCGGAGATCGGCTGGTAGCCGGACGATAGTCCCTTCGCCATAGTCATGATGTCGGGGTTGAGACCATAGGCGAAGCTGCCGAACCATTCGCCGGTGCGTCCGAATCCGGTGATCACTTCATCCGCATGCAGAAGAATATCGTGGCGCTTCAAGATGCGCGACATTTCCGGCCAATAGGTGGCGGGCGGCACGATCAGCCCGCCGGCACCTTGGACAGGCTCCGCCGAGAAGGAGGCGATGCGATCGGGGCCGATGTCGCCGATGATCTTTTCGGTCTCGCGCGCGACAAGGAGGCCGAACTCATCCTCGCCGATCTCGCCATATCCCGCCGCCTTTGCCCCATACCAATAAGGCGCGGGAACTTTGGCAAAGCCGGCAAGCGGCAGATCCCATTGTGGATGCATCGGCGTAATGCCGGACAGTGAAGCCGCCGCCATGGTCACACCGTGATAAGAGAGCGTGCGCGAGAGATGGATCTTCTTGTCCGGCCGCTCCTTCAAATTCCAGTAATAACGAATGAGTTTGAGCGCCGTGTCGGTCGCTTCCGAGCCGGAATTGGCGAACAGCACATGCTGATGGCCGTTGGGAAGCAGGGTCGAAAGTTTTGCGGCCAGCTCCGCGGTCCACGGATTGGTCGTCTTGAAGAAGTGATTGTAATAGGGAAGCGTGTTCAGCGCCTCGCAGCCGGCGCGCGCCAATTCCTTGTTGCCGTAGCCGACTTGCACGCACCACAGGCCCGACATGCCGTCGATCAGCTTCTTGCCCTCGGAATCCCAGAGATAGATTCCCTTGGCGCGGGTGATGACCCGGACCCCTTCCTTCGCCAGCGCGTCGGTCTGCGTGAAGGGATGGATATGGTGGGCCGCATCGAGGGCCTGCCAATGCTGCGTCTGGTTATGGGTCTTTGCCGGAGCGGGTTTCGCGCGGGCCATTTTGAAATTCCTTGAGCGCAGGGAAAAAGCGATCGTCGATCGGCCGCGCGGATTCAACACTTAAGCCAATCGCGGCCATTGTATCCGATGCGCCCGCCATGCGGCCACGCGTGAAAGCCCGAAAACCGTCCCCGCGCAGGCTAGATTGGGGCCTTCGCAAGCGCTTCGGATCGGTTGCGGACGGCCAGACGCAGCGCCTCGCCGAAGGATGCGAAAATGGCCTTGCTCACCGGGTTTTCCGCCTGTCTCCATTCCGGGTGCCATTGGACTCCCAAGAGGAAACCGGGAGCCTCGTCCATGCTGACAG
>DATHDZ010000248.1:0-6988 GCA_035318785.1 Micropepsaceae bacterium
CCGTCATAACGGGCGAGATTGGAAGAAGCCTCTGCCGGTGCCACGATGTAATAGGCGGGCAGCGCATATTTGGTGTGCGGCAGGCTGACGTCGATGATCTCCGCGCCTTGCGCCCGCAACCATTCGACGCCGCGGTTCCACAATTCGTCGATTTCGGGCGGGGCGCCGTCGATGCGGTATTCTTTCGGGATGCCGACCTTCAGACCCGCGATACCGCCTTCAAGGGCCTTCTCATAATCGGGAACCGGCACATTCACGCTCGTCGTATCCCTAGGGTCGTGGCTCGCCATCGCCTTGAGCATGATGGCCGCATCGCGCACAGTCCGGGTCATGGGACCTGCCTGATCGAGCGAAGACGCAAACGCGACGATGCCCCAGCGCGAGCAGCGCCCATAGGTAGGTTTAAGCCCCACGATGCCGGTCACGGCCGCGGGCTGCCGGATCGAGCCGCCCGTGTCGGTGCCTGTCGCGCCCAGGGCAAGATTGGCCGCGACCGCCGTGGCCGACCCGCCCGACGAGCCGCCCGGCACGAGATCGTCATTGCGGCCGCGCGCGCGCCACGGGTTGGTCACCGGCCCGAAATACGATGTCTCGTTAGACGAGCCCATGGCAAATTCGTCGAGATTGGTTTTCCCCACCATCACGGCGCCGGCGTCCCAGAGGTTCTGAGACACCGCCGATTCATAGGTGGGAATGAAATTGTCCAGGATGCGGCTGGCGGCCGTGGTGCGCACACCCTGGGTGCAGAACAGATCCTTGATGGCGAGGGGTATCCCTTCAAGGGGGCGCGCCTCCCCTGCTGCGATGCGCGCATCGGATTGCGCGGCGCGCGACAGCGCGTGATCCGGCGTTTCGGTGATGAAGGCATTCAAAGGCCGCGCTTTGACGACCGCATCGACATGGGCTTGTGCCAGCTCGCGCGCGGAGATGTCCTTCGCCGCCAGCGCCTCGCGCGCCTCCGCTATGGTGAACCGCGTTGGGTCGGAGGAGCGTGCCATCACTCGACCACTTTGGGCACGACGAAGAAATGGTTCTCCGCCTGCGGGGCATTCTTGATGAGATCCTCGGCATAGCCGCCGTCGGTCACCACATCCTCCCGCATCTTGAGGCGCTGCTCGACCACGCTCGTCATCGGCGGCACGCCTTCGACATTGACCTCTTGCAGCTGTTCGACCCAGGAGAGGAGCGCGTTCAGCTCCGTTTCCATAGCGACGACCTGCCCCTCGTCCACCGCGAGCCGGGCGAGCCGGGCGATACGCCGGACGGTCTCTCTATCGACGGGCATGGGAGCCTCAGGCTAGGTCTAGGCGGTTTCCGGTAGCAATGTTGCTAGCAACCAGCTTTGGAACTGGCAAGCGAGGATGGGCATCTTAAATATTCGCGAGCTTCGCGGGCAGCTGGTTCCCGGCCAAAGATTGCTGGGGCTGGACCTTGGCGAAAAGACCATCGGCCTGGCGCTGTCGGACACGACACTGGCCGTGGCGACCCCGTTCAAGACGCTGAAACGCGGCAAGTTCAAAGCGGATGCAACGATCCTCACCGGCCTGATTGCAGAACACCATGTCGGCGGACTGATCGTCGGGCTGCCGCTCAATATGGATGGTTCGGAAGGCCCCTCGGTACAATCCGCGCGGGCCTTTGCCCGCAATTTTTCTGCCCTTTCCGATTGCCCGGTCGTGCTGGTGGACGAGCGGCTCTCGACCGCCGCGGTGACGCGGACGCTGCTTGAGGCCGACGCTTCGCGCCGTCAACGGGCCAGTGCCGTGGACAAGATGGCGGCCGCCTATATCCTGCAAGGCGCCCTGGACCAGCTCCGTAACCCCAGCCTCTGAAATCAAGCCCGCTCGGCAAGGGCGGCACGAATTCGCCCCGCATAGGACTCCCGCTCGGCATCGTCGCGATACGACACTCTTTTCCAGATTATGCCGGAGGAAAACAGGCCATCCCCCTTGCGTCGCGGGACGATGTGGAAATGCACGTGGGGCACGCTCTGGCTCACGATGTTGTTGAGCGCGATGAAGCTCCCTTCGGCGTCTAGTGCCCGCATCACGGCACCGGAGATACGTTTGATGCGAGGACCGAGCGCTGCCATGACCGCATCGGGCACGTCAGCGAGCGTCTCATAATGGGCCAGCGGCACGAGCAGCACATGGCCGAGCATCAAGGGCCGGTAATCCAGGAACGCCATGCACATGTCGTCCCGATAGACGGAGAAGCTTCGTTCCGTACCGTTTATGATTGCGCAGAATTTACAGGACTTAGGGGTGCCCTTTTCTGCACTGGTTTTTCCGCCGGGCACCGAAATCCTCCTAACCGGGAGGAAATCTACAAGTTTTGTCGCGTCCATACAGGGAACGCTTTGCTTCCTGGCCCCACCCCCTTATAAGCCCAGCTTTGATGCAGCAGCTCCGCCACGTCACGTCGATCAATGATCTCACCATCGATGAGATCGAGACGATTTTTTCCCTGGCGGACACCTATCTCAGGGAGCTGCGCGACCCGCATTTGCCCCATCGCATCGGCAAGAGCCTCGAGGAGGCTTCCGGGTCCATCCTGGCCAGCCTGTTTTACGAACCCAGCACGCGTACGCGCCTGTCCTTCGAAAGCGCCATGCTCAGGCTAGGCGGCAAATCGATCGGGAGCGCCGACCCGGCGACGAGCTCTGCGGCAAAAGGCGAGAGCCTCGCCGACACCGTGCGGGTCGCTTCCAATTACGCGGACGTGCTCGTGATACGCCACCCGCGCGACGGCGCGGTCAAGCTTGCCGCCAGCTACGCCAGCGTGCCCGTCATGAATGGCGGCGACGGCGCGCATGAGCATCCGACGCAAACCTTGTGCGATCTTTTCACGCTCAGGCAGGAAGGCAAGAACCTCAAACATCTCAATGTTGCGATTTCCGGCGATCTGAAGGGAAGCCGCACCATCCATTCCTTCGTCTACGCGCTCGCGCGCTTCGGCGCCAATATCATGCTGATGCCGGCCAAAGGCATGGAATTGCCCGAGCATGTGGATTGGCGCTTGCAGAACGAACTCAATTGCTACGCTGTCCCTCGCGCGCGCTACGAAAAGGACAATGCCGCCGTCGATGCGCTCTATATGACAGCCGACAAGCCGCATCAGCTTTCGCTGATCTCGGATGTCGAGATCAAGGTCCGCAAGAACATCGATGCGATGTATGTCACACGCTTCCAGAAAGAACGCTGGGCTGACAAGAGCCAGGACTATCCCACCATCGACCAGCGGTTCCTGAAGGACAAGAAATTCTCCAAGACCAGCCTCCTACACCCGTTGCCCCGCGTCGGCGAGCTCGACATTGCCTTGGATAGCGACCGCCGGGCGGCGTATTTCCGTCAGGCAGCGTTCGGCGTGCCGATCCGCATGGCACTTATTGCGCTCATTCTCGGGATTTCACGCGATCATACGCTGGAACGATATCCCGGCGGATTCAAACCGGACGCCCATCCAACATACGACCAGGCGAACAATATCGGCGTCAGCTGCGCCAACCAGAATTGCATCGTCCACGATCCGCTGGACGGAAAATACGCGCGCAACCGATTCCATCTGGTCGACGGTCGGCGGCTGAGATGTTTCTATTGCGAGACCGACATCGCCGATTTCGTGATCGCAAGCAAGAAAACCAAACATTATGAAACCGACCTTTCGCGCCTTCGCACCGTTGGACGACAGGAGCGCGACGTGGTGTTCTTTTCGAACGCCGAAGGGGCGGAGGCTGCCGGATTCTCCCTGCCCAAACGCCGGCGCAAAGCGGCCAGCGCGTAGATGATCGAGACGCTGGCGCTGGTGCCCTGGGAGACCGCGCGTCCGTACATCGCCGCGACGCTCATTTTCTCCTATCTGCTGGGCTCGATTCCGTTTGGGCTGATCTTCGGCTGGCTCGCGGGCGCGGGCGATATCCGCAAAATCGGCTCAGGCAATATCGGCGCGACGAACGTGCTGCGCACAGGCAAGCGCTGGGCCGCCTTCGCGACGCTGCTGGCCGACGCAGGCAAAGGCTATGTCGCTGTCAGGGTAGCTGGAGAGTATTTCGGCATCCAATTGTTTCCGGTCCTGGCCGGCTTGGGTGTTGTGCTTGGCCACATGTTTCCGGTGTGGCTCGGTTTCAAAGGGGGCAAGGGCGTCGCCACTTTTATCGGCGTGCTCTTCGCGTTCGGTCGGCCGCCTATCGTGGCGGTCCTGACATGCCTGACCTGGCTGACGATGGCTTGGGCGACCCGCTATTCCTCCGTTGCCGCGCTCGCAGCAGCAACATTGGCACCGCTCTATTTTCTTCTGCTCGGCACCACGCTATATGCGCTTCTCGCGCTCGTGCTTGCGATCCTCATCATCTTCGCGCATCGCACCAACATCCTCCGCCTGCTCCGAGGGGACGAACCCAAGATTGGGCGTGCATGACGGCGCGCCGCGTTTTGCGTGATGACGAGCGGCGCGCCTGGCTCCGCTTGGCGCGAACCGAAACCATCGGACCGACGACGTTCGCCGCGCTCATCGCGCGCTTTGGAGATGTCCGCGAAGCCTTGGACGCGGCGCCGCGCCTCGCTCGCCATGGCGGCGCCAAAGATTTGCGCATGCCGAGCGAGGCAGAGGCGAGAGCGGAAATCGAGGCGCTTGCGCGGCTCGGCGGGCGCCTCCTTGCTTCCGTCGAGACTGATTTCCCTAGCGGGCTCGCGGCGCTCGATCCGCCGCCGCCCATGATCGCCGTGCTCGGCGATCCGGCGCTGTTCAAACGCGAGATGGTTGCGGTGGTGGGCGCACGCAATGCTTCCGCGCTCGGCATCAAATTTGCCACGCGGCTTGCGGCGGATCTCGGCGCGGCTGGGCTGGTCGTTGCTTCAGGCCTTGCGCGCGGCATCGATCACGCCGCCCACACTGGCGCCCTCAACACCGGCACAGTGGCCGTGATTGCCGGCGGGATCGATGTGGTCTATCCGCCCGAGCACCAGAGCCTTTACGAAGAGCTTCGCCGGCGCGGCGCCCTCATTTCCGAAATGCCCCTTGGCATGGCGCCGCTCCCACGCCATTTCCCGCGCCGCAACCGGCTCATCTCCGGCCTCGCGCGTGGCGTCGTGGTGGTGGAAGCCGCCGAACGATCGGGCTCGCTCATCACGGCGAATTATGCGCTTGAGCAGGGCCGCGAAGTGTTCGCTGTCCCCGGCTCGCCCCTCGATCCACGCGCCAAGGGCGCCAATCGCCTGATCCGCGAAGGCGCCACGCTCACGGAATCCGCGGATGATGTGCTGACGGTTTTGCGCCCCATGATGGGCCACGGTTTCCGCGAACCCTCCGAGCGGGAGGCAGGTCCTTCCCTGATTGATGAACCGGCCCCGGAGCGCGAGACCGACAGGGTGCGCGCCATCGTCGAAGAGAAGCTCGGCCCCGCCCCCGTCGAAGTGGACGAATTGATCCGGCAATGCCGGGCATCACCGGCCGCAGTGCTGACGGTTCTCTTGGAACTGGAACTGGCTGGGCGGGCGCAGCGGCATCCGGGAAACCGCGTCGCCTGGCGTTAGCCGGCATCGGCAGATTTCGTTAACCAAACCGACCTATGTTCACGGAACGTTGTTTGGGCTTGCTAAGTCCGTATCCGACACCACTTATCCCCGCATTATACCACCTACGCACTACCTACAGTTGTATTAACGAAAGTTGACAGAACTCCGCTCCTGACCTCAGTGTCCGCCCCCGCCGCGCACGAGAGTCCCATAAAGGCCAGCAAGCGCGATTAGGTCAGCTCAAAATACAGGCCCGGATGTCAGAACCTTCCAGCGTCGTGGTCGTCGAGTCGCCCGCCAAGGCAAAGACCATCAACAAATATCTTGGTTCCGATTACCGGGTATTGGCCAGCTATGGGCATGTCCGGGACCTGCCCGCCAAGGATGGCTCGGTCGATCCCAACGCCGATTTCGCCATGATCTGGGAGATCGACCCCAAGGCGCAGAAGCGCCTGAAAGAGATCGCCGACGCGGTAAAGGGCGCCGACAGACTGATCCTCGCGACCGATCCCGACCGCGAGGGTGAAGCCATCTCCTGGCATGTTCTGGAAGCGCTCAAGCAGCGGCGGGTTCTGGGCAAGACCGAGGTGCAGCGCGTCGTCTTCAACGCCATCACCAAATCGGCCGTGCTCGATGCCATCGCTCATCCGCGGGCCATCAACGAGGAGCTGGTGGACGCCTATCTGGCGCGCCGGGCTCTCGATTATCTGGTCGGATTCACGCTCTCGCCGGTGTTATGGCGAAAATTGCCGGGTGCGCGCTCCGCCGGCCGCGTCCAATCGGTCGCGCTGAGACTGGTCTGCGAACGCGAAATCGAGATCGAAGCCTTCAAGCCCCAGGAATATTGGACCGTCGAAGCCGACTTCGCGGCGCCGGCGGGAAATTTCACCGCAAGGCTTTCCCATCTCGATGGCAAGAAGCTCGACAAATTATCGCTCGGCCGTGCGGACGACGCCAAGCGTGCCGTGGCCGCGATTGAAGGCGGTCGCTTCTCCGTCGCCGAAGTCGAAAGAAAACCGGTCAAACGTCATCCCTCTCCACCTTTCATAACCTCGACCCTGCAGCAGGAAGCTTCGCGCAAACTGGGTTTCGCAGCGGCGCGCACCATGAAGATCGCCCAGGGTCTCTATGAAGGCATCGAGCTCGGAGGCGAAACGGTCGGCCTCATCACCTATATGCGAACCGACGGCGCCACCATGGCGGGCGAAGCCATCGCAGAGAGCCGTACCGTGATCGCGGAACTGCACGGCGGCAAATATGTACCCGAGCGCCCGCGCGTCTATACCTCGCGGGTGAAGAATGCCCAGGAAGCACATGAGGCCATACGGCCCACCAGCTTTGCACGGGTTCCCGAAAAGGTTTCCCGCTATCTCGATGCCGATCAGGCACGGCTTTACGAATTGATCTGGAAGCGCGCCATCGCGAGCCAAATGGAATCTGCCGAACAGGAGCGCACCACCGTCGATGTCGCGGAC
>DATHDZ010000249.1:0-7676 GCA_035318785.1 Micropepsaceae bacterium
CCTGGCGGTTGCGAGTTCAAGGATCGCCGGCTCCACCGTGCTGAGCGCGGCAAACATCCATGTGATCGCGCGCGCCCGCGCATCGGCATCGTCCGGCAGCAGGCCCGCATGGCGCTCGGCGATATGGAAGACGATCGACCCTGTCTCGAACAGGACGAGATCGCCCTCCTTGTAGGTCGGAATCTGGCCGAAAGGATGAAGCGCCAGATGCGCGGGTTCCTTCATCGCACGAAATGAAACAAGGCGAACCTCGTAGGGTTGGCCGACTTCTTCAAGCGCCCAGCGAACGCGCGTATCACGCGCCAGTCCCTTGCCGCCATCGGGTGACCGCTCAAAGGCGGTAATGGTGATGGTCATCGAGAGGCTCCTCCTCGGCCAAAATCATCGGCTGCGGGGCTCGCTAGCTGTCAAGGCAAACTCACGGAGATTGAAGACGACCCCGTTCCATGTCCGGTTTGTCCGAACATCTGACCGCCCGGCTGTCTATTTCAGAACCGAGGCCTTTTGAATGACGGCCGGCGTCAAAGGTGCGGCGCCGGGAAAGGGTCCTACACCTCCCAGAGGAAGCGCTGCGATGGCGTCCACGACTTCCATCCCGGTTGCGACGTGGCCGAAGGCGGCAAAACCGGTCTTGTTGTCCAAATCGTCCGGTTGACGGTCGAGCGCCTTGTTGTCGGCGAGATTGATGAAGAACTCGGCCCTGGCGGAATTTGGATCATCGCCATGCCCCATGGCCATGGTTCCGCGCGTGTTGCTGGGTGTGGTGGCGGTTTCCAAAGGAATGGGATCATGAACGCCGCGCGGCTTGCCTTCGGCGTCAAAGCTTCCGGCCTGGATAACGAATCCGGGCACGACACGATAGAACACAGTGCCGTCGAAATGGCCCTCCGTGACGTAGCGCAGGAAATTCGCCACCGTCGCGGGCGCGTGTTCGCGGTCCAGCTCGAAGACGATTTCGCCCAAATTGGTTTGGAATGAGACTTTCGGTGCCGCATCCTCGGCGGCGGACGCCACGCTCACCGCGAATGTCATACCGACGAAGACGAGCAACTTGGCGATTCGCAACGCCATCCGAATGGGCCGGCCAATGCCCCTGCGCTCGCTTCCCATGCCTAACCTTTCGGTTTGCTTTCCAATCGCTTGACCACCCGCTGGCGCGCCGCCACGCGATCGGCATCCGAGACATAGATTAGACCCGCCACACGCCGGAGCAAGGCATCTTCTTCCGGATCGAGCACCCCGTCCGCATAAGCGATTTCCCAAAGCATCTCGATGAGGCGAATCCGCTGCCCGGGATCCATGCGCTGGACGGCGAGCCGCGTGAAGGGATGGAGCTGATTGGACTTTTCGGCCGTGGATTCGGCAAGCGCCAGCAATTCCCGCGTTTCGCTCGGCGTGAGCTCGAACTTGTCCGCGAGCAGCCGTTCGATGACGGCGCGTTCCGCATCGTTGAAATCATCGTCCATCCGCGCGGCCTCCACCAGCAGGACCGCAACGGCAATCTGCAATTGGTCCGAAGGAGCTGGCGAGGATTCGGGGGCCGTCAACAATTTGCGAATCTGAGCGAGCATGGAATCCAGCCGCGAGGCTTCGGTTCTCTCAGTCGCACGAATGGGATTGGTGTGGCAACTATCGTGGAATTCATCATCGCAAAATGGATTTGGCTCGGCGCGCGGCGCGGCCTTATCCGTAGATCGCGACCAGGACCCACAAAACGAGGACGACTGCCAAGAGGATGATTGTGAGTCGCGAAGGCATCAAAGTTGTGTAGCAGTTTTTTTGACCCTGTCCGCCGTATAATGAATAATTGGTTAACCCATACGTGACCGAGGAATCCACCATAGTAGAAGTGTGCAATAGGATTTTTGGTACCGACGGAATTTTGGAGTTCCCATGAACGCAGCCATCCCCGATCTACTGGTCTTCATAGATGTCATTTGTCCGTGGTGCTTGGTTGGAAAGCGCCGGCTCGAACGGGCGCTGACCTTGATCGGCCAAGAGACCGTACGCGTCAGATGGATGCCCTTCGAGCTCAATCCGGATATGCCCAAAGACGGTATGGATCGCCGCGCTTATCGGACGCGCAAATTCGGTTCATGGGAACGTTCCGAGCAGCTTGACGCCCAGATGACCGAGATGGGTGAAAGCGAGGGCATCAGCTTTCATTTCGATCTGATGGCGCGTACGCCCAATACATTCAACGCGCATCGGTTGATCTGGTGGCTGCGCCCGACCGGCGGCCAGGATGCGCTCGTCGAGGGACTCTTCCGCGCCTATTTTACCGAGGGACGCGACATTGGTTCGCAAGACGTGTTGCGCGATCTCGCTGTCGAGGCCGGGATGGAGCGGGAGGCTGCTTCCGCGTTCCTTCAAGGCGATGAAGGCGCGTTGCAAGTTTCACAAGAGGAAGAGGTCGCGCGCCGCGCCGGCCTTTCTGGTGTGCCGGCATTTATCCTGAACCGGCGGCCGCTCCTTGTTGGCGCGCATCCGCCCGAGATTATCGCGTCAGCGCTGCGTCGCGCGATGGATGCGCCCGCAGGCGCGCACGCTTAAGGTCCTTTGGCGGGATTGCCGCGTTCCAGCACGTCCTCGACCCAGGTCATAGCGGCCACCGCCTTGGCGAGGCCAATGGATGGAATGGCGAGCAGCGTGACGTGAAGACATTCTTCTCTGGTCAATCCCTCTTCAGCGGCTCGCCTTGTGTGGGAGTGCACCGCCCCTTCGCTCTGCGAGCCCACCGCGAGCGCGAGCTTCACGAGACGGCGCGTGCGCGCATCAAGCGGACCGGCATCCGCGCAGGCCGCGCCGAGTTCTTCATAGGCGCTCCAAATCTTGGGATGCCGCTTTGCGATTTGCGCGGCGCCGGCGGGAAGCTTCACACGCATGAGCGGTCAAGCATTCGTAGACCGGGTAGCGCGCTTGTTTCTTTTGAGCTTTGCCTTGCTGGCAGAACCGTTGCCGTTCGTTCCCGTCATTGCGCTCAAGGATTGTTTGGCGCGTGCACGCACCGGCAATGTCTTGCGGGGGGAGCGGGCTTTGGCCGCGCCGCGCTGCCATAGCGCATAAAGGCCGCCCATGAGTGCGCCGAATCCCAGCGATACCGCGCCCAACATAAAGGGCTTGGTCTTTACCGCGTCCCGTGCCGAGCCGTAGCTGTCTTTCGCCCAATCTTCGAGCTGGCTGGTCGCGTCCTTCGCGGCTTGCGCCGCGGTAATGGCCGTCTTCTTGACCACTTCTCCCGCATTTTCGATTCCCGGAATCGGGTTGCGCAGATTGTTGAGCATCTTGGGCTCCTCCCTGATTAATCATCTGCCGAGACAACGTATGGCAAGCTCTGTCAGTTCCGCCCTCTCGCCGGCACTTGGCCTTTGCCGTCGGTGATGTGCGTAGAGGCCGGGTTTAAACGCGCGTGCTTTGTTCAGCCTGCCGCAAATTGGGCTATCGGCCGGCTTGGCGGCGCCACGCGATTGCGTAATGATCGAATATGGCCCAATCGGTGCAACCCGCCGGCGTCGCGGGAAAGTTTTATCCGTCCGATCCCGGAGAGCTTGCCGCGGGCGTGGACGGATGCCTCGCGCGCGCGGCACCTCCGCCGCTGATCCCAAAGGCGGTGATCGCGCCGCATGCCGGACACATCTATTCTGGTGACATCGCCGCCGCCGCCTATCGGCTGCTCGCGCAGCGCAAGGGCGTCATCAAGCGCGTCGTCTTGCTCGGTCCAAATCACCGCCAGCCGGTGCGCGGCATGGCCGTGTCGCCGGCCGATGCTTGGGCTACGCCGTTTGGTCCGCTGCCGGTCGATACGCTCACACGTGATTTGCTGGCGCGGCAATTCGAGGTCGCGGTCACGCCGGACCCTTTCGTGAACGAACACAGCCTCGAGGTGCATTTGCCGTTCATTCATCGGGCGCTTGGCGAGGTCGAGATCCTGCCGATCCTGGTGGGCCAGACGCCGCGCGATCGCGTCTCAAAACTGCTCGAGGCGCTGTGGGGCGGACCGGAAACGGCGATCATCGTCTCCTCCGATCTCAGTCATTTTCATGACTACGCGACGTGTCAGGCGAAGGATGGGGAGACGACGGCGGCGATCGAACGCTTGCAGCCCGCAGGCTGCGATGGCGACCGCGCCTGCGGACGCTTCGCGATTCACGGTCTGCTCGATCAGGCGCAGCGGCGAGATCTGCGCGTCACCGCGCTCGACGTGCGCAACTCCGGAGACACGCGGGGATTGCATGAACGGGTGGTCGGCTATGGCTCGTTCGCTTTCGAATACGCCCTCACCGCGCAGCTTGATGCAGCGACACGCAATTTGCTGCTCGATGTCGTGCGTCACACCGTTCGCTACGGCGCCCATCATGACGGCGCGCCGCTGAAGGTGCAATTCAAGGGCGCCGTGCCTGCCATGTTGCGAGCGCAGCGCGCGAGTTTCGTCACGATCAAGATCGGTGATTCCCTGCGCGGCTGCCGCGGCTCGCTCGCCGCGCATCGCCCGCTCTTCGATGACGTGGTGGACAATGCTCGCAAATCGGCGTTCGACGATCCGCGGTTTCCGCCGCTGACTCCGGCGGAGTTGGAACAAATCCATCTGCACATATCCATTTTGTCGACGCCGCGGCACATCCCCTGCGAAAGCGAAGCTGAGCTTGCGCGTGCGCTGCGCCCCGATGTCGATGGCCTGATTATCCGCGACGGTGATCGCCGCGCCATCTTCCTGCCCAGCGTCTGGAGCGGAATTCCCGATCCCGTGAATTTCATCCGGAACCTGAAACGCAAGGCCGGTTTGGCGCCCGACCATTGGTCGGCGAGTTTTCAAGCCTTTCGTTTTTCCACCGAAAGTTTCGGCGATCCCGCGCCGAAGTCGTGAAGAAAATGCGCGTGCACGTTTCCTCCCCCGTGTTTACGGGGGAGGTCCGGCCGAAGGCCGGGGTGGGGGCATGAAGCGCACAATCCCGTCGAGCACAGAGTCCAAATTTTTATAAATGTCTTCATTGGTCACTCTGAACACATGCCAACCTCTCGCCCGCAGATACGCGTCGCGTCTGTGATCATGCGCGAGTTCGGCAGTGCTGGAATGGGTTTCTCCATCCACCTCAACGATAAGGCGCGCTGGCACGCAGGCGAATCGGCGATATAAGGTCCGATAGGATGCTGTCTCCGGAAGCGTGTGGCTTGAATCACATCATTGCGCAGTCGCGACCACAGAATGATCTCCGCATCCGTCATCCGACGCCGCAGACGTTTGGCCAAAATTTGCGATCTTTGCTCAGCTCCCCGCATCCGCGTTCCCCCTCCGCCTCGCGCGAACGTCGCGCTCGGCACCTCCCCCGTAACAACAGGGGAGGAAAATCACTGCGCTAGTTTCACGGGAAGCCGCTTCTGTCCCCATTCGCCCGGCGGTCCATCGAACACGCCCGCGCAACGCGTCCCGCAAGAGAGGCACTTGCCCTCGCCATCCAAACGCCAGCGGCCGAGCGCATACCAATCGCGTTCGATGAGGCGCGCCCCGCATTGATGGCAATAGGTGCTCTGCCGTCCGACATCATGAACATTACCGACATAGGCGTAGCGGACGCCTTGCTCCATGGCGATGCGGCGCGCCATGGACAATGTCGCCTGAGGCGTGCGCGGTTTGTCGAGCATGCGGTAATCGGGATGGAAGGCGGAGAAGTGCAGCGGCACGTCCGGGCCCAATTTTTCCACCACCCAACGCGATAGACGTTCGATCTCGCCCGGCGAGTCATTCTCGCCCGGTATCACCAATGTGGTGATCTCGAGCCAGGTTTTGGTCTCGTGCTTGATGTATTCGAGCGTGTCCAGAACCGGTTGAAGATGCGACTTGGTGATCTTGAAATAGAACTCCTCGGTGAAAGCCTTCAGATCGACATTGGCTGCATCGATGTGACGATAGAATTCGGCGCGCGGAGCAGGGCTCATATAGCCGGCTGTCACCGCGACGCTCTTCACGCCAACGGCACGGCACGCGTCGGCGACGTCGATCGCGTATTCGAAGAAGATCGTCGGATCGTTGTAGGTAAAGGCGACCGAACGGCAGCCGAGCTTCAGCGCGGCGGCAGCGATCAATTCCGGTGTCGCGCGGTCCGCGAGCGTATCGGTCTCGCGGCTCTTGGAGATGTCCCAGTTCTGGCAAAAGGCGCACGAAAGATTGCAACCCGCCGTGCCGAAAGACAACACGGGTGTGCCCGGCAAGAAATGGTTCAGCGGCTTTTTTTCGATGGGATCGACGCAGAACCCCGACGAGCGGCCCCATGTCGTGAGCACGATCTCGCCGCCTTGTGCCGCACGGACGAAACAAAGCCCGCGCTGGCCGTCATGCAGCTTGCACTCGCGCGGACAAACATCGCAGCGCACGCGGCCGTCGGCAAGCTTGGTCCAGTGGCGCGTCGCAACGATGTCCGAAGCCAGTGCGTCGGTGATGCTCATCGCATCAGTCTAGCACGCACCGCCGGCGCTCCGGATCATCACAACAGCGCGGGTAACGCTGATCAGCGGCCGGGGACCATGCCTCTTTCCTTGTAGACTTTGGCCGCATCCGCCGATGAGAGATAGTTCACGAGTTCCTTCGCAGCGACGGGCTCCTTGGAATGGGCGCCGACGAAACCCACCAGCCGAGTCGGCGTCGAGATCGACGCGGGCAGGGGACCCACGACTTCGACACCCGGCTCGGTGATGATTTCGCTGACGAAGGTGAGCCCGATATCGACCTCGCCCTTGGCCAGCGCCGCCATGGCGCCCGCGCCGCCCATAGCAAGCTTGATCTTGGGTTTCATCTCATCGGTGATGCCGAGCTTCTTCAGTGTCTCGTTGAAGCTCACGCCCGCGGCGGCCCCGCCCGCCGGATCGGGATAGGAAATCGATTTCGCCGAGAGCAACATTTTCTTCACCGCCTCCGGCGTGGAAATGTCGGGATGGGGCGTGCCCGGCCGCACCGCGACGCCGACCGCCACATGCGCCAGGGGAGTCTCGCTCGCGGCGAGGACATTGCCCGAGGCCAGCACTTCGGGATAAGGCGGCTGTACGATGGGCACGTCGAACGCATCACCCTTGGCGACTTGCGCCTTGGTGCCGTTGCCCGAGCCGAACGTCGCCTTCACCTTGTGGCCGGTCTTTTTCTCAAAGGCCGGGATCATCTGCTCGACCGCGGCCCTGATGCCGCCCGGTGCGATGAGGGTGACTTCTGCGGCGTCGGCGGCGTGAATATTTCCCAAGGCAAGCCCTGCGATTACAGCCGATGAGAGCAGATATTTCATGGTGTCCTCCCGGTTCGGTGCGAGAGTTGAGATCGCACCGCTGAATGTTGGCAGCATTCTAGTCGGTGGCGGCAGCGATGCACATTGTAAGACCTTACAATTTTGTAACGTGCCGTTCGCTGTGATAACCAACACTCCGATATTGCCTGCAACGCACTCATACTGCGGTTACATTGAGGTCCGACAACGGGAGGTCTTGGGGTGAGGGTCAATCCAACCAGATTGATGACATGGCCCGAAGGCCGTTCGCGCCAGAGCGTCGTGCTGATCTCGTCGGCGATCGTGGCTCTTATTGGGCTGCGCGATTATCTGCTTAGCTGGCAAATATCCTTGTCGGTGATCTATGTTTATCCGATCGCGATAGCGGCTTGGTATATCGGCCCCCGCTTTGCGTATCTGCTTTCGATC
>DATHDZ010000250.1:0-6750 GCA_035318785.1 Micropepsaceae bacterium
GAGCACAAGGGCCAACGCGTGCTTGGGCTCCGAGTCACCTGGAACAAGCGCTACATCACGCTGGCGCCTGTCGCGACCATTCTCGGCCTCGCCTTCCGCCTCTACGACCCCGATCACCTGATCGGGGGCAAGGAAGACATCGGCATCACGCTTGCACTGGTACCGACCAACACGCCGGGTGTGCAGATCGGACGGCGTCATTATCCCGCCGACCAATCCTTCCAGAACGGCCCGACGAGCGGCAAAGACGTCTTCGTCCCGATGGACACCATCATCGGCGGCAAGGACCGCGTCGGCCAAGGCTGGCGCATGCTGATGGATTGCCTGGCCGCGGGGCGGGCGATTTCGCTGCCCGCGCTCGGCACCGGCGCGGCGATGTTCTGCGCGCGGCTTGCCGGCGCTTATGCACGCGTGCGCCGCCAGTTCGGCATGGCGATCGGCCGTTTCGAAGGCATCGAAGCGCCCCTCGCGCGTATTGCGGGCTACGCTTATGTGCTGGATGCGGCGCGGCGTTTGACGGCGTCCTCGCTCGATCATGGCCAGCAGCCTTCGGTGCTTTCGGCGATCCTCAAATATCACGCCACCGAACGCATGCGCACGGCGCTCAACGATGCGTTGGACATCCATGGCGGGCGCGCGATCTGCGATGGCCCGCGCAATTATCTCTTCGGCACCTATATGAGCGTGCCCGTCGCCATCACGGTGGAAGGCGCGAACATCCTCACACGCTCGCTGATGATTTTCGGACAGGGCGCCATACGCTGTCATCCCTTCCTCTTGAAGGAGATGGAAGCGGCGAACCTTCCGGACCCCAGCGAATCGTTGAAGGCTTTTGATAAGGCACTGTTCGCCCATATCTACAGTGCCACGTCGAACGTCATCCGCGCCTTCCTGCACAATCTCACCTTCGGCGTGTTCGCGCGCGTGCCCGATGTGCCGCATGTCACGCCTATGTATCGCGGCCTGCATGTGGCCTCGGTCACCTTCGCCGCCGTCGCCGATCTTGTGATGGGCACGCTGGGCGGCGAGATGAAGCGGCGCGAAAGTCTTTCCGCGCGGCTCGGCGATGTGTTGAGCGAGCTCTATCTGATGAGCTGCGCGCTGAAGCGTTTCGAAGACGAGGGTTTCAAAGCCGAAGACCTGCCGCTGTTGGAATGGAATTATCGGAGCACCCTGCACGACATTCAGACGCGGCTGGACGAGGTGCTGACCAATCTTCCGATGCGCCCCGCCGCGTGGCTGCTGCGCATCGTGGCGTTCCCGCTGGGCCGCCATCGCAGGCTGCCTTCGGACAGGCTGACCCATGCTTGCGCGAAGCTGATCCTTTCGGCGACGCCGACCCGCGAGAGATTGACGGACGGAATCTATGTGAGCCGCTCCGCAACGGACCCGACGGGCCGCATGGAGGTGGCATTCACCGCCGCGATCGAACGCGATGCGATCGAGGAAAAGATTCGCGTCGCCGGTCACGCCGGGCGCAAGGCACTCGCCGATCTGCCGCGTCTGGTGCGCGAGAACGTCATCACTCAAGCCGAGGCCGATGCGCTCAATCGCGCCAATGCGATTGTCCGCGACGCCATAGACGTCGATGATTTCTCGCCGGCCGAACTTACGGGCCGCGCGAGCTCTACCATCCACTCGGCCGCCGCCGCGGAATAGTCACGCCAGCTAGCGCATCTTGGCTGCCCCGCTTCGCCTTGGCGCGATCGGCACCTTCCTTGGCGCGGAACTTCGCGATGTCCGAGATCAATTTCACCGGGACGGGTTCGAAGAGAGGGAAGCGGATCGTGCCCTTGCTGATCTTGTACGGTGCAAGCTCGCTCCTGAATGCCCGTATCAGACGATCGCCGGCGGGATAGAGCGAGTAGTGCTGCTTCCACCCCGCGAAATAGAGCACCGCGCCACCTTGTAGTTTGTAGGCGGGGATCTGGTAACTGATCGTCTCTTCGGCGCCGGGCACGGCGTTGCGGATGGTGCTGCGGACGCGGCTCAGGATCGCCTGCACGTCGTCGGTGTGTGCTGCGATATATTCGTCTACGGATTTGAAATCGGTCTTGGCCATCGTGCTCTCTATTTCTTGGTCAGATTCTTGAAATAATAAATCTGCTCATGGCCTTCAGGATGGACCACCAGTTTTCCGAATGTCCGATACCCGAGCTTCTCGTAGAAACCTGGAGCTTGAAACGAGAAAGTGTCTAAACGAACACCGACGCATCCACGTTTTGCGGCAATCTCTTCGGCCCTTTTGATAAGGGAGGAGCCAAGCCCTCGCGTCCTGAATTCTTCCGGCACATAGAGCAGCTCGATATGAAGCCAACCGGCCGCCGATGTTCCCCATAACCCGCCGATGATCGCGTCATTCCCAGGGTGCCGTAGAAAAATCGCCAACGGCTCTATGACGACGGCACCGATTCTGCTCACATTGTAATCGCGGAGCGGGCGAAGAATTTCGTCACGCAAGCTGGAGTCGGGCTTTTCATCAATGACGATCTTGGGCTCGATCATCTTCAAGAGAACCGTTCCCAGGCGGCCTGACGGGATATTCCCAGCGCCCCGCCGATATCGGCCCAGCTGATCCCACGGCTGCGCAGCGTTTCGACTTGCTGTTGCAGCACGTTTCGCATGCCCTCGACGGCGGCTTCCGACGGCTTGAGCGATTGCAGCAATTGCGCATCACCCATCGAGTCCCAGCCCGCGAAGGATGACGGCACCGCTTCCAAGATCCTGTTGCAGATGCCGACGCAGGAATCACAGATCATCACGCCGGGCCCGCCGAGCAATTTCACGACGTCGGTTTCGGGCTTCTTGCAGAACGAGCAGCGCAAGCGGCGGCGGGTGAGTTTGAGCGGCATGTCCATCCCTTATCCGTCAAGTACTGTCTGACAGGTTGGCATGTCAAGGAAAGCTTGACGTCGTCCGGGCGTGCCAAGCTGAGGGAACGTTTGCCCCGCTCGGCAGTTTTCTTGCACAACGATAAGGGGTGAAACTGATGCTAGGAACAATTCTGCTCGTCGTCCTGATCCTGCTCCTGATCGGCGCACTTCCAAGCTGGCCCTATAGCAGCGGCTGGGGTTATGGTCCCAGCGGCGTACTCGGCACCGTGGTGGTCGTCCTTCTGATTCTGGTGTTGATCGGACGCATCTAGGGCCCGGGAAGGCCCACGCAAAAAGGGCCAAAATGGCCGGGTTAGAAACCTATCGGGCCAAACGAAACTTTGGCATTACCGCGGAGCCGCGCGGCCGGGTCGCGCGCGAGAAGGCCAAGGCGCTGCGCTTCGTCATCCAGCGCCATGCGGCGACTCGGCTCCATTACGATCTCCGCCTCGAGCTCGACGGCGTCTACAAATCCTGGGCGGTGACGAAGGTCCCTGCGCTCGACCCGGCGACCAAGCGGCTGGCCGTCGAGGTGGAAGACCACCCGCTGGAATACGGCACCTTCGAGGGCACCATACCGCAAGGCCAATATGGCGGCGGGACGGTACAGCTATGGGATTACGGCACCTGGACGCCGCAGAGCGATGATCCGCGCGGCGACCTCGCCAAGGGCCAGCTCAAATTCGAACTCTCCGGCAAACGCATGCATGGCCGCTGGGCGCTGATCCGCCTGCGCGACGACAAATCCAAACTCGGGCGGAAAACCCGCCACAATTGGCTGCTCATCAAAGAGAAGGACGAGTTCGCCTTGCCCGGCGAACCGGACGCGCTTCTTGCCGCCGACACCTCGGTGAAGACGGGCCGCACGCTGGAGGAAATCGCATCCAGCAAGACGTCAAAGGTGTGGCAGTCATCGCGCAAGAAAGACGGGCGGGCCAACGACGACGAACCATCCGTCACCCCTGCGACGGTAAAAAAAAAGACTCGCGCAGCGCGCGGGATGGCAGCCCGCAAACGGACAGCCCGAAAAAAATCAAGCGCGTGAAGATGCCGGAGTTCGTGGCGCTGCAGCTCGCCCGGCTGGTGGACGAGCCGCCCATAGGCCCCGTCTGGGTACATGAGATCAAGTTCGACGGCTATCGCATGCAGCTTCGCGTCGAGAAGCGCGACGCCGTTTTGCGCACGCGCAAGGCGCTGGACTGGAGCCACCGCTTCCCGGAAATCACGGCTGAGGGCCGTCATCTGCCAGACTGCATGATCGATGGTGAAATCTGTGCACTGGACGAGCGAGGCGTCCCGAGTTTTTCCGGGCTGCAGCAGGCGCTCTCGGACGGACGGACCGGGGAGCTGATCTTCTTCGTCTTCGATCTTCTCTTTCTGGAAGGCATGGACCTGCGTGGCGAGCCCCTTTCGGTGCGCAAGGACATGCTCGCCAGAATGCTCGCGGGCGCGAAGGGCGTGCCGCATTACCGCTATGTCGAGCATTTCGCGACATCGGGAAAGGAACTCCTGCGAAGCGCCTGCCGCGCGCAGCTCGAAGGCATCATTTCCAAGCGTGTGGACGCGCCCTATCGCCCGGGGCGCGGCGATCTGTGGACCAAGGAGAAATGCCGCGGTGGCCAGGAAGTGGTGATCGGCGGCTGGTGGGGAAGTCCGACCAAGCTCCGCTCGCTTTTGGTGGGTGCCTATCAGGGCAAGGATTTCACCTATCTCGGCCGCATTGGCACCGGCTTCAACAGCGAGAATTCGGGCCCCGTGCTGCGCGCGCTGAGAAAGCTCGAGCAGCCCAAATCGCCCTTCACCGCCGGGGTGAAGCCGCCCCGGACCAAAGAAATCCACTGGGTCGCGCCCAAGCAAGTCGCCGAAGTAGAATACGCCACCATCACGCGCGACGGGTTGTTGCGGCAGGCAGCCTTCAAAGGCTTGCGCGATGACAAGCCGGCGCGCGCTGTCGTGGTCGAACAGACTGTGCCGGTAGGGGAGGCGGAAGAACGTTCGGAAAGCGAGAAAGAGATGCAAACAACCCAAGAGGCGGCGAACGCCAAATCGCCGAAGAGATCAGCCGCACGCGGAGACAATATTGTCGCGGGTGTCACCATCAGCCATCCCGAGAAAATCCTATGGCCGGCGACGAAGACAAGCGGCCCGGTCACCAAGCTCGACCTTGCCCGCTATTACGAGAAGATTGCCCCGCGTTTATTGCTCCATATCGCGCGGCGGCCGATCTCCATGGTGCGGGCGCCGGAGGGAATCGGCGGCGAGCGCTTCTTCCAGCGCCACGTGCTGGCGGGCGCGGCGGCGGTCGTGCCCATTCCGGTTGCCGGCGAGAAGCAACCCTTTCACGCCGTCGACAGCGTGGAAGGGCTGGTCTCGCTTGCTCAAGCAGCGGTGTTGGAGATTCATCCCTGGGGCTGCAAGCCGAACGATCCCGAAACGCCGGAGCGGCTGATCTTCGATCTCGACCCGGCGCCCGACGTGCCTTTCGAACGCGTGATGGATGCCGCCAAGGAGATGCGCGAGGTGCTGACAGCCTGCGGGCTGACGCCTTTTGTGAAGACCACCGGCGGCAAGGGCCTACATGTGGTGGTCGCGATCAAAGGCACGCCCAAGAAGCCCGTGACCTGGGACGACGCCAAGGCCTTCGCGCTCGAAGTTTCGGAGAAGGTCGCGCGCGTCGCGCCCGACCGCTACGTCACCAACATGTCGAAGAAGCAGCGCGGCGGGAAAATCTTCCTCGATTATCTGCGCAATGGCCGCATGGCGACCGCGGTTGCGCCCTGGTCGCCACGAGCGCGCGAGGGCGCCCCCATCGCCGTGCCGCTGCCGTGGAGTCAATTGCGCAAGGGATTGAATCCGGCCGCATTTACCATTCCCGACGCTGCCGCGGTTTTGAAGCGCCCCGATCCGTGGGCGGATTTGGCCGCTTCGGCGGCGGCGCTGGACACGGCGTGGAAGAGACTGAAGACGCTGTAAGGGTAGGCCGCTTGCTTATGAGCGGGTTCCCCTGTTGTATTGATCGGGGTGCCACCTCCCCTTCCCGGGGAGGGTGAAAGTCGCGATCTCCTCTCTCGGCATAGGCTTACGGTGAACGACAGGGAAGTCATCGAGCGGCGGCGGGCGGAATACGTCGCCGCGTTCAACCGCGAAGATATTGCGGCAATGACGGCATATACCGCCGACGAGGCGGTCGGCATGGCGCCCAATCGGCCTGCGATCCGCGGCACCGATGCGCACCGTCAATTCTGGGGCGAGGGCTTCGCCGCGGCGAAATCGCTCTTCTTCGTGTTTCCCGAAGAGCTGGAAATCATGGGCGATGTCGCCATCGACCAGCACCGCTGGGTCCTGGACAGCATGCCCAAGCGCGGCGGCCGGCCCGTTCACGACGAAGGCAAGGGCATCTGGATCTGGCGGCGGCAGGCGGACGGCAGCTGGAAGGTCGCGCGCGGGATCTGGAACAGCGATCTTTCGCGCGCCGGCTTCTCGGCCGGCTCGGGAGCCGAACTGTCGGAAGATTTGGCTGCGATCAACCAGCGCCTCGACGATTTTGTTGCGACGATCAATGCCGGCGATATTCAAGGTTGGGCGAACCTTTTGACGGAAGATTTCATCTTCGCGGTTCCCGATGCGCCGAGGTTCATCGGAAGGGAAACAGCCGTCGCGGCGGCAAAGATGGCGTTTTTCGATCCCTTCAAGCTTCGGATCGCGTCCAAATTCGATGACGTGCAGACGTTCGGCTCGCAGGCTTTCGCCCAAGGCATCTTCACGATGGACATGATGCCGAGGGGCGGCGGGAAGATGCTTTCCGGACCCGGCAAATTCACGAATTTTTTCCGCAAAGAGAGCGATGGCTCCTGGAAATATGCGCTGGTGATCTTCA
>DATHDZ010000251.1:0-2036 GCA_035318785.1 Micropepsaceae bacterium
TAGCGCGTGATGAGATTAGGTTGAGCTGGAACGGCATCGGGAATTCCACCTCTCCCATCGGGAGAGGTCGGCGCGAAGCGCCGGGTGAGGGGTTACGCTCTCTCGTTAGAGCAAACCCCCTCACCCGATTTGCTGCGCAAATCGACCTCTCCCCACCGGGGAGAGGTGAACTGAGTCCGCGGCCAAACCGATTCGACCAAAAATCATTTGTCTTTAACCCGGATTTCGCTGCGCTCCATCCGGGCTACGGCGCTAAGCCGGGCATGACGAACTCTTGGCAAAATGTCGTCGCCTCATCGCCCACGAAACATTCCGGAAACACGAATCTTCCCCGAGCGATTGAACGCGCGGCAAAGCCGGTCCGACAAACCGGCAGGGACACAACAACGGCCATAGCGCCAATACACTGGAGACAAGACAATGCTTCGCAAGGTAACTCTTGGACTGATCGCCGCAGCTTCCCTCAGCATTGCTGCACTGGCTCCCGGCTCGGCTTCCGCGCACGGTTTTCATGGCGGCGGCGGCTGGGGTCATCACGGCGGATGGGGCCACGGCTTCGTCGGTCTCTATATCAACAGCGGCGTCAACGACTGCTATCGGCAGCAGATGGTCCAGACTCCCCGCGGCCTGCGCCTGCGCACCATCAACATCTGCGCCTACGACCTCTACTGATCGGGCACGAATTGCCCGCAATGGAAACCCTGATCGCGCGAGCGATCGGGGTTTTTCCTGGCGCTCTACTATTCGACAAAGGTGACGGTGTCCGCGATGCTGGCGCGCGAGGTCCGGTAGCTGTTGATCTTGTGCGCATGATCGGCGAATCCGAATGAAATTCCACAGACCACGCGGCGGTCGTCGGCGAGATTGAAGTGACGGCGGATCAAGCGGGAATGACGCGCAAGCGCCGCCTGCGGAATGGTGCCGAGACCGAGCGCCTGTGCGGCCAGCATGAAATTACCGACATAGGCGCCGCAATCAATCGCGCCGTACACCCCCAGCGGCTCGTCGGTATGAATGATGGCGACATGCGGCGCGCCAAAGAAATTGTAATTCTCCAGCGCCTGTTTTGCGTAGGCGGCCTTGTCGCCGCGCACGATGCCGAGCGTGTTGTAAAGCTGGAAGCCGCTCTCGCGGCGGCGTTCGAGATAGACCCCGAGATATTCGCGCGGCGGCGGGAAGTCATGACCGTCTTCGCCACCGGAAGCTGCTTCCGTGTAGATCAATTTGCGGAAACGCTCCTTGGCCTCGCCGCTCGCGATCAACACTTGCCACGGCTGGCTGTTGCACCATGACGCCGTGCGCTGCGCCACTTTAAGTACATGCTCGATGGTCTCTGGCGGCACCGGGTCGGGCCGGAAAGCGCGGACGGAATAGCGCTCGTTCAAGAGCTCCTCGAGCACGCCGATGCGCTCCTCGCCGCTATGCCGGCCGGCCGGCGCACTCACCGTGGCATCCGCCATGTTCATCTTCCCTTGGTCGGGATCTTGTTGAACGGGACATCCTTGTCGACGCGGATGTCGCCGGGCAGGCCCAGCACGCGCTCGGCGATGATGTTGCGGAGGATTTCATCGGTGCCGCCGGCAATGCGCATCGAGGGTGAACTCAGCAGCATTTGCTGGAACTGGCCGCGCGCCTCTTCTTCGGCAGCGCCGGTGAAGACACCGGCCGCGCCTTCGAGATCCATCGCATACATGGCGATGTCCTGCAGCATCGATCCCGCGACCAGCTTGCCGATCGAGTTTTCCGGACCCGGACGCTCGCCCTTCGAAAGCGCCGAGATCGCGCGGTAGCTGGTATATTTCAGTCCGCTCGCCTTCACCGCCCAGTTGGCGAGTTTCGAACGCGTGGCGCGGTCGTCGATCGCGAGCCCATCGTCGGTCATCAGGTTGGAGCAAAAATCGAACATTTCGGGAAAGCCGGTGGCAAGCCGCGCGCCGATCGACATCCGCTCGTTCATCAGCGTGGTCAGCGACACGTTCCAGCCATCGCCGACCGCGCCGAGACGCTGATGATCGGGAATCACGACGTCGGTAAAA
>DATHDZ010000252.1:0-2182 GCA_035318785.1 Micropepsaceae bacterium
GCCCTGCCTCCTGCATCAGATCAAGCGCTGCAGTGCGCCCTGCACGGGGCGGATCGACGCAGAAGGTTATGCGGCGCTGGTGGACCAGGCGAAGAATTTCCTCACCGGCAAGAGCCGCATGGTCCAGGAGCAGCTTGCCCAAGACATGCAGCAGGCCTCGCAAGCCATGGACTTCGAGACGGCCGCGCAATTGCGCGACCGCATCCGCGCCATGAGCCAGATTCATGCGCGCCAGGGGATCAATCCGACCACCTTCACGGAAGCCGACGTCTTCGCGCTGCACCGGGAGGGGGCGCAATCCTGCGTTCAGGTGTTCTTCTTTCGCGCCGGCCAGAACTGGGGCAACAAGCCCTATTTTCCGCGCCACGCGGCGGACCTGTCGAACGGCGAAGTGCTCGGCTCTTTCCTGGGACAATTCTACGACACGCGCACCGCCCCTTCGCTCATTCTGCTGAATGAAGACATTCCCGAGCGGGCGCTGCTTGCCGAAGCCCTGTGCATCCGTGCCGATCATAAGGTTGAGATCGCAATTCCCGCGCGGGGCGAGAAACGCGAGATCGTCGACGCGGCGCTACAGAACGCCCGGGCACAGCTCGCGCGCAACCAGGCCGAAAGCGCCAGCCAGCGCGCACTCCTTGAGGGTGTCGCGGAGACCTTCGGTCTGGACCCACCGCCCAAACGCATCGAGGTCTATGACAATTCCCACATCCAGGGCGCCAACGCGGTGGGCGCCATGATCGTGGCGGGTCCCGAAGGCTTCCAAAAGGCAGAGTACCGCAAGTTCAACATCAAGTCCGAAGATCTGACGCCCGGCGACGACATCGCCATGATGCGCGAAGTGCTGACCCGCCGCTTCGGGCGGCTGGTGCGCGATGCGGATGCGGAAGGAACCGGCGACGAGAAATGGAACAAATGGCCGGACCTCGTTTTGATCGATGGCGGAGCGGCACAGCTGGAGGCTGCCCACGCTGCCCTCGCCGATGTCGGTATTGACGATGCCGTGATCGTGGGCGTCGCGAAAAGCATCGAACGCGAGGCGGGACGCGAGCATTTCTACCGCCGAGGCCAAGCTCCCTTCCGCCTGGATGCCAAAAGCCCGGTGCTCTATTACCTGCAGCGCTTGCGCGACGAAGCCCACCGCTTTGCCATCGGCGGCCACCGCAAAAGCCGTGCAAAGGCTATCGGGGCGAGCCCGCTGGAGGAAATCCCTGGCGTGGGCGCGGGCCGCAAGAAGGCGCTGCTCAGCCATTTCGGCTCGGCCAGGGGGGTGGCGCAAGCAAGTCTTGGTGATCTGGAGACCGTAGAAGGCGTGAGTTCCGCGCTGGCACGCAAGATTTACGACTTTTTTCACCCTGATTGATGGGGATGAAAGGGCAAGGCCCGCCTGACTTCCGCTCCATCTCTCCTGTAGACTGTCGCCATGTCGTCGCTGCCCAATAGCCTGACCATCTCGCGCATCGCGCTGGTGCCGCTGTTCGCGGCGGCCTTCTTCCTGCCCGGGGATACCGGCCGCTGGATCGTCTTTGTGCTGTTCTGCCTGGCCGGCCTCACGGATGCGGTCGACGGCATGATTGCCCGCAAGCTGAAGGCGGAATCCTCCCTGGGCCGCATGCTGGACCCGATCGCCGACAAGCTGATCGTGTCGGCGGCGCTTCTGATGCTGACCGCCGACCGCACCTTGCAGGGGATTCATCTGGTTCCCGCGCTGGTCATTCTCTGCCGCGAGATCCTCGTGTCGGGCTTGCGCGAATTCCTCGCCGGGGCGGATGTGAGCCTTCCCGTCACACGCGTCGCCAAGATGAAGACCGTGGTGCAGATGGTGGCGATCGCCGCTTTGATCGCCACCACGGCAAGCGAGCGCATGCTGCCGGGCGTCACCAGCGTAGCGTTGTTCGGGCTCTGGTTCGCCGCGGCACTGACCATGTACACAGGCTATGCCTATTTGCGGGCCGGACTCGTTCACGCCCGGCGGGTGCCTCTCCCGCGCCCGAAATCTGCCGGCGCTCAGGCGCGACCCGAACAAAGAACTGCGTGAGATGCATCGGTGAAGCTTCTCTATTTCGCCTGGGTGCGGCAGAAGATCGGTTCCTCCGAAGAAGACATCGCCGCCCCATCCTCGGTCACGACGGTGGCCGCTCTGGTGGAGTTCTTGCGTCAGCGCGGGGCGGGCTACGAGGCGGCG
>DATHDZ010000253.1:0-6095 GCA_035318785.1 Micropepsaceae bacterium
TGATCGGCGCCTCGGAATCCCGGTTGAACAACATTCGCGGCTCGAAGATCACCATGATCTTCCAGGACCCGTTGACGTCGCTCACCCCTCACATGCGCGTAGGCGATCAGATCATGGAAACCCTGCGCGTGCACAAAGGCATGGGCCGCGAACAGGCGGCGCAACGCGCCATGGAAACGCTCGAGCTCGTGCGCATTCCCGAGGCCAAGCGCCGGATGCGGCAATATCCGCATGAATTGTCGGGCGGCATGCGCCAGCGGATCATGATCGCCATGGCGACCGCCTGCGGACCCGATCTCCTGATTGCGGACGAACCCACCACCGCGCTCGACGTCACCGTGCAGGCGCAGATCCTCGAGATCATGCGCGATTTGCGCAAGGCGTTGAACACATCGGTCGTTCTCATCAGCCACGACATGGGCGTGATCGCCGCCATGTGCGATCGGGTCCAGGTCATGCGCTACGGGGAATTCGTGGAAGCAGGCCCGGCGGAAGATATTTTCTATCGCCCCAAACATCCCTATACGCGCATGCTGCTTGACGCCATGCCACGCATCGACAAGCCCAACCGCCCTGGCCACATCGCGCTGAGGCCTTTGCCCGCGGCGGACAATGCCCCAACACTCCTTACCGTCGACGATTTGAAGGTCCATTTTCCCGTCCGCATGAGCGGCACCATTTTCCCCAAATACAAACCCCTGCGCGCGGTCGACGGCGTCAGCCTTACTTTGAAGGAAGGCGAGACCCTGGGCGTGGTCGGCGAATCGGGCTGCGGGAAGTCGACGCTCGCGCGCGCCATTATCCGGCTTCTGCCCAAGACCGCCGGCCGGGTGGTCTGGGCCGGCCGTAATCTCGGCGACGCGACGGAATCCGAAATCCGGCATTTGCGCAAGGAGTTCCAGATCGTCTTCCAGGACCCGCTCGCGAGCCTGGATCCGCGCATGACCATCGGTCAGAGCATCGCCGAGCCCTTGCAGTCGCTCGAGCCGAACCTCTCGCGCCGCGAAGTGAATACCCGGGTGCAGGAGATCATGGACAAGGTCGGTCTCGATCCCCATTGGATCAACCGTTATCCGCATGAATTCTCCGGCGGTCAGAATCAACGCGTTGGCGTCGCGCGCGCCATGATCCTGCGCCCCAAACTCATCATCTGCGACGAGGCGGTGAGCGCGCTCGATGTTTCCATCCAGGCGCAGATTGTCGACCTCATCCTCGCGCTGCAGGCGGAATTCGGCATGTCGCTGATCTTCATCAGCCATGACCTTTCCGTGGTGCGCCAAGTGTCCCACCGGGTGATGGTGCTGTATCTGGGCCGCGTGGTGGAACTGGCCTCGCGCGACGACATCTATGAGGACCCGCAGCACCCCTATACCAAGGCGCTGATCTCCGCCGTCCCCATTCCCGACCCGAAGCTTGAGCGTGCCAAGCCCCACCGGCTGTTGCCGCCCGAACTGCCTTCGCCCTTGGATACGCGGTCGGCGCTGATGTTCCTGAAATCCAAGCGTGTCGATGATCCCGACGCCGAGCAGTACAAACCGCGTCTCATCGAAGTGAAGCCCGGCCATTTCGTCGCCGAACACGACCCCGTGTAGCCGGTTGCTTTTGGACTTGCGCTCCTGTCGTTGTAGCCTCGCTTTCGACAAAAAGCCGTGTGAGAACAAGATATGATCGAACGTCAGACGAGGCGTGCCTTTCTTGCTTCCGTATGCGGAGCGGCCCTGCTGACGGCCTGCGGACAAAGCGCGACGACGCCACAGGCTCAGAACCGGCCCGCGGCGGCTCCGGGCGAAATGGTGCTCAACCGTGGCAATGCCGCAGAGCCGCTAAGTCTTGATCCGCACCATGCGCAGGGGAATTGGGAGATCAACATCATCGGCGATCTGATGGTCGGACTGACAACCGAAGATGCGGATGGCAATCCCATTCCAGGCGCGGCCGAGCGCTGGGAAGAGTCCGAGGACGGCATCACCTGGACCTTCCATCTGCGCAATCATCTATGGTCGGACGGTCAGCCCGTGACGGCGCAGGACTTCGTTTTTGCCTGGCGTCGCATGCTCGATCCCAAGACCGCGTCGAACTATGCCTATTTTTTCTATCCCATCAAAAATGCCGAGCCCGTGAATACGGGCAAGATGCCAGGCAACGCCCTTGGTGTGAGGGCGCCGGACGACAAAACGCTGATTGTGGAGCTGGAGCATCCCGTCCCGTTCCTCTTGCAGTTCATGATGCATGTGACGACCTATCCGCTGCCGCGTCACGTCGTGGAGCCGAAGGGTGATGCCTGGACCAAGCCGGGAAGCTATGTCAGCAACGGACCTTATACGCTGACCGAATGGAACCCGAACGACCACGTCACCTTGGTGAAGAATCCCAAATTCTACGATTCTGCGAACGTGAAGATCGATCGCGCGATCTTCTATCCGACCACCGACTACGAAGCGGCGCTGAAGCGCCTGCGTGCCGGCGAACTCGATATCCAAGACCGCATGCCCTCGCAGCAGATCGGCTGGCTGAGGGCGAACATGCCGGAAGTCTTGCATTTGAACCCGGTCCTCAACACCGAATACCTTGTTGTGAATCAAACCCGCAAACCATTTGAAGATCCGCGCGTGCGCGAAGCGTTGAGTCTTGCTGTCGACCGCCAAACGATCGTCAGCAAGATCAGCAAGGTGGGCGAGGTGCCTGCATACAACATCGTCCCGCCGGGAATCGCGAATTATCCAGGCGGTGTTTTCCTGAGCTTCAAATCCATGCCGTTTCCGGAGCGGCTCAAACGTGCCCAGGAATTGATGCGCCAAGCCGGCTATGGCCCGGACAATCTGCTGCGAACATCTCTCATGATCCGCTCTGCCGCGACAACCGCAAGACGGGTGCCGGTCGCGGTCCAGCAAATGTGGAAACAGATCTACGTCGACGCGCAGATTTTGCAGCTGGATGCCTCGATCTTCTACAACCGAATCCAGACCGGCGATTTCGATGTCGCCAATCCCGCTTGGGGCGCCGATTACAATGACGCCTCGAACTTCCTCGACCTTTTGCGGACCGGCAACTCCAACAATTATGGCCATTACCATAATGCGGAGTTCGACAGACTGCTCGATCAAGCAGGCGTCGAGCTCGACCTGACGAAACGCGGACAATTGCTGGCCCAGGCAGAAGACCAAGCTCTGAAAGACAACGCCTGGATCCCGATCAATTTCTGGGTAGCGGGCGCGCTCGTGCGGCCCTACATCGAAGGTTGGAAGGATACGGTTTCGGACACGCACCGAACCCGCTGGCTTAGCATCGACGAACACGCCCGCGCTGCGACGGTGCATATCTAATCCGGACGGACAGCTTGGCCACGCTCGCCTGCAGCGATAGGGTTTTCGTGCAACGATTCGCTACGCGCTGAGATCCAATGATCGGCGGCAGAAGATTTCGTACGGCGTCTCGCGCGCTTGTGTGTGCCCTCGCCTTCTTTCCCCTCGCTGCCTGCGGCGATCGAAGCGAGACCGGCGCAACCCGCTCGGCACCAACATCCCCGCGCGAGAACGTTCTGCATCGCGGCAATGGCGCCGAAGTTGAGAGCCTCGATCCCGCGCTCGCCGATACGTCGTGGGAGCAATGGGTCATCGGCGACATGATGATGGGGCTGTTCACCGAAGACGCCAGCGGCAAAGCGATTTACGGCGCCGCCGAGAACGCCGCCGTCTCTCCGGACGGCAAAACCTGGACCTTCATCTTGCGCGATTCCCTCTGGTCGGATGGAACGCCGGTGACGGCGGAGGATTTCGTCTATGCCTGGCGGCGTACCCTCGATCCCAAGACGGCGGGGAAATATGGCGCGATCCTATACGCGTTCAAGAATGCGAAAGCCGTCGCCGAAGGAAAACTCCCGCCTTCCGCGCTCGCCGTGCGGGCCGAGGGGACTCGTACGCTCATCCTCGAGCTCGAACATCCCGCGCCCTATTTACCCGAACTGCTTGCGCACAACATCACCTATCCGGTGCCGCGCCACGTGGTGGAGGCGAAGGGCGCAGCTTGGACGCAACCCGGCAACTACGTCTCCAACGGCCCTTATGTGCTCGCCGAACGCCTCCCCAGCGACCACGTAGCGCTGACGAAGAATCCGCGCTTTTTCGATGCGGCCAATGTGCAAATCGACCGCGTGGTGTTCTATCCCACCGAAGACGCATCCGGCGCGCTGAAGCGGTTTCGCGCCGGAGAGTTGGACACGCAGAACCCTTTTCCGAGCGATCAGATCGATTGGCTGCGCGCCAATATGCCAACCGCCTTGCGTCAGACGCCGACACTTGCCATCGATTATGTGGTGTTCAACGAACGACGCAAACCTTTCGACGATGTGCGTGTGCGCGAAGCGCTCGATCTCGCTTTCGATCGAGACGTGCTGACCAACAAGATCTACCGGCTGGGCGAAGAGCCCGCCTACAACATCATTCCGCCCAGCATCGCCAATTATCCGGGCGGCGCGGCTTTGTCTTTCCGCAACCTGTCCTATCCCGAACGGGTGACGCGCGCGCAAGCCCTGATGCGGCAAGCGGGATATGGCCCGGACAGGCCGCTGCATACGACCTATGCGACACCAGCACTCGGCGATGCGCGCCGTGCGGCGGTGGCCATCCAAGCGATGTGGAAGGCGATCTACGTCGACCTGGAAATCGTCCAGTCCGAGACCCAGGTAAACTTCACCAAGCTGCGCGAGGGCGATTTCGATATCGGCGCCGCCTCATGGGGTGCCGATTTCAACGATGCCTCCAATTTCCTGATGATTCTGACCACCGGGAACCCGCAGAACTATGCCCGTTACAGCAATCCCGCTTTCGACGCGCTGTATGAGAAGGCCGAGCAGGAGCGCGATGTCGAAAAGCGCGGACAAATCCTGCTACAGGCGGAAAAAATCGCGCTGAACGACCACGCCTGGATCACGCGAAATTTCCGCGCCAATCGCACGATCGTACAGTCTTACGTCAAAGGTTGGGTGGCGAATGCGCGCGACGTCAACCGCACGCGATGGCTGTCGATAGATCGCGCTCAGCCCGCGGTGGGTGCGCACCCCTAGCATGTGTCTCTTGCGCGGCAAGGCTTTTCTCTCGGAAGCACTTCCTGCTCAAGGCGCGAAGAAGCGGGTCAAGATGGGCCAGAGCATCTACACGGCGCTCTCGATGATTCTCGCCGAAGAGGTTGACGCGCAGTACGCCCAAGGAGCCGCCGGCATTCGCCAAAACTCTCTGGCCGGCCCGCCTGTTTCTTCTATGGACCTAAACCAAAGTATGCCCGCCATAAGCCCTCCTAGCATTGCGGCCGGCCATAAGTGCAATGGAAAGGGCTCATGGCGCGCGGCAATGATTGGAGGCGCAATGAAGCGAGCTAGCGGTTATGAGTCAGATCAGAACACACCACAGAATCGATCCCCGCGTCCCTATTGACGCCGCTCCCGTTCACGAGACGTCGGGCCCGCGATCTCGTCATATGGGCCACTGTGATCCGGACTATGTGTCCGAAAACTTGGTTCTTCGGATCGACGGCGAGCTTAATCTGAATGCACAAGCGAGCTTGCAGCCAACCCACGACAACCCCTTGTCGTTAGCCGACAGAACGTCGGCAAAGGTCCACGACCAGAGCGGCGGAAATCGTGACAAACGAGAGGTGCCTCCGTCGGAAGCGGCTTTCTGCAAAGATTTGGTTGAGCTGATGCCGTTTTTGAACGCTTTTTCTTTATCCCTCTGCAAGGATCGCGAGCTGGCTAAAGATCTCGCCCAGGAAGCCCTCGCCAACGCTTGGCAGGGACGCACGACATTTCACCCTCGTTCGAACTTGAAAGCGTGGCTGTTCACGATCCTGCGCAACCTTTTGTACTCGCACCATCGGCGTGCCTGGCGTCAAGTGAGCTATGACGAGAGGATGCTCGACATTCCGGGGTCTGAGGATTCGCAGTATTGGGCGGTCCTCGCATCCGATGCCGTGCGTGCTTTGCGCGCCCTTCGCCCGGAGCAGCACAAAGCTCTCATGCTTGTCGGCCTGGGCGGTTTTGGTTATGCCGAGGGGGCGGCGATCTGTGGTTGCCCCGTGGGAACCGTGAAAAGCCGAGTCAC
>DATHDZ010000254.1:0-45651 GCA_035318785.1 Micropepsaceae bacterium
CCTCCTCTTGTCCTCCTCGCGTCGCTGCCAATCGCAGGTGTGGAGGCGGGAATGAATCCCAATACGCATGGCCCCGGTGTGTCCAGGATCAAGCGTGAGCGCCCTATCACTATCGGCGATGGCATCGGGAAAGCGCTTGAGCGTCGAGAACGCGCGCGCACGATTGCTCCAGGAATCGGCGTCCGCCGGATTGAGCCGCAGCGCCGTCTCGAAATAAGGGAGTGCAGCCTCGTCCTGCTTCAACGACAGCATCGTCGCGCCGCGATTGTTCCAGGTGTTCGGATTCTCCGGGGTGAGAGCGAGCGCCTTGTCGTAGCAGACGAGCGCCTCCTTGTATCGCTTCAGCCCTGCCAAGGCGCTGCCGCGATTGTGCCACGCCGCCCCGTAGGCGGGGTCGAGCGCAAGCGCGCGGTCGGCGTTCGCCAACGCCTCTTCGTAACGCTTGAAGCGCACGAGCAGGCTCGCGCGGTTGCTGAGCGCATCGATGCTGTCGGACTCGATTTGGAGCGCCTGATCAAAGCCGGCGAGGGCTTCCTCGTAATCTTTCAGCTCGATGAGCACGATTCCCCGCTCGATCGCTGCTTCCACCTGCGTTGGGTCGAGCGCCAAGATCCGCTCGAAGGACGCCAGCGCCTCCGCATTTCGCTTTCGCTTGCTTAGCAACCGACCCCGGCTGTGCAGCGCCGCGATGTTGGTGGGCTCGATCGCGAGTGCCTTTTCCAAATCGGCAATCGCCTCCTCGTCGCGGTCGAGTTTGGTGAGCGCGTTGCCGCGATTGGCCAAGGCATCGGCGTAAGCGGAATCCAGAACCAAGGCGCGCGTGAAGCTGGCGACCGCATCCTGATGACGGCCAAGCTCGCTGAGCGCATTGCCGCGATTGTTCCAGAGCAGCGGTTCACCGGGCGCCTGCTTCAGCGCGGCTTCATAGCTTGTGAGGGCTTCCGCATAGCGTTCGAGCTCGAACAGCGCATTGCCGCGGTTCATCGTGAGCTCGGCCGAGGCGGGCATCAGCGCCTGCGCCAGATCGTAGCTCGCTAGCGCATCCACGAAGCGGCCCATCTGCGAAAGGACATTGCCGCGATTGAGCATAGCCGGCGCATAATCTGGCTTTAGTGCCAGAGCACGGTCAAAACACGACAGCGCCTCTTTTGACCGGTTCAAGGCCTGAAGCGCGCAGCCGCGGTTGTAAAGCGCGTCGACCGATTTCGGATCGAGCTTGACCGCCTTCTCCATGATCCGTTCCGCATCGGCGAATTCGCCGCGCTGAAAATGGAGGAAGCCCAGCATCTGCAGCGCGCCCACATGGCGCGGGTTCATCCGCAGCACGTCATTATAAAGACGCGCCGCCTCGGCGAAATTGCCCGCCTGGTGCAGCCGCCAGGCGTTCTGCAGGATGTGGTCGTTCATGGTGAAATCGATCGAAGCACAATTAGCCCGGGCGTGCGACAGCAAAACTCGCCGGTGGCTCGCCTTGCTGATGTCGTGTCCACATCGTTTCGAACGCGGCTTCCAGGTGACGGGTGAATTGTGGGGTGTCGAACAGCGGACAGCTGTGGCGGTTGCGCGCGAGCTTCGTGCGCAGTTCGGCGAGCGCGGCGGAATTGCGCGCCAGCGACAAGGCCATCGCTTCGTAGGCGGCCGGGCTATGCACGATAAGGCCCGGCAGGCCCGCAGCGTTCAATGCGCTCGCGGCGGCCCGCCCGGCGAAGCTGTTGCCCAATAGGGTCAACAGGGGAACGCCGGCCCACAGCGCATCACTGGCGGATGTGTGGGCGTTGTAGGGAAGCGTATCGAGGAAAAGATCGGCCAGGGACAGTCGTGCAAGGTGTTCGTCCGCGGCGGCTACGGGGCGCGCAAACACGATGCGCTCTGCGGACACCCCCCGCGCTTGCGCCTCGCGGCCAATGTTGCGCATGGCAAGCGCATTGTTCTGTGGCAGCCACAGCACGCTGCCTTCGACGGCATGGAGCAACCGCATCCAGATGTCGAAGACCGGCACGGAAAATTTGTAGCTGTTGTTGAAAGACGCGAAGACGAAACCCTTTTCGGGCAATCCAGCCTCGCGGCGGGATGGGGGATGCGCGACGGGACGCGTGGAATCGCCCGGTAAATAGCAATCGGGAAGATAGGCGATTTTCTCCGCATAGGAGCGCTGATGGTCTTGCGGGATCACCGTTGCGTCGGCGACGATGTAATCGATGTAAGGTGCGCCCATGGTTCCGGGGAAGCCCAGATAGTTCACCTGAAGCGGGGCGGGGCGCTGCGCAAAAATGGCGCTGCGGCACTCTCCCGTGAACCCCATCAGATCGACGGCGATATCGATTTCCATTTCGCGCAGCCGCGCCGCGATATCCAAATCGCTTTCGCCTCGCAGATCCAGGAAACGCTCGAAGGCGGATTCGAGGCGCAAACGCATCGGTGTCTTCTCGACGGGACCAAAAGCAGCAGCGACAGTCTCGAAACGACTGCGATCGTGATGTTCGAACACACCGGCCATGAGCGTGGCGACGGCGCTGTTGTTGAAATCGGCGGAGACATAAGCGAGCCGGATACGCTCGTGGCTGTAGCGTTCTCCGCGCCATAGGGGCGCGGACGAAGGCGGAACCTCATGGGCGACCCAGAGCTGGGCGCAACGCAAATGCTCGCTGGGCAAATCGGACAGCGCCTTCAAATTGAACGGCGAGACGACGCGCCTGCCCTCTTTCAAGGCCGCGCCGATTTTCGCCTTTTCTTCGTCCAGCGAGCCCCAGTCGCAGCATTGCAGCTTGGAATGGACCAGCACGCCGCGCGCATAAGGATAGTCGGTCTCGATGGCAAGAAGCCTTTCGCAATCGCGAATGGCTTCTTCATAATGTTTCAAAATCGACAGCGTGTTACCGCGATTGTAGAGCAGATCGGGATTGTCCGGTTTGAGTGCAATCGCCTTGTCATAGGCGGCAATGGCGTCCTCGCGGCGGCCGAGGAGCACCAGCGTGTTCGCGCGATCTTCCCACGCGTCGGCGAAATCGGGACGGAGATCAAGCGCATGATCGAAACTGGCAAGCGCTTCAGCCGGGCGAGCAAGCTGGAGCAGCGCGGTTCCCCGATTGCGCCAGGCATCGGGATAATCCCGCTTGATGGCGAGAGCCTTGTCGTAACTCGCAACGGCTTCCGCATCGCGTTTGAGCGCCAGCAACGCGTTGCCACGGTTGTTCAGCGCCTGCACATGGCCAGGCCGCAGCGCAAGCGCCCTGTCATAGGCAGCGAGCGCTTCTTGGTGACGGTCCATGCTGGAGAGCGCGGCTCCTCGACCGGCGAGCGCATCGGGCATATCCGGGTTGATCACGAGCGCTTGGTCGAAGCGGACCAGCGCCGCCGCAGAATCGCCGAGCTGGAAATGCAGAGAGCCGAGAAGAAACAGCGCGTCGACATGGCGCGGATTGGCCAAGAGGACGTCGCTATAGAGCCGCGCCGCTTCGGCAAGGCGCCCCGCACGATGCAGATCGAACGCGTTGCGGATGAGGGCGTCATTCATGGCAATGTGGTCGTCACGTCCACGGCAAAGCTTGCGGGCGGCTCGCCGTTCTGATGGTGCCGCCACATTGCTGAATAAGCGGCCTCAAGATTGCGCGTGTAGCGGGCTGTATCGAAAAGCGCATGCGTCAGGCGATTGCGCCTGATCTTTTCCTTGATCTGTGCAAGCAGGAGCGGGTTCTGCGCGAGCTGCAAAGCGAGGGATTCATACGCTGCCAACGTATCGGCGATCAGCTCGGGCAAACCCAAAGCCGAAAGAAGGCTGGTCCCGACGCGTCCCGCGAAACTCGATCCGGTCTGTGTGACGACGGGGATGCCCGCCCACAGCGCGTCGCATGACGTGGCGTGCGCATTGTAGGGCAGGGTGTCCAGGAACAGATCGGCAAGCCGAAGGCGAGCAAGATGCGCGTCAGGGTCCGGTTCGAAGGACGCGAAGATGATCCGGTCGCCTGGGATTCCGCGCGCTTCGGCTTCACGCTTGAGATTGCGAGTGGCCACGGGGCTCGCTCGCGACAGCCAAAGCACGCTGCCCTCGACCTTTGCCAGCAGCCTCATCCAGGCCGTAAACATCTCGGGCGTGATTTTGTAGAGATTGTTGAAGGTGCAGAAGACGAAACCGGTATCGGGCAAGCCCGCTTCCGCGCGCGAGGGGGTGCGTTCGGCAATCCTTCTGGTGCCGTCGTTTGGCATATAGGTATCCGGAAGATAAACGATCTTTTCGTCGTAATCGGCCTGATGGCTTTCCGGGATCACGATTCTGTCGGCCAGGATATAATCCATATAGGGGGCGCCCATCGTGCCGGGGTAGCCTAGATAATTCACCTGCAGGCCAGCGGGGCGCCTGGCGAAAATCGCCGGCAAGGCGTCTTTCGTGTGGCCCATCATATCGATGGCGATATCGATCTCCATGTCGCGCAGAAGCTTGGAGATTTCTTCATCGCCCCGATTGCGGACGTCGACGAAACGCTCGAACGCGTTTTGGATGCGTGCGCGCATGCCCATCCCGTCATCCGCGCCGAGCGATATTGCGATCGTCTCGAAGCGGCTTCTGTCATGGTGTTCGAAAACACCCGCGCTGAGTGTGGCAACCGGATGAAAGCAAAAATCGGCGGACACGTAAGCGATGCGGATGCGGTCGTGCTGGTAGCGCTCGCCTCGCCACAAAGGCTTCTCGGAAAGGGGGCATTCATGTGACGTCCAGATGCGCGAGGATTGCAGCACTGCATCGCGCGACCCCGAGATGGCGACGTTTTGGAGCGGGCGTAGGACTCGCAAACCTTCCTTCAGGCCGGATGCGATGATGGCCTTCTCTTCCTCGAGCCCACGCCAGTCGCAGCATTGAAGCCTGGAATGCAAGAGATTGCCGCGCGCATATTTGAATTGCGGATCGGATCTCAAAACCTGCTCGCAATCCAGGATCGCCTCCTCGAAACGCCGTAGCGCCCAGAGGGAGGTGCCTCGGTTGTAGAGGATATCGATGTCTCCGGGACGCAGGGCAAGCGCACTGCTGTAGCTCGCGACGGCTTCCTCGTGGCGGTTCAGCAGGTTCAGAACGATGCCGCGACGGGTATGCGCGTCGGTGTAATCGGGATTGATCGACAGAGCCTTCTCGAAATCCGCGAGCGCGTCCTGATGGCGGCCTAGGGGCGTTAGCGCGGCACCGCGATGGTAGAACGCTTCGGCGTTTTTGGCATCGATCGCAAGCGCCACATCCGCCGCTGCGAGCGCGGCATCGAACTCTTCCAGACCGAGAAGCGCCATGGCGCGATTGTTATGCACGATCGCAATGCCCGGCTTTTCAGCTGCGACCCGGTCGAAGCAGGCGAGCGCTTCGCGGTAGCGTTTCAGCGCGAGCAGCGTGACCCCGCGATTGTTACGGGCTTCCGTGAAATCCGGTTTAATGGCGAGCGCATGCGCGAACGCGGCCAGCGCGTCGGCGTTGCGGCCCATACCCTGCAGTGCGCATCCGCGATTGTAAAAGAGATCCGGCGACTGCGAGTTGATCTGAACCGCCCGTGCAAACAGGCGTTCCGCGTCCGCAAACTTCCGGCTCGCGAGATAGATCATGGCCAGCTGATAGAGCGCGTCGAAATTCCTGGGGTTGCCGCCAAGCACGTCCGCATAAAGCCGCGCGGCTTCGGTGAGTTTTCCCGCCTGATGCAAGCGCCAAGCGTTTTGCAGCAACGCCTCGCTCATGGAAACGCGCGCGCCGGGTCTTCGACGGAAAAGGACGCGGGAAGCTCGCCCCTTTGTGTACGCTCCCACATCATCCCAAGTGCCGCTTCGAGATTGCGAGTGAACCGCGCAGTGTCGAACAGCGCGCAAGAATCGCGGCTCGCCCTGAGCTTTTCTGTGAGCGCCGCCAGCGTCGAGGGATCGCGCGCCAGATCGATCGCGCGGGATTCATAGGCGTCCAGAGAATCCACAATCAACTCCGGCAATCCCGCCGCGATCAGCAGGCTTGCGGCGACGCGGGAGGCGAAGCTTTCGCCTTTCACCGTGAGGATGGGCAAACCGGCCCAAAGCGCATCCATCGCCGTGCTATGGGCATTGTAGGGGAGCGTGTCGAGAAACAGATCCGCCGCGCGCAGGCGTGCGAGATGATCTTCGGCGGCCGGCACGTGTGGCGCAAACACGATGCGATCCGGCGAGACACCCCGGGCATCCGCCTCACGCTGCAGATTGCGCACCGCCGTGGGATTGGCGTTCGGCAGCCATAACACGCTTCCCTCGACAGCGTGCAGCAGCCGCATCCAGACGTCGAACGTGGCGGCGGCGAATTTGTAGCTGTTGTTGAAGGAGGCGAAGACGAAACCGGTTTCAGGCAGGCCCAATTCCGACCGCGGCGGCGTATGCGCGGCGATGCGGCGCATGCGATCATGGGGCATATAGCTATCGGGAAGATAGGCGATCTTCTCGGTATAATATTGCCGTTGTTCCTCGGGAATGACGATTCTGTCGGCGAGGATGTAATCCATGTGGGGGGCGGCCGTGCTTCCCGCAAAGCCAAGATAATTCACCTGCACCGGCACGGGCCGACGCGCGAATATTCCTGGCCGTCCGCTTGCCGTCAACCCGGTCAGGTCGACGGCAATGTCGACTTCCAACGCACGCAGAAGCGAGGCCACCTCGCGGTCGCTCTTTCCCTGCACGTCGATAAATCGATCGAAGGCGCGCTTGAGCCGGCTGCGCATCTCGCTGCGGTCGTCGAGGCCGTGGGATATCGCAATGGTCTCGAAACGCGTGCGGTCATGATGTTCGAACACGCCCGCCATCAGGATGCCGACCGGATGCGTGCGAAAATCGGCCGAAAGATAGGCAACGCGAATGCGATCATGACGGTAGATCTCGCCGCGCCACAACCCTTTCTGCGCGGGATATCTGTCCTGCATCACGATCTGCGAGCAGCGCAGTTTGTCGGCCTCGGAATCGCAAACCGCGAGGAGAGCAAGCGGCGTTGCCACGCGCTTGCCGGCGCGTATGCCTTTGATCATTTCCGCCGTCTGGACCGCATCGCGCCAATCGCAGCAGGTCGATTGCGCATAGACCAACATGCCGGGGGCGTAAGGATAGTCGGGCTTCTGGCGCAACAACCGGTCGAACGCCGCCAGGGCCTCCCCATGGCGCTTGAGTTCCACCAGCGCCGATCCGCGCCCATAGAGAGCATTGAAGGAAAGCCCATTCAGCTCAAGCGCGCGGCGGTAATTTTCCAACGCTTCCTCATGTCGCCTGAGCTGCATCAGAGCATCGCCGCGATTGGCGAACGCGTCTGCGCTGTTGGGCGCCGCCGTGATGGCGCGGCCGAAATCGGCGAGGGCTTCCTCATAACGGCTGAGCTGCGAAAGCGTATTACCGCGATTGTTGAGGATTCGCGGATCTTCCGGCGCGATGGCGAGCGCGCGGTCGTAGAACGCTAGCGCCTCTTCGTGCCGGTTGAGCTTCGCAAGCGCATTGGCGCGCCCGTACAAGCCCGAGACATCGTCGGGCGCCAGAACCACCACGCGGTCAAAGGCGGTCAGTGCTTCGTCGTAACGGCTAAGCTCCATCAGCGTGTTGCCGCGATTGGCATGGGCGTCGAGATGGTCGGGCTTCAACGCAAGCGCGCGGTCATAGCTCGCGATCGCCTCCTCGTAACGCGTCAACGCATGCAAAGCCACGCCGCGATTGTTCCAAGCGCCCACATTGTCCGGCTTGATGGCGAGTGCGGCATCGTAACCCTCGATCGCGTCTTCGGTCCGGCCGATATCGCGCAGCGCGTTGGCGCGATTGTACTGCGCCGCGGGATTGCGCGGATTGATCGCGATGGCGCGCTCCATATGGGCGAGCCCGACCTCATGTCTGCCTCGCTGCGTTTCCAGAACGCCGAGGAAATGCAGCGCATCGGGTTGATCGGGCGCCCTGGCGAGGATCTCGCGATAGAGCTGCTCGGCTTCCCCAAGCCGCCCCTGCTGATGCAACCCGAAGGCCTGCTGCAGCTTGATCTTCAGATCGGCGCCAGGCATGTGAAAATGCGCACGCAGTGGCGGCGATTGTGGAGGTTTTGCGTTGTTCATTGCCGCCTGGATTCCACAGCGAAGCTCACCGGCGGCAGCCCACGCGCGGCTCGCTCCCACATGATGCGATAGCCATCTTCAATGTATCGCGCGAAGCGAGGGGTGTCGAACAACGGGAAGCGGTCGCGGTTGCGAGCGAGTTTTGCCTTCACGGCATCAAGCAGGGCCGGATCGCGCGCCAAACTCAGGGCCAACGCTTCGTAATCCTCGAGCGATGTCGTAATCAGCTCCGGCAGCCCAATTGCATTCAGAAGGCTTGACGCGACCCGTCCGGCAAAAGTGCTGCCCAAGCACGTAATCAGCGGAACGCCGCACCAGAGTGCGTCGCTTGCGGTGGTGTGGGCGTTGTGCGGAAGCGTGTCCAGGAAAATATCCGCAAGTTTCTCCCTCGCCAGATGATCCGCAAGCGGCATCATCGGGGCGAAGACGAGCCGCTCGGATGAAATCCCGCGTTTCTCGGCTTCGGCCATGAGGTTGCGCCTGACCACGGCGTTTCCTTCGAGCAGCCAGAGCACGCTTCCATCCACGGCTGCGAGCAGGCGCATCCAGACGTCGAAGATGTGCGGCAAGATTTTATGGTTGTTGTTGAAGCATGAGAAGATCACGCCCGTCTCGGGGAGCGCGCATTCGGAGCGACTGAAGATTCTATCGCTTACGGCCTTCTTGCGGTCGTTGGGTTGATAGGTATCGGGCAGATAGCACACGCTTTCCGAATAATGGACGCGCTCATCGTCCGGAATCACATGCGGATCGGCGATGATGTAATCCATATAGGGCGCTCCCATGGTGCCCGGATAGCCGAGATAGTTCACCTGAACGGGTGCGGGACGCATGGTGAATACCCCCGTACGGTCAAGGCCAAAATAGCCGTTGAGGTTGACGAGAATATCGATTTCCGAACGGCGAATAAATTGCGCGATCTCGGAATCCGATTGCGACATCATATCGGCAAAAACATCGAAGCCCTTCTCAAGTCGCTTCCGTAAGGGACTGCCGTCGTTCGCCCCAGTCCCAATTCCATAAATCGAGAATGCGGTCCTGTCGTGACATTCAAAAAGATCGGCCGTGAGATAGGACGTCGCTTGCTCGCGGAACTCGCCGGACATGTAGGCGATGCGGATCTCGTCATGCCGAAACTTTTCGCCCTTCCATAGCGCGGACGGATTGGGCGGATATCTATCCGCCCCATAGAGCTGGGCGCAGCACAACTGGTCTTCGGCCGATGCCCAAACCGGCAGAAGCATGAACGGTTCTGCCGCAGGCTTTCCTTCGCGCACATGGGCGACGAGCCGCGTCATTTCCTCCGACAGCGCCATCCAATCGCAAATGTGCATCTTGGCGTGCAGACGGTAGCCTTCGAGGTAGTCCCGATCCGGTTCGAGACGGAACGCCGCGTCGTAATCGAGAAATGCCGTCTCGTAATCGCCCATGCCGAACGAAACGCTACCATGCGCCTGACGGGCAGCCGCAAAATCGGGACTTAAAGTCAGCGCCTGCTCATAGGCGGCGAGTGCTTCGGGACCCCGCCCCATCCGAATGAGCAAATTGCCGCGGTTATAATGCCTGTCGGGGTCTGTCGGGTTCAGTGCGGTTGCGCTGTCATAATCCGCCAGCGCGCTGTCATACCGCCGCATTCTCAGGAACGTGCCGCCACGATTGTTCAGCGCGCCGAGATGCTGAGGCTCATGTTGAAGAACGCGATCATAGGCGGCAAGCGCCTCTTCCAAGCGGTCAAGATCGCGCAGCGTATTGGCTTTGTTGTAGGCGAGGGCGGTGGAGTTGGGGTCCAGAGCGAGTCCACGCTCATAGCTCACGAGCGCGTCCTGCAGCCGGTTCAGTTTCTGCAGCGCGGCTCCGCGGTTGATCAGCGCTCCGAGATGGTCGCCCCTGATGAGAAGCGCCGAATCATAGCTTTCAACCGCCTCGTCGAAGCGTTGGAGATCGAGGAGGACGTTTCCGCGATTGTAGTAGGCGCCGGCATTGGAGGGATCGGCAGAGATGGCGCGGTCGATCAGTTCTGCAGCTTCGAGAGGGTTCCCTTTTTGGGCCATCAGGATACCCAGAAACTGCAAAGCGTCCGCCTGATCGGGCGCGGTTCGCAACACTTGGCGGTACAGCCGCTCGGCTTCATCCAGCCGGCCGGCCTGATGCAATGCGGTGCCGTGGCGAAGCGCGTCGTAGATTTCGGCCGACGCGTCTTCGCTCCTCATGGCTTCGGCACCTCGTGAAGCTCTTCCAGATTCATCATTCCGCGCCGCCTGAGACTCATCAACGAGATGCCGGCTGCAATCAGGCACACGCCTCCGCTCATCATAAACGCATTGGATACTCCGATCAGATCGGAGATGTAGCCCAGGAGCAGCGCACCGAGCGGAGGGCTGCCCAACGCGCCCATGGCGTAGAATGCCATCACCCGCCCCAGCATGGCATCCTCGCTTAGGGTCTGCACCTGGGTATTGCTGGAGACCGCGATACCGAGATAGGCAAAGCCCGTCGGAACCACCAAGAGAATCGCCACAAGCAGCGAATGCGCGTTGGCGAAGCCGATCAAGCTGGCGCCCAAAATCACCGCCATGATCGTAGGCGTCAGCGGCAGATGGCGCTCGGGCAGCTTGGAAACGAGGGCAGCGCCGGTAACGGCGCCGGCGCCGAAGGCGCTGATGATGTAGCCGAGACCGTCCGCTCCCTGATGCAGGATGTCCTGTGCAAAGGCCGGCATGAGGGCAAGATAGGACGTTCCAAAACAGGAACAGACCGCCGACAGGAACAGCACCATGCGAAGGTGCGGATGGCGCGTGACATAAAGGAACCCCTGTTTCAGATCATCCCAGGGTCTGCTCGCGGGCCGCTCGCCGCGCCGTTCCAGCTTCATCAGGAACAGGCTCGTCAAAACCGCGCCGTAAGAAACGGTGTTCAACAGGAAACACAGGCCTTCTCCGATGGCCGCCACGATCACCCCACCGATCGCCGGTCCAACGGTGCGCGCGAGGTTGAACATCATGGCGTTGAAGGCGATGGCCTGGCGCAGATCCTCCCGTCCCACCATGTCCACGGTGAAGGATTGGCGGGTCGGGACTTCGATGGCGGTGATGATCCCGAGCGCGAGCGCAAGCACGATGATCGCGTTGACCTCGATGTGATTGGTGAGCGTCAGCACGGTCAGGACGGCGGCCTGCAACATGGACAGAGCCCGGGTGACCATGAAGACGGTGCGGCGGTCGTTGCGGTCTGCGATCATGCCGGCGAAAGGCGTGATGAAGAAGATCGGGGCCTGCGACACGAAGGAAACGACACCCAGAAGAATCAGCGAATGAGTCAACCGGTAGACAAGCCAGGCCAGAGCCACGCTCTGAATCCAGGTGCCCAGCAGGGTCACCAGCTGTCCGGCGAAGAACAGCCGGTAGTTATAATGCCGGAAAACGCGCGGAAGCCGGGCGAGCCATGCCGGCTGGGTGGATCGTTCTGGCGGTGGCTCGATGGACATGACGGGCTGAATGGCATCTCGCTAACGGTCGAGATGCTAGTAGCCCCCGCGGGTTAAGCCGTGCAAGGCCGTAGGAGGCCGGAATAGCCAGGCTGCCGTGGGAACCTGGGCTGAAAGAAGAACTAAGCCGCGGCGCCCTTTGTGGCAGCGAAATCCACATCGGCAAGGCGTCCCGGCAATGTGACCTTCACCCTTGTCCCCACAGCCAGTTCGCTGTCCAAGGTGATCGTGCCTCCATGAAGCTCCACGAGCCTCTTGGTGATGGCCAAGCCCAATCCGGTGCCCTCGTGCCGCCGCCTGATGCTGGAATCGACCTGACGGAAGGGCTCGAACACGGTGGGAATATGCTCTTGGGCGATTCCGATGCCCGTATCGCTGACGGCGAACTCGACCATGGAATCCGCGGCGTTCACCTCGACCGTCACGCGACCGCCGCGCGGCGTGAACTTTACGGCATTGGCGAGCAGATTGATGGCAATCTGGCGTACCGCTCTTTCGTCCGCGGTAAACCTGACATCGGCGCTGGGGAATATGGATCGAAGTTCGACGCCGGCCTTCGCTGCGGCTGGGGAGATGATGGTGAGCGCACCCTGCACCATCTCCCGCAAATCGATCGTCCGCACATCCAGGACGTAACTTCCCGCTTCGATCTTTGAAAGGTCGAGGATCTCCGAAATCAGCGCGAGCAAGTGCCGTCCGCTGACGTGGATCGAGCCGGCATATTCGGCATATTTCTCCGCCGCCGAAGCAGTGCGGCCGAAGACGCCATCGCGGATCACTTCAGAGAAGCCAAGTATGGCGTTGAGGGGCGTTCGCAGTTCATGGCTCATGGTGGCCAGGAATTGCGACTTTAGACGACTTGCCGATTCGGCGGACAATTTGGCCTCGGCAAGTTCGCGTTCGCGCTCCTTCAAAGCGGAAACATCTGAGAAAGTGAGGACCATGCCGCCATCGGAGAGGCCGCACGCCGCGACGAGATACCAGGAGCCGCCAATTTCGATTTCCCGCATTTCGCCCGTGTCGACAAGGCGACGCAGGATTTCCGGGGAGATGGCTTCGACATTCAGGGATGTTGTCAGAAACGGACAGAAGGCGCGGCCGAACGGGAGGCGTTTTTCTTTCGCGGAGGCCAGAGTTCTCAACGCCAAATTGCCGCTCACCAGATGGAGTTGTGAATCCACGAGTGCAACGGCGCAAGGCGCGGCATCCATCGCTTCGATGAGGCGGCGTTCGGCGCGGCGCGCAGCCTCCCGCGCCACCATCTCCCTTGTGACGTCGCGGGCCGTTCCGCGATAGCCGGTGAAGTGTCCATCGTGGTCGACGGCCGGCTTGCCGCTCACGGAGACATAAAGGGTTTCGCCGTCGTCACCCTTGAGATCAAGCCTCAAACGAAAGCGCTGCCGGGCCGAAAGATACTGTCTCAGTGAGCGCCAGCCGTCTTCGGCGACACCAGGGGGAACGCGCCCTTCGGGTCCAGGAGTCAGCAAAGACGGCAACCGGGTGACGAGGTCCGACTCTGCTGCGGAACTCACCTCGACATGGCAAAGCGTGTGATCCATCTCCCAGAAACAGTCCGAAGATGCCTCGGCGAAATCCTGGAAGCGCATGCGGCTTTCCATGATCTCGCGTTGGGCACGCATGCGTTCGGAGATATCGCGCACCATCCAGAGCTGGCGCTGACCATCGGCCATCTCAAGATCGGTGCAGGTAAACTCCACGGGAAACACGCGGCCGTCCAGCGTTGTGCCCGAAAGGTCCGGCAGTCCGCCGGCAGGATATTCGCCCTGCGCAACCTGGTCGGCCTCGGCGCCGAGCAACTGTCCAATCGAGAGGCCGGCAAGGCCACCCGGCCGCGCGCCGAATTGCTTCTCGGCAGCGGCGTTTGCAATGGCCACACTGCCGCCTTGCCCAATCACCAACATGCCTTCCGATGCATTGTCGAGGATCGCGGCCAACACGGCGTCGTGCTCGCGCTTGGCCTGCGCGTTGGCCGCCTTGAGTTCCTCCTCCATCAACGTCGCGGCGCGATCGTTCAACCGCCGCTCGCGATCGAATTCGGCATAGGTCTGATCGACGATCGCGCTGAACGCGAGGAGATCGACCTCCTTGCTGTCGCTTTTCGCGGCCGTCCGTAATTGACGGAGAAGGAGTTTATGCACCAGTTCTCTCGCCAAACACGGTGATGGTCATCGTCTGATTGTGGAGTTCGGCGCAGTCGGTGGCCGCGTGCGGCGACACCTCGCCATAGGAATAGAAGCCGGTCAGCGCCGTACCGTCGCCGAACACATCCTTGACTGCCTCCACCTCCTCGCAGATGCGCTGGCCCAGAAGCAATTTGCGGCCGATGCAGCTCACGAGCACGGCGACGCGATCGCCCGGCGGGGTCATAGCTGCCTGATGCGCCGCGTCGGCGGCTCCTTCGATCAGCCGGTCGAAATTGCCGCGCATCAATTGCGCGCTGTAGCCTTGGGGCATGTCCCCGGCAAACGTCATTGTGCGCTCCTTTTCGTCGATTGCGACGATGGTGCGGGTCAATGCTTCGTTCGGACGATCCGGCGGAAAGACTTTCAGCGGAAACAACAGCGCACTGCCGGGCAGCCGCTCGGCATCGTCGCCCAGATAATGCTTGTACAGGTCCAGCGCAGGCTTTCCGTTCAACTCGTAAAGCACATTGCCCTTGGAACGCGTGATCTGGCGCTCCGGACCGAACACGTCCCAACCGCCGGCGCTGCCGTGGCCGACGGCGATCGCATCGCCGTAGAATCCCACAGCCGCGACGCGCCCGGGTGCTGGCGCATCGTTCAAACCGACATAGGTCGTGCCAAAGCGCGGGCCGTCGCCGGCGAGACCGCCGGTGATCACCACGTTATTTCCGGTATGAGCGCGCACACCGCGGATGAGTTCGCTGCCGTTCACGCGCGTGCCGTCGGAAAGGAGGAAGATCGTCTTCAGGTCGGGCGCGGCAAGGCTCTGGCCGATCGTCTTGCCTGCATTAAAAGAGCCGCTCGCATTTTCGACAGTCGCGTCAGCACATTTCAATCGCGTGCGATCGAATGACAGCGATGTCAGCGAGAGACTCTCGTCGAGAACATCAGACCCATGAATCTCGCCGCCGGTGCTGCAGCCCAGGACGATCGCGCCGGGATGACGGCGCAACACATCGTTCCACAAGCTCTTGTCGGTGACAGCGCTCGTGCCTCCGAAGGCGAGCAAAAGATCGGCCGAGCCTCCGGACAATCCCGTCCAGCCCTGATGTGCCGTCCACAATGATTGTTGCGCGCGCATATGTCCCCCACCCGCGATGTCTTTTCATCGGCATTCCCCGATTGTGCGACGATAAAGGGCACAACTTAACGGCGCGTTTAGTCAGGGCTTCGCCGGTAAGGTAAATGGAGGGTAATGGATGGCCGCGCGGAAAGGTTACCCGGCGATCAGGATATGTACGTCCCGCGGACCATGCGCGCCCAATTCTATCGTCTGCTCGATGTCGGCGGTGCGCGAGGGCCCGGTCACGAGATTGAGCGTGGCCGGCATCCTTGGTTGGGCAGCAAGAAGCGCAATGATATCTTCGAAGCGCGGCAAAATGTCCGTGCGCATCACCAGCGCGAATTCGCAGCCGGGCCGAAAATGCCAAGACGAAGGGCTGCGCGGTCCCGACAGGAACACCAGCGTGCCGGTCTCCGCGATTCCGTAATCGGCCGCCGCAGCTGCGCATTCATCTCCGTTGGGCGGAGCCGCCGACAGGATCAGCCCCGGCGCGCGCGTCCACGGAAGTGCGTTGATCGGCGAAGCCTCCGGGACATGCAGAAGCGGAGGAAGTCGTCTCTCCGTCATGATCGCCCAGATCGATGTGGGCACGTCATCCGCGGATTCGATTTCATGCACATGCGCGACACTGGCTTTCGCTTTCGCGATAAAATGGGAAACAGGATCGCCGGTCCAGGAAGGAAGTCCATAATCCGGAATCGGGCGCGTAGCCGGCCGCCCTCTTGCGATCGATTGCAGGATGGCTTCGCGCGCGCCGCTCATGAGCGTTTTTCCCCTCGGCGCTTCTTCCACTGTGATTGGAAGCTTTCGGCCGCGGGTTTGGCGAGATCGCGCGCGACAAACCAGCCCGACAGCATGGGCAGCGAGCGCAAGCGGCCGTGGTGCCCTGCGATCAGGCGCATCGCTTTGGCCGCCATTCGCGTTGCCAGCCCATAGAGACCGGGATGAAGCGCCGCCCAACCCCACAATTTCATCCCAAGATTGAATGAGGAGGAAGGAATGCTGCGTGCAAAAGCTTCGTTGCGCCAGTATCGCATGATCCGGGTCAGCGGGATTTTCACCGGGCATACCGCTTCACAGCGGCCGCAAAAGCTCGTTGCGTTCGGGAGATGATAGGTCTTCGCCAACCCGTCGAGCCCGGGGTCGAGGGCTGCCCCCAGAGGACCGGGATAGGTCGCGCCATAAGCGTGGCCGCCGATCGCGCCATAGACCGGGCAATGATTCATGCAAGCGCCGCAGCGGATGCATTGCAGCACTTCGCGCGCCGGGCTGGAGAGCAGCGCGCTCCTGCCGTTGTCTAGCAGCACGACGTGGAAATCCTCCGGGCCGTCCGCATCGCCGGCGCGTTTGGGACCGGTCATGAAGCTCACATACGACGTGATCTCTTGTCCGGTGGCCGACCGCGTCAGAAGGCGCAGCAGGATCGAGGCATCTTCCAGCCGCGGTATGATTTTCTCGATTCCGGCAACCACAATATGTGTGCGCGGGATGAGCCGCGTCAGGTCGCCATTGCCTTCATTGGTGACGATGATCGCCGTTCCCGTCTGGGCGACGAGGAAATTCGCACCGGTGATTCCGGCATCGGCCGATTCGAAGTACTGCCTGAGCACCGCGCGGGCCTCGCTGACCAAGGCGGGCCGGTTGTCCAGGCTTCGACTTGGGGAAAGCATCTCGTGCTTTTCGCGGAAGCTGGATTCCACATCTTCGCGTCTGAGATGGAAGGCCGGCGCCACGATATGGCTCGGGCGTTCGTTGCGAAGCTGGATGATGTACTCGCCAAGGTCCGTCTCTACGGGGTTTATCCCGTGGGCGCTGAGATGCGCGTTCAGCTCGATTTCTTCCGTCACCATGGATTTTCCCTTGGTGACCGTCCGCGCGCCGCGCTCTTTCAGGATTGCGGTGACGACGTTGCGCGCTTCGGCGGCATCGCGCGCCCAATGGACATGCCCGCCTGCGCTTCGGACCTGCGTTTCGAATTGGATGAGCAATTCGTCAAGACGCGACAGGGCCGATTCGCGGATGGCGCGACCCTGTTCCCGCAAGGATTCGTAGGGAATAGGAAAAGCCGCAAAGGCCGCCGCACGCCTGACCTGGAAGCCTTCCTTGAGATGGGCGAGTGCCCCCTGTAGGCGCACATTATGGAGGGCCGCCCGTGCAGCTTGGGGAAAATCGCGCGCATCGGTGGTCACTATCGGGCCTCGCCGATGGGAGGCGAATCTCCCATGTCGGCCAGCACTTCGGCCGCATGACGAACGCTCATCTTCTCGCCCTGGCGCGACAGCCTGCCCGCCAGATGCAGCAAGCAGCCCAAATCGCCCGCCAGAATCATATTCGCGCCATTGGCCTTGGCGTCGGCAATCTTGTCGTCAGCCATCCGTGCCGAGATTTCCGGATATTTGACGGAAAAGAATCCGCCGAAACCGCAGCAGGCTTCTTTCTCCGAGAAATCGCCCACGGACAGACCGGCCACGGATTTCAACAAAAGGCGGGGCTCGGACGAGACTCCCATCTCGCGCAAGGAGGAACAGGAATCATGATAGGCCGCTTGGCCTGTACATCTGGCTGCGACGCCCTTCAACCCGCGTACATTCACCAGAAATGAAAACAGCTCATGCGTCTTCGCTGCCAGCGCATTCGCGCGCGCGGACCAGGCAGCGTCGTCTTGCAAGAGACGCGGATAATGCACCCGCACCATGCCGGCGCACGAACCCGACGGAACCACGACATAATCGAACGCCTCGAACCCGGCGATGACGTTCCTCGCAAGCGCGGCGGCGTCTGTTGCATCTCCCGCATTGTAGGCCGGTTGACCGCAGCAGGTCTGCGGCGGTACCTCAACGTCGCAGCCTGCTTGCTCGAGCAATTTCACGGCCGCAAAGCCGACTTCCGGCCGGAACATGTCTGCGAGACATGTGACCAAGAGTCCGACCCGAACGCGCGTCGTCATGAAGATTTCCGCGGCTTGCGTGCGGGACTCGGCCCCCGGCCGCGAATCTTTCTGTGAGGCAGCGAGGCGGCGAGATCGTAGGTGGCTTTGCGCAAATGCTCCATCAGGTTCTTGCGGTCCAGGGCTTCCAGTTCCTTGTAGGGGATCATCTCGCCGATGCGCACCTGAATCTCGCTACCGATCTTGTCATAGACTTCCTTGAAGAAGAGCGAGAGCCGCAAGGTCAGGCTGATATGGCTTGCAATCTGGAAGAGCCGGCTGTTCTGTCCGGCAAAATAGACCGGGACCACAGGCGCTTTCGCCGCGTCGATGAGCCGCGCGGTGAAATTTTTCCATTCGGCATCCACCGCACGCTTGCTCCACGGCTTTGGCGCCGTGGACGCACCGCCGGCGGGGAAAATCACCAAGCAACCCCCTTTGATCAGATGTGCCTTGGCTTGCGCGCGAGACTTGATGTTGGTGCTCAACGCTTCCTTGGTTTCGGCGAAATCGATGGGCAGCAGATGGGCGCGGATTTCTTCCGCACGGTACAGAACGCTGTTGGTGAGCACGATAAAGTCATCGCGCACCTTGGATGTCAGATAGCTGATGATCAGCCCATCCAAAACCCCGAATGGGTGATTGGCGACAATGACGAGGGAGCCGCTGGGTGGAAGCCGTTGCAACGCGTCTTCATTGAAGACGACCTTCAATTCCAAGCTCCGGATCGAGGCCTCCCAGAAATTTTCGCCGGGCGTCCGGTTGCTATGGTGTTCGTCGTAAAGACGCTTCAAATAGGGCTGGCCGCTCATCCGCTCGACCGCGCGGATAAGCAGGCGCTTCAGCCGTGGATCATCCTCGGTCGCATAAGAGAAGGTGTCGATTGGTTTGGCTGGCGGCATCGGGGTGAGAGAATCGCAGTTTCGAAGTCTCTCTTGAAGCCCTCATTTTAACGCGGACATCGCCAGTGCGGCCCAGCCGGCTAGGAGCGATAGGCCGCCCAATGGTGTGACCAGCACCAGCGCGTTAGAACCCGTCAACACCATGAAGTAGAGCGATCCCGAGAACAGCACGATGCCGATGGTAAAGAGCCACCCGGCAAGATTCGCGCGCGTCGCCGCCCCAGGTCGCGTCACCAGAGATGTGGCCACGATGGCCAGCGCGTGAGTCAGATGGTAATGCGCCCCCGTCTGGAAAATCTCCAGAGCGCGCGGCGCGAGCGAGGATTCGAGACCATGGGCGGCGAAGGCCCCCGCAGCCACCGCCAGGAACCCGTTTACCGCGCCGACCAGAAGCCACCTGTTCATGGCTCATGCTGGGCCGGTCGAGGCCGGCAGGCAACCGGCTTGCGTTGAGCGCCCAAAAGCGCGAGTTAGCCGCAATGACCTATTATGTCACGGCCTCCGACGGAACCGACATCGCCTATGACTGCACGGGCGAGGGGGCTCCTATCGTCCTGATCCACGGGTTCGGGGCCAACCGCCTCATCACCTGGGCAAATACGAACTGGTACCAGACCCTTACACGCGCCGGGCGCAAGCTCATCGCCATCGACTGCCGGGGCCATGGCGAGTCCGAGAAGCCGCATGATCCGGAGGATTACGACGAGGGCCGCATGGCGATGGACGTCATCGCCGTGCTCGCGGCGCTCGAAATACCTCAAGTGGACGTCCTGGGCTATTCGATGGGCGCCCAGCTGGCGATCCGCTTGATGCATGACGCGCCGGGCCGGGTGCGGCGGGTCGTGTTGGGCGGGCTAGGCGACAATTATTTCCACTTCTCGAAAGAGCGCGCGGAGATCATTGCCAAGGGGTTTCTGGCGAAGGATCCCTCAAAAATCTCCGATCCGGTGGCCAAGGAATTTCGCATCTTCTGCGAAAAGGCGGGTGACGATCTGCTCGCCATGGCGGCCTGCATGCGCCGGCCTCGCCAGATTTACTCGCCCGAGGAGCTGCACGCCTTTCCCCAACCGGTGCTTGTCGCGTGTGGCGCCGAGGATAATTTGATCGGCTCACCCGAGCCGCTAGCGCGGGCCTTTCGCGACGGGCGCCTGGTGATCATCCCCAAGCGCAACCATCATTCGACGGTAGGCGATCGCGCCTTTAAGGATGCCGTCGTCGCATTTCTTGCAAGCTGAGGGAGAGAACGGCTGGCCATGGCAGATACCACGTTCGATTGGACCGATCCGTTTCTCCTCGAGCAGGAGCTTTCCGAAGACGAGCGCATGGTGCGCGACAATGCGCAACGGTTCTGCCAAGCCAAGCTCAGCCCTCGCGTGCGCGACGATTTTCGCCATGAGCGCTTCGACCGCACTGTGATGGTTGCCATGGGCGAAATGGGTTTTCTCGGGGCGACCCTTCCGGAGGAAGAAGGCGGCGCGGGGTTGAACAACATCGCCTATGGGCTGATCGCGCGGGAGGTCGAACGGGTCGATTCCGGCTACCGGTCTATCCTCAGCGTGCAAAGCGCGCTGGTCATGTATCCCATCCACGCCTATGGCAGCGCGGAGCAGAAGCGCAAATTCCTTCCCAAGCTGGCGCGCGGCGAGCTGATCGGCTGCTTCGGACTGACGGAGCCCGATCACGGCTCCGACCCCGGGTCGATGTCCACGCGAGCAGTTAAAGCGCCGGGTGGCTTTCGCCTGAACGGCGCCAAGACCTGGATCACCCTTTCGCCCTACGCCGACGTCGCGGTGGTGTGGGCGAAGGCCGACGACGACCGTATCCGCGGCTTTTTGGTGGAGCGTGGTGCCAAGGGATTTTCTACGCCCAAGATCGAGGGCAAGTTCTCGCTGCGCGCTTCGCCGACGGGTGAGATCGTGCTCGAGGATTGTTTCGTTCCCGAAGAGAACATGCTCCCCCATGCGCGCGGCCTTGCGGGACCGTTCGGATGCCTCAACAAGGCGCGCTTCGGGATCGTCTGGGGCGTCATGGGCGCCGCGGAGTTCTGCTGGCACGCCGCGCGGCAATACACGATGGACCGCAGCCAATTCGGCCGGCCGCTGGCCGCCAATCAGCTGATCCAGAAGAAGCTCGCCGACATGCAGACTGAGATCGGACTTGGATTGTTGGGGGCGTTGCGCCTCGGGCGGATGCTGGACCAAGGCAAGGCCGCGCCGGAATTGATTTCCCTGATGAAGCGCAACAATTGCGGCAAGGCGCTCGACATCGCACGGCTCGCGCGCGACATGCATGGCGGAAACGGCGTCGCGGACGAATACAATGTCATCCGCCACGTATTGAACCTGGAAGCAGTCAACACCTATGAAGGGACGCATGACATCCATGCGCTCGTCCTGGGCCGGGCGCAGACGGGCATACAAGCTTTCAGCTAACGCTCAGGTCTGGCGGAATACCAGATATCCCGCCCAGCCGAACGCAAAGGCCATCAGCACGGCGGCAAAGCCATAAGCGAAAGACGCTTGGTAGGCGTAGTTGTAGACCCGCCGCTCAAACCCGCTTTTGTCGATGAAAAGCGGCGAGGACTGCGCGCTGACGATCGTGCCATTCTGGAAGAGGTAAACCTCGGCGCGGTATTCACCGGGGGGAACCGAAGCCGGGACGGAAATCCGGGCGCGGAAAAGCGTGCGGCTCAGAAACTCGATACCCGTGGGGCTTTCCCAATAAAGGTGCTCGCGCTTGCGGTCGCGGATCGCCGCGGCGCGAAACGCGGCGGCTTCGTCGGGACGGATATTCCCCCGCGTGGTCGCTTCGAGATTGGCGGTGCCGAGGTGGAAGCGCTGCACCGTCGCAAGCGAGGCGATATCGTCGAGGGGCCGTGTGCTGGCCAGGAAATAGTACCCCGGCAGTCCAAGGATCTCGATCTGCTCCCGATTGATCCAGATACCGAGAATGCGCTGTTTGCGTCGTACGGTCATATCCAGCTGCGGGCCACGTATCACGATCACAAGATCCTGATCCTTCGCCGGGCCCGCCTCTTCGGACGGCTCGATCGCGCCGAACAACACGATATCCGTGCCGGTGAAGTTCGAGGTGATCTGGATGAGATCGGTCGAGAGCCCCGAAACGAGATCGTCGGCTCTGGCCGGCGCGCAGGCAAAGAGTGCCGCGATCAAGACCATGCCATGAAGCCGCGTCCAAAACATCATGGCGTACCCGCCACGATCGAGTAGATGTCACCGGGCGTGGTCACAAGTCCGATAAAGAGCCTGAGCGCGACACCGACGACCAGGACGGCGAGCAGCGCCCGCAATTGCTCGCCACGCATCTGAGAACCCACACGCACACCCAACTGAACGCCGACGACGCCGCCGATCACCAAGAGAAATGCCAGCACGATATCGACGGTCTGGTCCGTGGTGGCATGCAGAATCGTGGTCGCGGCCGTGACGAACAGGATTTGAAATTGCGATGTGCCGATCACGACATTGGTCGGCATCCGCAAAAGATAGATCATCGCCGGTACCATGATGAATCCGCCGCCCACGCCCATGATGGCCGTCAATATGCCAACGAGGAATCCCAATACGACCGGCGGAATCACGCTGATATACAGTTTCGAGCGGCGAAACCGTATCTTGAAGGGAAGGCCATGGATCCAACTGTGCTGGCCGGTCTTCATCGGGGCAGGGGTCTTGCCCGTCCCTGCGTTGCGGATGGTGCGGATGCTTTCGTTCAGCATCAATCCGCCAATGGAGCCCAGAAGCACCACGTAACTCGCGGTTACCACGAACTCGATCTGACCGAGCCGCTGCAACTCGCGGAAGATGTAAACTCCGATCGCAGAGCCCCCCAAACCGCCGGAGAGCAGCATGAGGCCCATCTTTGCGTCCACGCCTTGGCGTCGCCATTGCGCCAATGCTCCCGAGAGGGATGACGCGGTGATGTGGCTTGCTTGAGTCGCCACCGCGATGCCAGGCGGAATGCCGTAGAACACCAACAAAGGCGTCATCAGAAACCCGCCGCCCACGCCGAACATGCCGGAAAGGAACCCGACCGCGGCTCCCATGCCGAGGATCATGGCCCAGTTCACGGAAAGCTCGGCGACGGGAAGGTAAAGTTCCATATGGGAATCGAGAGTTCAGGAGTCGGGCGTTAGGATACGCCGATTTCCTGAATTCCCACTTCCGATATTTCTAATTCGAACTGAGCGGGGGGCCGTCATTGGCCGCGACGTTCATGGGCTGCGGCTTGTAGCCCTTGGCGATTCGGTCGGCGGAATCGCGTTCGGCCGCCGAAATCTGGGTTGCGAGCGCGTCGATTCGCGTTTTGGATTCGCTATCGCCGGCCGCTGCCGCAATCGCGTACCATTTGTAGGCCTCCGAAAGCGAGGTCTGGACGCCCATGCCGCGTTCGTAAAGCACGGCAAGATTGAATTGCGAATCGGTCAGCCCGAGTTCGGCGGCAGACTTGAACCAGCGCACCGCTTCGGGAAAATTCTTTTTTCCGCCCGTCCCGTTGGCATTGGCCACGCCCAGAGCGTGCATAGCCTTGCGATTGCCGTGTTTGGCGGCCTCGCCGTACCAACGCAAGGCTTGGTCTTGATCCGGTTCGGCCGCGCGGCCTTTTTCAAAGAAGGTCCCGAGGCGATATTGCGCCACGGGTTCGCCGGCCTGTGCCGCTTTCTGAAGCCAACGCATGGCTTCGGCATCGTTGAGCGCAACCCCATCGCCATTGGCGTATTTGAGTCCGAGCGCAAGTGCGGCCTTGGCATCGCCGGAATTGGCCTGAGAGGTCAGCCGCGACAATAGCGTGGCGTCGGCATTGCGAGCGGGACTTACGGCGATCTGCTGCACGGCTGCAGGAGTTGCCGCCTTGGTCGACGCCGCCGCTCCATTGCTGGACGCCTTCGCGAGAGTTGGGGCGGAGGCATTTGGCTTGGGTGAGACAGGCGGCAGCGGGGCATCGACGGCACCGCCCGCTTCGACCTTCGGCCCCGCGGGGATTACGGACGCAGCATCGGAGGCTTCAGCTGTCTTGTCGGCGCCAGCCAGACCGGGAGGGCTTGGGCCATCGATCGCCGCAGGCCGATCGAACTGCAGGGCGACCACATTCGATTCGCGCATGACATTGCGCGTGATCAGATAACCCGACGCGGCCAACAGCAGGATCAGGGCGGCCATGGCGAGTGGCCGCGGGATGCGGCGGGACATTCCGGGCGGACTGTTGCCGGCGAGCGCCAATTCCGCTTCGCCGGGGAATGGGATGCGGAATTTCCCGCGCTGGCCCCGCTCCACCTCGGGCTCCGCGGCAGCCTGTGCTGCGCGCCGGGCGTGGTCGAGATAATTCTCGGCCTGCGGTTCCGCGTCGAAAGCTTCCGTCGGCTGTGGGGCCGCACCTTGGTCGAAATATTCGGGGTCGCTGGAGGCGTGGTGAGTCTCGTCCTTGGGCAAAGGATCTTCGGCGAAGGGGGGCAAATCGAACTGGGAGCTGGGCAGAACCCCATCCTCAGGAGACAGCGGCGCCAGCGGGCCGGTCAAAGGCCTGGCGTTTTCGACATTCTCGATGCGCTTTGTCGCCTCACCGAGATTCGCCTCCAGGTCCGCCAACGCCTCACGATTCTTTTTTTCCGCCGCGTCGATACGAGCACCCAAACTGCGCAGCGCGTCCTCGATGCTGGTGCCCGGGTCCTCCCGGCTCTCGATTTTTTCAAGACGAGAGGCAAGATCTTCGAAGTTTTGCCCCATAGACGCGAAATGACGCTCAAGTGCTTCGTGCGTGCGCTCTTCGGCGAAATTCAGCCGCGCTGCGAGCTTGGTCTCGATCTCGCCGGAAGCCGGCTTGGAAGCAATATTCTCCTCGACCTGCCTGAGGCGTGTTTCGAGCCTCATCACAATCTCGTCTGAAGGCGAGCTGGATGTGATTCGCTCCTCAGCCTGATGCAGGCGCTCCTCGATCCCGAGCGACGATGCGATTCGATGTTCGGTATGATTGATGCGTTCGTCGAACCCCGCGAAGCGGTCTTCTACGGATAGCTCAAGGCGCAGCGATTCCTCGCTTGCATTCGCGATCCTGCCTGCCAGCACTTCGATGTTGGCGGCGAGCGTCGCGATTTGACTGGTGGAGTCGGTCGTCGTCTTCGCGATCTGATCGGTCAGACGCGACAAGCCCTGATGCAGGGCGCGCACCGCGTCGCGAAGCGCAGCACTATCTGTCTGGCGTTCGATGCTGTCGATTCTTTTCGTGAGAAGCTGGAATGCCTGCGCTTGATCGCGCGCCGCTGCGTTGATCTCGGCAGCCGCCGAACTCATGGCGCGATGGGCGTCGGTCTGGGTGCGCTCGCTCAATTCAACGCGCCGCGCCATGGTGCGCAACGCATCATCGATCCGGCGGAATGCGCTGTCGGTTTCCGTTTCGCTGCGCGCCACCCTCGCGGCGAGATCGTCGCGGTCGCGCGATACGTCCTCGTCCCGTGCATAGCGGTAAGGGGGCACCAGTTCTTCCGGCGTTTCGATAGCCGCTTTGGCCCGCACGTTTTCGGCCCGCGGATTTTCCGCCCTCGCACTTTCGGAAAGTATGCGCCGGGTCAGCCATTCGCCGACGGGCATACCCTCACGGCCGGCGGCCGCGCGAGCAACTTCCCGCGCTTCTGGCGGGATGCCTGTTACATTCCAGGGAAGTGTATGCTTCATCTCGTGCGTGGCGACGCCAACCCCTCTAGAAAAGGTAAAGACCGCCATATGTTGTGTAAAGGATCGTTAACAACGCAACCACAGATTAATTGGGGACATCCAAAACCGTCCGCGCGCTAAAATTGCAGAACTGGGTTAATGGCGGGTTAGCTTGGCTGTGGCTCGTTATGCGCCACGCCGGCTTTATCCAGCTCATGGCCAAGGCTGCCGGTCAGCCAAGCGCCGGCCATGCGGTAGTCGGAGACCAGCGACCATAAGGGATAGCGAAAGGTCGCCGGCCGGTTCTTCTCGATAAAGAAATGGGCGAACCAGGCGGGGCCATACCCTGCGATCAGAGCGCCAAAGAAGAGCTCGTAACTGAAGGTAACGAGTGCTGCCACCAGGAGCACACTCGCAGCTCCCGTTCCGATGATGTGCCAAAGGCGGGTTTCGGCCTTTGCATGTTCGCGCAGGTAGAAGGGCCAGAACTCCCGGTAGCTGGCGATGGAGACGGGCTCGGTCAATGGGGGAATCATTGCGGTTCAGGCAGGCCTAGATCGGTGGCGAAGAGTTCCGCCGCATAGATCGCGTCTCCGTTCACCGCGATGCCTATGCCCGTCTTGTCGAACGCTTCGTACATCAGGTTCGTCCTGTGATCGGGACTCTTCAGCCAGATGTCGAGGAAGCCGCGTGCATAGGTGTCGGGATCGAATCCGGCCCTCGGGGTGAAATATTGTGCGGCGGAATTCTCGCCGACGAAGCCGCGGAATTTCGGGTCTGCAAGCAACGTGTTCACAGCAAGATTGCCGTCGGGGTTTCCAACGTCGAAGGAGCGTTTCTTCGCCATATCTTCCGAGTGAGTTTGCGCCGCCCGCATCAGTTCGGGATCAAGGATGAGCGGCTTGGCGCGATCATTCAGCCGATGGCGCTCCGCCTCCACCAGGACAAACAGCCGCTCCTTGAGCGCTCCGACTTGGACCTCCAAGGACGGCGGAGCCTTTGGCACAGGTGCGCTGGCGCAGGCTGCGAGCGCAAAAGCCACAAGGAGAGTGCCAAGACGCGTCATTGCGATATTCAAATGAGACCCTGGGTCATTGCTTAACCAGACCTTTACCACGGTAGACGAGGCTGTGCGCGTAGTCGAAGCGCGAGGGAGGGGGAACTATGCGCACCGGCCGACCCGCTGAACTCGTCATGGGTTCGGTGCAGCTTGGCCTATCGTATGGCGCGACCAACCGCACGGGCAAACCCCCGCGGGATACGGCACTGCGCCTGGTGCGACGGGCAGCGAATGCTGGAGTGTCGGTCTTCGATACGGCGCGATCTTATGGCGATGCGGAAGAACGCCTGGGCGCGGCTCTTGCTGGCCGGCGGGCGGTCCGCACGATCACCAAGCTCGATCCCCTAAACGACCTTGCGCCAGATGCAACGCCGGCGTCTGTCTGCGCTGCGGTCGATCAGAGTGTCGCGGAATCCCTCGCCGCGCTGCGCCTCCAGACCCTGAATTGCGTGCTGCTACATCGTGCGGAGCAGATTGCCTCCCATGGCGGTGCGATTTGGCGCCGCCTGCAAGAGCATATGGCGGACGGGACAATCCAAGCCCTCGGCATCTCGGCGCAAACACCGGCCGAAGCCCTTGCGGCGCTCAGCGAGGCGGCTGTCACCCATATCCAGCTACCCTTCAACATTCTCGATTGGCGTTGGCGCGAAAGTGGACTCATCGCGGGGCTGGAAGCCCGCCGTTCGGTGACCGTTCACGCCCGGAGCGTATTTCTTCAGGGAGTTCTCACCGCCGGCGATCCAAAAATCTGGCCGCGCATTTCCGGCGTGGATGCGCCGGCGACGGTCGCCTGGCTGACGCAAACTGCTAAGGCCTTCCGCCGCGACAGCGTCGCGGATCTCGCCCTCGCTTTCGCCCGAGGACAGAGTTGGATCGACGGCGTCGTGGTGGGTCAGGAGACCGAGGCTCAGCTCGACGAGAATCTGAGGTTGTGCAGCTATCCTCCTCTGTCCGTTGAGGATTGTGCCACCATCGCAGCCGGTGCGCCGCGTCTGCCCGCAACCTTCCTCAATCCCGCCCGATGGCCGCCGCAATGAGCGCGCAGGATCTCTTCCGGCTCGATGGGCGCGTTGTTTTTCTCTCCGGTGCCGCCGGCCATCTTGGACGCGAGATGGCTCTCGCCCTCGGCCATGCGGGAGCAACGCTCATTCTGAACGGCCGCAATCTGGCTCGACTGGAGGCTTTCGCCGCCGAGCTTGCAAGAAGCGGGATCGAGTCCGAATGCGCCAGCTTCGACATGATGGATTTCGACACGGTGAGACGTTTTTTCGCCGCCCGGCCGCGACTGGACATTCTGATCAACAACGCCGTCACCATGACCCCGAAAAGCTTCGCCGACGTGACCCCTGCGGATTTCGACAGCGCGCATCGCAGCGCCGTGACGGCTTCCTTCGAGGCCATCCGCGCAGCGCGTCCGGCTTTGACGCGCGCGGCGGCGAAATGGGGCGATGCGAGCGTCATCAACGTGGCGACCATGTATGCTTCGGTCAGCCCCGATCCGAAGCTCTATAGCTCCCCGGACCAGATGAGCCCTCCCCATTACGGCGCTGCGAAAGCGGGTCTCGTTCAGCTCACCCGCCATCTGGCGGCCGAACTCGGTCCTGAAGGCGTGCGCGTCAATGCGCTCTCCCCGGGGCCGTTTCCCACCGATGAGACGACCTCGCGCGATCCGGCATTCGCCGGACGCCTCGCGGCGCGCACCATGCTCGGGCGTACCGGTCGAGCGGCAGAGATCGGCGGACCGGTCTTATTTTTGGCAAGTCCTGCCTCGAGCTTTGTTACGGGCGCGGTGGTAACGACGGACGGCGGATGGACAGCTTGGTAAGATGAACCCCAATATCGCAAGATCGATCGAAATGGCCCTGCTCTCGCCTTTCCGTAGCGGTAATGAATCCTTCTTTCCGGGATCGCTGAGACAGCGGCTGAAGAGCTTCGGGCTTCTGGACGACATCGGCGATGCCGCGTTGCGCCGTTTGCTGGCGGAAGCCGATTGGTTCGGCTTGCCAGGTGGGACTCAGCTGGCGCGAGACGGGGAGCACGATCGTGCCGTGTTCTTGGTCGTGACCGGCTCGCTCGGTGTGTTCGTCTCCGACGGCAATTCCCCCAAACGGCTGGTCGCTACCGTCCCGGCAGGGGAAACGGTGGGGGAAATGTCGCTCCTTACGGGCGAATCCCACTCTGCGACATTGGTGGCTTTGCGCGACACGGAACTCTTGCGCGTCGGGCCCGCCGCATTCGACATGCTGCTGACTCGTTATCCCCGCATCATGCTCAATCTGTTGAAGATCGTGGTGCGCCGCTTGAGGGAGACGACCCGCGGCGCGCATCAGCGCACGCGTCCCAAAACTTTCGCCATGATCCCGCTGCAACGTGGCCTTGACGGCGACCCGGTCGTCCGCAGCATGGCCGAGGTCTTGATGAAGATGGGCGCCAAGGCTGCGGTGCTCGACAGTTCGGCCAGCGACGAAACGACCGAGTGGTTCAACCGGTTCGAAGCCGAGCATGATGTGGTCTTCTATCAGGGCGATCAGCCCGACAGCACCTGGACGAGTTTCTGTCTCCGCCAAGCGGACCGCGTGATGCTGATCGCACGCGCCGATCACACCATGCCGCTGCACCCCTTCGAGCGGCGCTTCTTCAAACGCGAGATGGCGGCGACGCCGGAACTTCTGCTGCTCCATGCCGAAGACGCAACCAAACGCGGGTTGCCGCAACATATCGAGCTTCGCAGCGATCTTTTTGGCACGCATCATCATGTGCGCGCGGGAAACTCCGCCGATTTGAAGCGGCTTGCGCGCTTTGTTGCGGGCTCTGCGGTGAATATCGTGCTGGCCGGAGGCGGCGCGCGCGGCTTTGCCCATATCGGCGTGTTGAAAGCGCTGCAAGAGGCAGGCGTGCCATTCGATTATGTCGGTGGGACCAGCATGGGCGGTATCGTCGCTGCGGGCGTCGCGATGGAATGGGGCGTCGAAGAACTGACCGAACGGGTGCGCGACGCCTTCGTCGTGAACAAGCCGCTCTCGGATTTCACGCTTCCCCTGATCGCGCTGTTCCGTGGCGCGCGAGTGAGCGCTCTCCTGCAGAAGCATTTCGGCGATATGCGGATCGAAGACCTGCCCAAGCCGTATTTTTGCGTCTCCTCCAATTTGACCACGGGGCGCGATTATGTGCATCGCAGTGGGCCTTTGTGGCGCGCTCTTCGCGCCAGTGTCGCCCTGCCGGGAATTCTGCCGCCCGTCACCGAAGGCGGTCAGCTTCTGGTCGATGGCGGCGTCATGAACAACCTGCCGGTAGACGTGATGGCCGCCGAAGCCAGAGGGCCGATCATTGCAGTGGATGTCGCCGGTGAGATCGATCTTCACGCAGAGGACGAGCGTTATGGCGAGCGCTCCATCTGGTCGCTCATCAAGCAGCGCATGCACGGTTCTCCCTCCATCATCTCCATTCTGATGCGCGCCGGGACCGTCGGCAGCGATCTGCAGCGGCGCAACGTCCGCGAGCAGGCCGATTTTCTCTTCGAGCCGCCGCTCGGCGGCATCGGTATGCGCGACTGGAAGTCTTTCGACCGCGCCATCGCGCAGGGCTATGCCCATGCCAGCTTGGAAATCGAAAAACATGGCGTGCCGCTTTCCGATTCCTGGGCGGCGGGACCGGCAGTCTCCATGAATCGGCACCGATCGACCTGATCGGGCGGAACGTTCACTCTCAGCTGCCCCTTTGCAATTTGGGCAATGAACCCCTATCGGCTCTTGTCGCGTCAGAGCCGTGAGATGAAACCCGATCCGGACGACAAATTGATTCCCGACGCGATAGGCATGGCCAACGCGCGGATGGCGGCGGGCGACGCCAGCGGCGCTGTGGCGCTTCTGCAATCGCAGCTCCGCTCCGGTCGCGGCGGATTGCTGACCAGGATTGCCCTCGGGCGAGCGCTCCTGGCAGCGAACGATGCCGAACAAGCCTTGCAAGTCCTGCGCGAGGCGGCGGCGTTGGCGCCGGGCATCGCCGAAGCGGGTTTTGCGCTTGGCGAAGCGCTCCTTGCCTTAGGCCATTTGCCCACGGCCATCGCCGAGTTTCAGCGCGCGCTGAGGCTTGAGCCCACATTTGTCGCGGCGCGTTACGCGTTGGGCTGCGCCTGGCTTGACGCCGGCGAGGCCGAGCGCGCGGAGGAGATTTTCTCCGAACTTGCCGCGACGGACTCACCCTTCACTCCGCGTGCCGCGCAGAAAATCTCCGAGGTCGAGGCGATGCGCCGGGCTAACCGCTCCGCGCCGGGGTATATCCGCCATCTCTTCGATCAGTTCTCGGCCGATTACGAGCGCAAGATGCTGGGCGAGCTTTCTTACCGCGCCCATCTCATCTTGCGCGGTTTGGCCGATCTGGTTGGTATCACCGCTCGTGAACTCGATATCCTCGATCTTGGCTGCGGCACGGGACTGACCGGCGAAGCATTCCGCGACCTTGCGCGCCGTCTCGACGGCGTAGACCTTTCGCCACGCATGATCGCTCGGGCGAGAGACCGGGGCATTTATGACGGTCTTGCGGTTGAGGATGTGGAGACAGCGCTCGCGAATACCGCGCTGTCCTATGACCTGATCTTGGCTGCGGATACGCTTGTCTATCTCGGCGACCTTCGGCCCCTTTTCGCGGGCGCCAGCAACCGTCTTAAGCATGGCGGCTTTTTCCTCTTCACGGTGGAAAAAAAGCCCGGGGATGGCTTCGAACTAGGCCCCAAACGCCGCTACCGCCACGCTGAAGCCTATTTGCGCGAAGAGGCGGCCGGGTCGGGTCTGCAAGTCATGGGGCTGCTCGACTGTTCTCCGCGTCAGGAAGCCAAATCCCCGGTGGAAGGTTTGGCCGTGGCGCTCCAGCGAAGCTAACTTTCCGGGCGGGAAATTAACTTTGAGGGCCTTCTTTTTTTGTGCTCTATATCGCGCCCTGAGGGCCTGGGATCCTAAGGAGCACGAGAATGACCCGTCGAATTTGCCTGTCGACCATCGCTTTCGTCATGCTGGCCGCGCCGGCTTTTGCGCAAGACCGGTGCAGTGCGCCGATTGCCCCTGTCGTCCCCAATGGCAGGACCGCAAGCGTGTCCGACCTGGTCCAGGCGAACAAGGACGTGGTGGCCTTCATCAAGGCCTCCGACGATTACCAGAGCTGCCTGCTCGCCGACCTGCAGGCGCAGACCGATCAAGCAAAGGACGAGAAGAAGGCCCTCGACCCCGCCATCAAGAAGGCGATCGAGGCCAAAGGCGACGCCAATCAGAAGCTGAAGGAAACGGTCGGCAAGCAATACAATACGGCTGCCGCGGCCTATAAGACAGCGCACCCGAAATAAGCCTCCGCGGCTTGGCGTTCGAACGGCCCCGGGGCAACGCCCCGCGGGCCGTTTTGCTTGGCGCGGCCGCGCGACGCACATCGCATGAAACCGCGCTGGGAGAATCGCTTATCATGCGCCCATGAGCGAAGCGCTTTCCCGCCGTATCGAAAGGCGTAGCCGCCAGCGCGCGGCCAACCGCAGCGCGATCCTGGAAGCCGCGCGGCGCGTTTCAACCCGCGAAGGCGCCGGCGATCTCTCCTTGCGGGCCGTTGCCGGGGAGGCGGGCTACGCTCCCGCCTCCGTCTATGAATATTTCCGCAACCGCGCCGAATTGGTGTTGGCACTCGCCGCCGAGGACATGGGCAGCCTCGCGCGGGCTGTGCGCGAATCGGCCGCGGGCAGGGAAGGAGGACCCGGAGCGTTTGCCGCGGCTGCGAAGGCTGCGCTCGACATCATGCGTGTGAGCGGGGCGCTGCCGGCTGCCACCGCGACGCTGGAAGGCGCCGATGCGCCTCCCGAAGCGGAAAGATTGTTCAACGGCAAGCTGATAGCGGCATTGACGGCGTTTGCCGAAGCAGCCGGCCGTGGCACCTTGAGAACGCGAGACGATCAGGCCGATGTTGTACTTGCCGCGGCCGCGGTGACGGGTCTCGCGGTCCTGGCTCGCGCCGGGCGGCTCAAGACCCTGGGTCTGGATGAGAGCGCGCTTCTCGATCGCTTGGAGAAGCGCTTCACCCCCGTTTCCTAAATTCGCATCGGCCAATCCGTCATTTTCGGCTAGAGTGCCGGCCGGTTCGCGCTCATCGGGCGCGATGGAACGGGAGGGACTCATGGACGTGCAGCGGCGCGATTTTCTTGTGACGGGAACCTTGGCGGCAGCAGCCGTGGCGGCGGCGACACCGGCCTTGGCCCAGACGACGCAAGTCGCCGCGGCTGGCCCCGGAGAAGCGCGTGGCGGCAGCGTGCTGCCCGGCGATGAGAAAATCCAATACTCCGGTGGCACCGAAGTGAAGAAGCTGAAGATCATCAACACTGCCGAGCTTGAGATCGAGGCGGAAAAGATTCTGCCCAAAGGCGGCTACGGCTACATTTTCGGTGGCTCCGGCGCGGAATATACCAAACGCGAGAATTTGCGCGCGATGGAAGCGGTCGGCATCGAGCCGCATTTCCTTTCCGGCGTGCTGAAGCCCGATCTGTCGGCGACCATATTGGGCCACAAGCTTCCGTTCCCCATCATCGTGCCTCCAATGGGAAGCCATGGCCTGGCGCATGTCTCCAAGGAAATCGGCACCGCCCAAGCGGTGGCCGCGATGAAGACCTTGATGATCCTTTCCATGCAGTCGAACGTGCCCCTCGAAGAAGTGGCGATGGCCAATCCCGGGCCGAAATGGATGCAGCTCTACTTCCCCGCCGACCGGGGCTATGCGCGCGAGGTCATCCTCCGCGCCAAAGCCGCGGGCTACACCGCGATCGTCCCCACCATCGATTCCACGCTGGCCTATCCGCGCGACAACAACATCCGCAACGATTTCCGCATTCCCGTGTCCCTCGGGAAAGGCAACGCGCCCCTGAATGAACGCGACGCGGTCAAAGCGGCGCAGATGATGGGCGTGCGCAAGGTCGACCTCAATTGGGATGACATGCTCTGGATTAAGCAGGAGACAGGGCTGCCGGTGGTCGTCAAAGGCGTGATGTCGCCGGTGACCGCGATGCAGGCAGTCGAGCGCGGCATCGACGCGGTGTACGTGTCCAATCATGGTGGCCGAGCGCTGGACGGCGTGCCCGCCGCGATCAGCGTGCTTCCGCGTATCGCCGATGCTGTAAAGGGTCGCGTGCCGATCATTTTCGATTCCGGGATCCGGCGCGGACAGGACGTGTTCCGCGCACTGGCGCTCGGCGCGGACGTGGTCGCGTGCGGCAGGCCGATCCTCTACGGCTTGGCGCTCGGCGGACATCTCGGCGCGCAGAGCGTGTTGGAATATTTGCGCGACGACCTCTACATCGTGATGCAGCTGACCGGCACGCCGAATATCAAATCGATCACCAGGGATCACATCGCGCCGGCGCGCATCGCATAGGGCTTAGGGATCAGACCGCTCGGAATTCCGGTCTGTCCGCTTGCGGCGTCGAGTAGGAGCCTTTGCGTTCGTTCTCGGTCTGCGTGCCGAGAAAAACGCGGATTATTTCATCATCGCTTCGGCTTTTGCCGCGCCGGTGCGGGCGCAAGTATCGTCCTGTTCCAGAGTCGAACCCGCGCTTCCGACCGCGCCGATGGTCTCCTCGCCCATCTTGATCGGGACGCCGCCCGCCAAGGCCAGCACATCGGGCAGATCGCGTTGGGCCGCAATTGATGGGTCGTCATGCGTGCGCTTCGCCCATTCGAGCGTCGATCGGCGGAACATGCGCGCGGTATAGGCCTTGCGCCGCGACATCTCCGTCATCTGGGACGTTGCGAGTTCGTCGCGCAGGGTCACGATCACCTGACCCGCGCGGTCCACGACGACGGCGGCGGTATGAAAGCCCTTGCTCCGGCATTCGGAGAGCGTTGCTTCCGCGGCGGCCTTCGCCATGTCGAGCGACATATCGTGCACGACGATCGGGCCGCTGGCAGCGTATGCGCTTGTGGCCAGCGCGAGCGCTGCGCCCAGAACCATCAAGCTTTTCGTTATCACCGGCATCAAAACTCCTCCCGAATCCGAGTCCCGTCTGGGGCTTGTACCAGTGTAGGAGCTTTGCTGCCCCGATTTGAACCCCTTTGGGCGCTGGCTTGCGCGCGCTTTCCTTGTTATGGGAGCAGCCAGGGGAGAAATATGAATCCAAGCCGCTCGATCCGCGCGATGGCGTTTTTCGCTGCGGCTATGGTTTTCCTTGGCGCTGCCGGTCCGGCAGGCGCGGCTCCTGCGACTCCGTTCAAGGTCGGTATCGCGGCGCCCACGGTGAACATGCTCCCTTTGTGGATGGGGCAGGAGGCGGGTCTCTTCAGGGCGCGGGGCCTCGATGTCGAGATCGTGAACACCGATGGCGGTAGCCGCGGGCTCTCCGAGGTGGGCGCCGGCCGGCTGCAGGCGATGACCGTGGGACTTTCCGCGGTGATCGATGCGAATAACAAGAACGGCGATTATCGCCTCATCGCGTCGGGCGCCAACACCATGAGCTTCCGCTTCTTCGGGGCGAAAGGAATCACCGGCGCCGCGGCATTGAAGGGAAAGAAGATCGGCATCAGCGCCTTCGGGTCCGAACCCGACAGCGCCGCTTCCATGGCGCTGAAACAGCTCGGGCTGACGCGCCTTGACGTGTCGGTCGTCGAAGCGGGTGGCACGCTGAAACGCCTCGACGCCCTGACATCGGGCGCGCTCGCCGCGACCGCCTTGAACGAGCCGGCCGATACGCAAGCGCAGCGTGAAGGCCTGCCGCTGCTGGTGGATTTGAAAGCCGATCTGCCTTGGATTTTCACCGCCATCGTGACCGACCGGAATTATCTCGCGGCGCACAAGGGTGCGGTGAAGGACTTTCTGCGCGCCTATGTCGAAGCCATCTATGTCGCGCTTTCCGATGCTCCGCGCGCGAAAGCCGTTCTTGCTAGGGAGTTCAAGGATTTCTCGCCCGCAATTATCCAGGCGACCTATGATGATTTCAAGGCTCGCGTGCCACGCGATGCGACGCCCTCGCGAACCGGCGCCGAGACGATGCTGAAGGAGCTCCCCGCTTTCGGCACACCGGTGAAAAGCACCAATGCGGCCGATTATGTCGATGCAAGTCTGGTCGAAGAATTGCGGCGCGAAGGCTTCTTCGACGCGATGAAGAAAAAATACGGCGTCGAGTAGAGGCATCATGCTGCGCCGCCTCACCCGCATCTTCGTTCACTATGCCGAACGTTATATTCCCGATCCCTATATCTATGCGTTGATTCTGACCTTCGTGACGGCTGCCGCCGCGCTCATCTGGACGCAAGCGGACGCGGTCAAGATCGTCACCTCTTGGTATGACGGCATCTGGGCGATACTCGCCTTCGCCATGCAGATGGCGCTGATCCTGTCGACCGGCGTAGCGCTCGCCGACGCGCCGCCGGTCAGACGTGTCCTTGAACGCGTCGCCGCGATTCCGGCGCGTCAATCGGGCGCTGTCGTCACGCTGTTCCTGGTCGGCGCTTTCGCCAATTTTCTGAATTGGGGATTTGGTCTGGTGGTAGGCGCCCTCTTGGCGCGCGAGATGGCCAAGCGCATTCGCAATGTCGATTTCGGTCTGCTGGTCGCGGTCGCCTATATGGGAAACATGGTTTGGGCCTCGGGTCTTTCAAGCTCCATCGCGCTTGCTTCCGCGACGCCGGGCAGCGCTCTCAACATCATCGAGAAGGTGACGGGACGCACGGCCGGACTGAACGAGACGATCTTCACCGCTTACAATCTCGTTCCGACCATCCTCGTCTTCTGCCTGATCCCGTTGATGCTGGTTGCCATCGCGCCCAGCGAAGCGGAAATGAAACGCGTCGACCCGGAGCTCCTGAAGCGCCAGGACGCTTCCCCCGAACCCGAGTCGCAGCCCAGGAATTTTGCCAATGTGCTGGAAAATACGCCGCTGTTCACGCTGCTGCTTGTCGCCATGGGCCTCGCCTATGAGGGGAACATCATCGTCACGCGCGGTTTCACGCTCGACATCAATGGCATGATTTTCATCGCGCTGATGCTGGGGCTCATCTTCCATTGGCGTCCGATCCGCTATGTGCGAGCCTTCAACAAAGCGGCCCGGACGGTGGGGCCGATCCTGCTGCAATTTCCGCTCTATGGCGGCATCATGGGCATGATGACCGGCACCGGTCTGGCGGCGGTCATCGCCGAAGCTTTCGTCGCGTTCTCGACGCAGCGGACTCTGCCCTTCTGGTCCTTCATCTCGTCGAACATCATCAGCCTGTTCGTGCCTTCGGGCGGCGGCCATTGGGCGGTGCAGGGTCCTTTCATGGTTCCCGCGGCCGTAAATCTCGGTGTTGATCCGGCGCTCACCGCCATGGCCACTGCAATGGGCGAGCAGACGGCGAATATGATCCAGCCTTTCTGGGCGCTTCCCGTGCTGGCTATTGCCGGACTCGGTATCAAGGACATCATGGGCTATTGCGTGATGGCGCTCCTTGTCGGGCTTGTGATCTATGGCGGCGCGCTGTTGGTCTTCGCCTAGAATCCATGCAGGATGGGCGCATGACCGCTCTCATCAATCGCCGCACGCTTACCATCGAATGGGGACAATGCGATCCGGCGGGAATCGTCTTCTATCCGCAATTTCTGGTCATTTTCGATACCAGCACGGGGCTCTTGTTTGCGCGCACGGGGCTTTCCCCTTCGGAAATGCGCAAGAGCTACGGCATTCTCGGGCTGCCTTTGGTGGAGCAGGGCACACGGTTTCTCGCTCCCTGCCGTTTCGATGATGAGATCATCGTCGAGAGCGAAGCGGGTGAGTGGGGCCGTTCCAGCTTCACGGTGCGCCACCGCATTCTGAAAGCGGGCGAACTCGCGGTGGAGGGTTTCGAGAAGCGGGTCTGGGCGACTGCCGATCCGGATCATCCGGGAAAGATCAAGGCGCAGCCGATCCCCAGAGAAATCATGGCGAGCCTGTCAGATTCCACGGGCGCCACGCTTTGCAAGATGTGACATGCGCAAGACACCCTTGCGCGTGGTCATTGTCGGTGCGGGGCCCGCGGGGCTCTATCTGGGTTACTTGCTGAAGCGAGCGCGCGCGGATTTTCACGTCGAGATCGTCGAGCAGAATCCCCCCGACGCCACGTTCGGCTTTGGCCTTGCTTTCTCGGAGCGGGCGCTGGAATTCCTGAAACGGGAAGATTCGGAGACATGGGCCGCCATGCAGTCCTCGCTCGAATTCTGGAGCGACAGCATCCTTTATCTCAACGGCGAGGAAATTCGCATCGACGGAATGGGTTATGCCGGAATTGGCCGCCTACGCCTGCTCGAGATCCTTCAAGCGCGAGCACGCTCGGCCGGAATCGAACCGCTCTATCGGCGCGGCATCGCCTCCGTCGATGAACTCGGCGAGGCCGATGTCATCGTCGGGGCCGACGGAGCCAATTCCGTCCTGCGCAAGAGCAAGGAGACGGATTTCGGCACGAGCATCGAATTCTGTACCAACCGCTTCGCCTGGTATGGCACGTCAAAGCGCTTCGATGCGCTCAGCCATACGTTCATCCGCACACCGGATGGGGTCTTCAACGCGCATCACCATCGTCACGCGCCCGGCATGAGCACCTTCGTCGTCGAAACCGATGAATCGACGTTCTTGCGATGCGGCCTCGATGCGATGGACTCGGACGCGGCTCGCGCTTTTTGCGAGCGCATCTTCGCGGATGCGCTGGCCGGCGCGTCTTTGATCTCCAACAAATCGATCTGGCGGCAATTTCCGAAAGTCTGGAACGAACGCTGGTCCGTGGGCCATCGCGTGCTGCTGGGGGACGCCCTGCATACCGCGCATTTTTCGATCGGCTCGGGCACGCGGTTGGCGATGGAGGATGCGATCGCTCTTGCGCGGGCGCTGGAAAGCCACGCCGCAGACGTTCCGGCCGCTCTCGCCGCGTATGAAGCGGCGCGCAAACCCGCGGTGCAGAAACTCATTGCGGCGGCGAACGCGAGCGCCGAATGGTACGAGCATTTTGCCGACCATATGGGTCTTGCGCCGCTCGACTTCGCCATGAGCTACATTACGCGTTCCGGGCGAGTCGATTTGGAGCGCCTCCGCCGGACGTCTCCGGAATTCGTCACCGCCTATGAAGCGCATGCTTGCACCGAAACGCTTTCGAGATGAGGCGCCTATGAGCAAGATGACCGCATTCGACGATATCACGGTGGAAGCGGAAGAACGTGTCGCGATCATCCGCCTGAATGATCCGAAAACGCTCAACGCGATTTCGCCCCGCATGATGGGAGGCTTGTCGCAAGCGCTCTCGCACGTTGAAAAACCGGAGCATGGCTTCCGCTGCGCGATCCTGACCGGCGAGGGCCGCGCCTTCTGTTCCGGGGCGAACCTCACCACCACCGGACCGGACGACATTCTGCGGCAGGGCGATCTCGGGCGCGTGCTGCGCACGAGCTATTATCCGGTGCTGCGGCAGATGCGCAATTTCAAGATGCCCCTGCTCGTCGCAATTAATGGCCCGACGCTCGGCTTCGGTCTCTGCCTCGCACTGATGAGCGATGTGATCCTTGCGGCGCGGTCGGCGTTCCTCCAGCTGACCTTTTCGCGCATCGGTCTGGTTCCGGACGGAGGAGCGCCCTGGCTGCTCCCGAGGATTATCGGCATGGCGCGGACCAAGGAGCTTGTGATCCTCGCGGAGCGGGTGGGCGCGGAGAAGGCGCTGAGCTGGGGCCTGATCAACCAGGTCCACGACGATGAGAACCTGCTGGATGCGGCGAAAGCGCTCGCGAACGAGCTCACGCAGCGGCCCACCGCGACGCTCTCCCTCATTCGCCGGGCTTATTGGGACAGTCTGGACAACGGCTATGAAGAGCAGCTCGAACTGGAAGCCGAGCTTCAATCGCTTGCGGGCAAGACCCAGGATTTTGCCGAGGGTGTGAGGGCGTTTCGCGAGAAGCGGCTGCCGGTATTTAAGGGCGCTTGAAGGCATGTAAAATGAAACGATGCGCCAGCTAGTGCGTTGAGTACGGGGGCCGAGAGGAACATCCATGAGTCGCGCCTTCGTCCGGGAAGAAGATCAGTTGGCACCGGAGCCGCCACCCGAATTCAAATTGAGCTCCCATCCCAATCTGGTCACCGCACGCGGCCTCGAGCGGATCGAGCAGACGATCGACGATCTGAATGCCATGATCGCGGAATCTCCGATCGGGGAAATCAAGGACAGGCTGCTGCGCGATCTGCGTTACTGGACAGCCCGCAAGGAAACAGCCCGTGTGCTCGAGCCTGAAACCGACAGCGACGAGGTGCGCTTCGGTTCGCGGGTTACGTTCCGGCGCGGCGACGGGCCGCCGGAAACCCTCGAGATCGTCGGCGAGGATGAATCCGATCCCAAGGCGGGACGCATAGGCTGGGTTGCACCGCTTGCCTCTGCCATGATGGGTGCGCGGATCGGCGACGTGGTGATGCTCGAGAACCGCCAGCCTGCCACGCCCATCACCATTCTTGCGGTTGAGCCGATCTGATCTCCAAGCCCACTGCGACGGTTTCACCGGTTGGGGTTTGGCGCGTCCTTGGCATAAGCTCCCGGCCACAGAGCAATCGGTCGAGGGGCAGCATGTCATTAGCGAAAGAAGCATCCGCCGCGGATGCGCGTGAGGTTGCACCGGCCATTCCGGCAACCCGATGGATTCAGCTTGTCCTCGGCTTGATCGCGATGATGTCGATCTCGAGCCCGCAATATGTGTGCACATTGTTTGTCGCGCCGTTCCAGGCGGCGACGGGGGCGAGCCTGCCCGCGATCCAGATCACCTTTTCGGTGCTCATCGTACTGCAGACCTGGCTCGCGCCTTTGCAGGGCTGGCTCGTGGATCGCTTCGGTCCAAAATTCCTGATCGCCACCGGCGCCGCTCTGACCGGGCTCGGCTTTGTTCTGTCGGCCCAGGCGACGACCCCATGGGCTCTCTATATTTCGTATGGCGGCTTATGTGGCTTCGGCACAGGCATCGTCTATATCGGCATCATCGGCCTGATGGTGAAATGGTTTCCCGACCGGCGCGGTTTCGCCGTGGGCCTCGCGGCGGCGGGTTACGGCTTCGGCGCCATCGTGACCACCTTTCCCATCGACATGATGCTGAGGTCCTCCGGCCATCGACCGACGCTGATCACCTTCGGCGTGCTTCTGGGTGCGGTTGGGGTATGCGCCGCGTTGGGACTGCGCGCTCCGCGGCCCGATGAAATCCGCCTTCGCGCCGCTTCCATGCCGCTTGTCGGCGCAGCCAGGGATTATTCGCCTTTGCAGATGCTGCGGACGCCGATCTTCTGGCTGATGTTCGCGATGATGACGATGATGTCGACGGGCGGCCTGATGGTGGTGTCGCAATTCGGCCCCGTCATGCGCGATTTCGGCATCGCGGAGGTGGCGATCGCCGGCATGGCGGCGCTGCCCTTTGCCCTGACGCTGCAGCGTATCGCCAACGGATTGACGCGGCCCTTCTTCGGCTGGGTGTCGGACAATATCGGCCGCGAGAACACCATGTTTATCGCTTTCGGCATGGAAGCTGTGGCGGTCTGGGTGATGCTCGTCACCAGGGACAATCCGGCCCTGTTCGCGATCATGTCGGGCGTCGTGTTTTTCGGCTGGGGCGAGATTTTCTCACTGTTTCCTTCAACGCTGACCGACACGTTCGGCACCAAGCATGCCACGACGAATTTCGGTTTTCTTTATATCGCGCAGGGCGTCGGGTCGGTTCTCGGTGGTCCGGTGGCGGCCATGATGCACGATGCGACGGGAAGCTGGTTCCCGGTATTCTGGCTAATCATCGTGCTGGACGGGCTGACAGCCATTCTCGCCCTGTTCGTGCTCAAGCCGATGCGAGCGTCTTGGTTCCGGCAGCAGCATTCAACGCACTAACGCTTCTTGCCTTCTGCCTCCTGGATTAGCGCCAAGAGGCGCGCGGGCGTGACCGGTAGATCCGTGATCCTCACGCCAAGCGGTCTGAGCGCGTCTTCTATCGCAGATACGATCGCGGCAGGCGCGCCGATGGTGCCGCTTTCCGCGGCGCCTTTGACGCCCAGCGGATTGAAGGGCGAGGGCGACTCCATGTGGTGGATTTCGATGCGCGGCATGATGTCCGCGGTCGGCAGCAGATAATCGGCGAAACTCGCGGTCAGCGGTTGCCCGCTCGAATCGTAGCGCATCCATTCCAGCAGCGTCGCGCCGATGCCATGCGCGACGGCGCCGAGAACCTGTCCCTCGACCATCATCGGATTGATCATTGTGCCGCAATCATGGATGACGACGTAACGGCCCAGCCTCACATCGCCTGTGGCCGTGTCGACTTCCACCTCGCAGACATGCGTGCCGTTGGTATAGGTCATCGCCTCGGGCTGGAAATCCACCGAAGCGGACAGACCCGGTGCCAAATTGCCGGGAAGCGCCATGCCGGGTGTTCCGCTCAAAGCGTCGGCAATTTCGCTCAAGGGAAGTTCGACGCCCTGCATACCCTTGGCCTTCACGCGCCCATTCGCAAGCTCGAGGTCTTCGGGCGCGAGGTTCAGCATTGCCGCTGCCGCGTGAATCGCCTTTGCCGCGACGTCGCTCGCTGCGCGATGAACCGCATTGCCCGCATTCACCACCTGCCGGCTAGCGAACGCGCCCAGGCCAAGCGGCGAGGCTGCCGTGTCGCCGTCCGTGACGTGAATCGTCTCGGGCGCGATGCCGAGGACGCCGCCGGCGATCTGCGCCAGCATGGTCTTGACGCCCTGGCCCTGTGCGGTCGCGCCCGTGGCGATGAAGATCTTCCCGGAACGTGCGATGCGTAACGACGCGCTCTCGAAAGGCCCGCGCCCGGTTCCCTCGACATAATTGCAGAGGCCAATGCCGATCCGACGCCCCTCGCGTCGCGCCTGTTTTTGACGCGCGGGGAAATCGCGCCACCCCGCGGCTTCGAGTGCGCGCCGCTGACATTCCGGATAATCGCCGCTGTCGTAAGTCATCGTGCTGCCGTCACGCTGCTTCACCGCAGTCGCATAGGGCATCTGCTCGGGCGGAATCAGATTGCGCCGGCGCACCTCGTCGCGCGTGACGCCTATCTCGTCGGCAATCCGGTCCAGCAGACGCTCCATGACGAAGGTGCCTTGCGGCCGTCCCGCGCCGCGAGTCGGCGCCGCCGGCGTGAGATTGGTCAGGCACAGCGAAACCACCAAATGACAGGCGGGCAGGACATAAGGTCCGATCATGTTGGTCGCCGCATTGTAGGGCAGCGCGACTCCATAAGGCGTATTCGCACCATGGTCGTGGCGCAGGGCTCCCCTTACGGCGAGCAGGCGGCCGTCGGCATCGCAGGCCGCCTCCATGTCCCAGTCCTGGACCCGCTCGGCCACGGTCGCCGTGAAATTCTCGACGCGGTCCTCGATCCATTTGATCGGTACCCCCAACGCCAGGGCGGCTGCGGGAATCGCCAGCTCGTCCGGATGGAATGGCGCTTTCGGCCCGAAGCCGCCGCCGACATCGGGGGCTATCACGTGCAGCTGATGTTCGCCGAGGCCGAGCGCCGCGACCAGAATGGATTTCGCCCGGTGCGGCATCTGCGTTCCGTCCCACACCGTGAGCAGGTCTTCTTCCGCATCGAAGCGCGCCACCACGCCGCGCGTCTCGATCGAACCGCCGATACCCTTGTGCAGGCGGAATCCCATGGCGACGCGATGTGCGCACTTGGCAAACGCTGCGTCCACATCGCCATAGCTCAGCACATGCTGAGCGACAAGATTGTCGGGACAGTCCAGCCGTGCGCGCGGGCTGCCGGGAGCAAGTCCGGCGACGGGATCAAGAACGGGAGGAAGCGGATCGGCTTCGAGTTCGATCAATTGCACCGCATCTTCGGTAATAGCGCGGCTCTCCGCCACGACAAGGGCAATCGGCTCGCCGACATAGCAAAGCTCGTCATGGGCCAGCACCAACGGGTCCACGTCGAAACGGATGGCACCCACGGGCAGCGCCAAGGGAATACGGTCGGACGTCAGATAAGGGCGCAAATCCTCATAGGCGAAGACCGCGCGGACACTCGGAAGTTTGCGAGCTCTGGCGAGATCGAGCTTTGTTACCCGAGCATGCGCGAAAGGACTTCGGAAAAACGCCGCATGCAACAGACCGGGTAGTCGAATGTCGTCGACAAAACGTCCCTTGCCACGGAGCAACGGCCCATCTTCGACGCGAAGAACCCGGCGGCCGATGAGGCCCGGTGATCCGTCTCTCGCCTTCGTCAACAGACCTGCCCCAGTTTCGCGCGACGCTGTCTATCGCATATCCCCGCCCTGACAAGTTGACAATCCGCGCGCCGGCCTTACAGCAGGAGCCGCCAAAACGGAGAGATAACTTGTCCGATCCGAGACTGCATCACGCCGCCAATTTTCTGTCACGCTTCACGGTCAATGGCGTCGCGGCGAGCGATTTCCTCGACGTGCTGTCCTCTCTTACGAGCTGGGACGATTGGTGCCGCGCCTGGTCGGCCCGCGCCGCCGTGCACGAAGCTCTGGGTCAGGAGGCACTGGATGCGGAACACTTCGTCAGTGCCGGCGAGCATCTCAGCCGCGCCGCTGTCACCTATCATTTTGCCAAATATCTCTTCGTGCAGGACATGGCGCAGATGCGTGCCGCCCACATGAAGGCGGTGGACTGTCTCAACCTCGCGCTGCCGCATATCGACCCACCCGGGGAGCGTGTGCTGATCCCCTATGAAGGCAAAACCCTGGCCGCGACATTCCGCAAACCGAAAAATGTCGAGCGCCCACCGGTCGTGCTGATGACCATGGGTCTGGATTCGACCAAGGAAGAGCTTCTCACCTTCGAGATGGATTTCTTGCGCCGCGGAATGGCGATCCTCGCTTTCGACGGGCCGGGGCAGGGCGAGGCGGAATATGATTTCCCGATTCGGCACGATTACGAGAATGTCGTCGCGCCCGTCATCGACTGGCTGAAGGCGAATCTGCACGACGAGGTCGACACGGACCGCATCGGCATCTGGGGCATCAGCCTGGGCGGCTATTACGCGCCGCGCACGGTGGCTTTCGAGAAGCGCATCAAGGCAGCCATCGCCAATTGCGGCCCCTACAATTGGGGCGCGCTATGGGAGAAGCTGCCGGGCCTCACGCGCGACGCCTATATTCGCCGCAGCCACAGCGCCGGCGAAGCGGAAGCGAAAAAGAAAGCCTTCACGCTCTCGCTGGAAGGCGTGGCGCAGAAAATCGAATGCCCGCTTCTCGTCATCGCCGCCGGGCTCGATCGGCTCTGTCCGCCGGAAGATGCCCAACGCCTCGCCCGCGAGACCAAAGGCCCCACCGAACTCCTCATGATCGAGGACGGCAATCACGTGGCCCATAACCGCTTCTACAAATATCGCGGGAAATCGGCGGATTGGATGGCGCGGCAGTTGGGCGCGTGATCCGTTCTTCAGTTCCGTGGGCTTACGAAACTTGCTAGCGTCCGTCCAAGTCGGGGAGACCGGCCTTAAGCCTTAAGACAATCGAGAGGGAAAACACGATGCGTAAACTTGTTATCGGTGCGGTGCTCGCAATGGCTGCGTCATCTTTGATTGGGACGCAGCCGGTCTTCAGCGCCGCGGCACCGACCGTGGTGCGCAAGGTCCTGATGCAGCAGGATGTGCCCAATGGCGCCCAACTCGCAGTGGTGTCGGTGGAAATCCCCGTCGGCGGACGCGAAGGACGGCACACGCATTCCGGTCCGTTGATCGTCTATGTGCAGGAAGGCGCTCTCACGCTGGACTATGAGGGCAAGCCGACCGTGACCTACAAGGTGGGCGAAACCTTCTTCGTCGAGTCCGGCAAGATCCATGAAGGCATCAACAACGGAACGGTTCCGATAAAGGCTCTGGCCAGTTTCGTCACGCCGAAGGGCGCGCCTTTGACCACCCAGACGCCGTAGTTTCAAAAATCAGCGAGAATCGGGCGAGGGGCTGCCGCGCTAGAGCGCTTTCCGATCAAATTGGATCGGAAACCGCTCTAGTTCTTGATTTTAGCGCATTTTCTACGGCGAACCGCGAACACACTTCGCCTGAAAATGCTCTATGGCAGCTCCTTGCCCAGCGCGCCGGCCACCAGCGTGTTGATGATTTTCTGATTGTGGGCGTTGACGACCGGATCATCTATCCTCTCGCGTGCGACACCGGCAAACACATCTTCGCCCTTCAGCCAGCGGCTTTCGGCATCCGGCGTCTCCAGCGCGATGCGAAGCGCGTGAGGGAATTCGTAGCATTCGGTGGGCAGTTCCGACGCGGCAAGCGCGGCCCACATGGCCTGTCTGTGTGCGCTTCTCA
>DATHDZ010000255.1:0-12434 GCA_035318785.1 Micropepsaceae bacterium
CCGAAGCCGCCGCGCTGGCGTTCGAGATGGGTCCAGCTGCGCACCAGGCGCGAGCGCTGATAGGTCAGATGGGCGAGCTCGACCTGCAGCCGGCCTTCCCGCGTGCGGGCCCGCTCGCCGAAAATCTCCAGAATGAGCGCGGTGCGGTCGAGCACCTTGGCGCCCCAGGCTTTCTCCAGATTGCGCTGCTGCACCGGGGAGACGGCGGCGTTGACGATCACCACCTCCGGCTCGATGTCCGCGCAGAGCGCTTTCAGCTCGTCGACCTTGCCCGCGCCGATGAGGGTTGCAGGCGTCGCCCGGCCGATGGTCGCGATGACGCCTTCGGCAACCTGCAGGCCGATGGCGGCCGTCAGCGCGACCGCCTCTTCCAGGCGCGATTCCTCGCTTCGGCTGGAATCGCTACCCGACTTCTTGGCGACATGAAGCACGATGGCGCGCCGCGTCTCACGCGACGCGTGGCCAGCGCCTCGTGCCTTGGCGGCCCCCGCCTTGGCGGATTTTGCGCGCGTCAAGCTTCCCCTTGGCCGGCTACGTCCTGATCCTGCAATTGCACAGGTCCCATCGGCATCACCGTCGAGATCGCATGTTTGTAGACGAGCTGCACCTGGCCATCGCGGCGCAGCAGCACGCAGAAATTATCGAACCAGGTGATGTTCCCTTGCAGCTTGACTCCGTTCACGAGGTAGATGGTGACGGAGATCTTGCTCTTGCGTACGGCGTTAAGAAACGTGTCCTGAAGATTTTGCGGTTTGTCGTTCATGGGTGAACCCCATTTGTTTTGAACCGAGAACGCGGGCGGTGCGGTCGGACGCGGAGTACCTCCGTGCAAGGAAACCATATAGGCCTTCTGTGCAATTGCGAAGAGGGAACCTAAACCGGTCAGCTTGCCGCGGCTTCGCGAGCGAATTCCGAATAAAGCGCGTGGATTCGCATGGTTGCCGGCCCTGGGGAACCGCTTCCGATGATTTGTCCGTCCACGGAAACCACGGGAATGACGCCGCCCGAAGCGGAAGTCACAAATGCTTCACGGGCGGCATAGGCTTCTTCGACCGTAAAGGCGCGCTCTTCGATGGCGTTGAAGCCTTCGCGCGCCAGCGCCGCAAGCACGCCCAAGCGGGTGACGCCCGCGAGGATGTTGTGGGAAAGCTTGCGCGTCACCAGGACGCCCTCGCCCGTCACGATCCACGCATTGGTCGACGTCCCTTCGGTGATGAATCGATCGCGGTCCACCAGCCAGGCTTCGAAAGCGCCGAGCTTTCGCGCTTCACTCTTCGCCATGATGTTCGGAAGCAACCCGGTGACCTTTATGTCGCAGCGTCCCCAGCGGATGTCGGGAAGCGTGACGACGGCGATGCCTTCCGCGCGGCGTTTCTCGACCGCGGCCATATTCACCGAGCGCGCCGTCATGATGAGGGTGCTGCGATGGAGTTTGGGAATCGGATGATCGCGCCGGTGTGCGCCGCGCGTGACCTGAAGGTAAAGCAGCCCGTCCTTCATCCGATTGCGGCGGATCATCTCGCGCATGACGATTCGCAAGGGCCCGCGCGCCAGCGGCATTCGCATCTCGAGCGCCGCAAGGCTGCGTTCGAGGCGATCGAGATGCCCCTCCTCGTCCATGAGGCGGCCGTCAAGAATGGCGCACACTTCGTAAATCGAATCGGCGAACTGCAGTCCGCGGTCCTCGATGTGAACCGAGGCGCCGGCATGCGGCAGATAGCGCCCGTCGACATAGGCAATGCGCCCGGCCGGAGCGGGACGTGTATGGATCGTGCGCGAACTCATGTGCAGGGCCAAAGCTCTTCGGCGGCCTTGGCAATGTCGTCCGACGCGTAGGCGCCCGCGGCTTGCGGACGGCTGCGAATTTGTTCGACGATCTTGACGGAATCCGCCGCACTCAAGGGCAGAACCGCGCAACCCTTATAGAGCTTGGTCTGACCGAAGGACGCGGCCGCAAGCATCACTTGCAGGACGCTGGTCGCGAATTCGCGGCACATATTGCGGTCGCGTTCGCATTGCTGGAGGTAATCCGCCGTCTTCGCGCCGGAAATATTTGCCGCCGGCACCTGAGCGAGGCTTGGAACGGCGAGCGTCCCAACCACAAGGGCCAGCAACATGCTGATGAGAGAACGGCTCATGTGCGGCCCGTCACGCGTTGAAGGCCTGATCGAGCCTGGCCGAAGCCACACCCAAGGATTTCAGCTTGCGATGCAGGGCCGAGCGCTCCATGCCGATGAAGGATGCCGTGCGCGAGATGTTGCCCCCGAAGCGATTGATCTGCGCCAACAGATATTCCCGCTCGAAAATCTCGCGCGCCTCGCGCAAGGGAAGCGAGATGATCAGATCGGGCTTGGCGCCTTGCGCCCAAGGCGAGGAACTGCCGTTGAAATGCGAGGGCAGCAGATCGGCGGAAATCGCACCCGCGGCGTCGTCCGTCGCCAGGATGAGAAGCCGCTCCACGATGTTGCGGAGCTGGCGCACATTGCCCGGCCAATTATAGGCCTGCAGCACGGCCATGGCCTCGTCGGAGACTTCGCGCATGGCAAGGCCCGAAGCCGCCGACAGACGCTTCATGAAATGGGCGACCAGCAGGGGAACATCGTCGCGGCGATCGGAAAGCGAAGGTACGCGCACCGGCACGACGTTCAGCCGGTGATAAAGATCCTCGCGGAAACGTCCCGCTTCGATCTCATGTCGCAAATCGCGCGTCGAGGACGAGATCACGCGGACATCCACTTGCACCCGCGTCGAACCGCCGACGCGTTGGAAGGTCTGGTCGATCAGCACGCGCAGGATCTTGCCCTGCGTCTCCAGCGGCATGTCCGCCACCTCGTCGAGGAACAGCGTACCGCCATGGGCAAGCTCCAGAACCCCGATCTTGCGCACCGCTTCGGACTCGACCCCAAACAGCTCGGATTCGATGCGCGCCGGCGCCATCATGGCGCAATTGATCGCCACAAAGGCATTGTTGGTGCGCCGCGACAGCGCATGGATCAGCCTTGCCGTCACCTCCTTGCCGGAACCGGAGGGCCCGGTGATCAGCACGCGGCTTCCGGTGGGTGCGATCTTGTCGACGAGCTGGCGCAATTGCGCGATCGCCGTGGAGGTGCCGCAAAGCTCGGTGTCGTCGCCCGCCTTCAGCTTCAGCTCTTCGACTTCGCGCTTCAGCCGCGCAGATTCGAGCGCGCGGCGCACCGTGTGGCACAATTTGTCGGCCTTGAACGGCTTCTCGATGAAGTCGTAGGCGCCCTTCTTGATCGCGGCGACGGCTGTCTCGATAGTGCCGTGACCGCTGATGATGACGACCGGCACATCGGGATGCTCGCGCTGCAGCACGTCCAGCACCTGGATGCCGTCGAGCCTGCTCCCTTGGAGCCAGACATCGAGCACCACGAGATGCGGCCGCCGCTGCGCAATCGCGTGCAGCGCTCCATCCGAATCGGAGGCCACGCGCGTTTCGTAGCCCTCATCGGAAAGGATACCCGCCATCAATTCGCGAATATCAATCTCGTCGTCGACAACCAGAATCTCAGACGAGACCTGCGACCCGTTCTGTTTCATGCATCATCCCCTGTTCTGGTTTGGCTGGCCGCCGCAACGGAAACACCATGCGCACGGTCGCGCCGCCCGATTCACCCGATGAATCCTTGGCGGCGTCCTCCAGCAACAACTCCCCTCCATGGTCTTCGAGAATCTTGCGCACGATCGCAAGGCCGAGCCCCGTGCCTTTGGCGCGGGTGGTGACGTAGGGCTCGGTAAGCCGGTGGCGATTTTCGGCCGGCAGGCCCACGCCATTGTCGCGAATGGAAATGATCAGCCTTCCGCCCTTGACGCTCAAATCGATGGCGATGCGTCCGGTGACGGAATCGCCGTTCGTCGCGCGCGCCGATATCGCCTCGATCGCGTTCTTCAGAACGTTGGTCAGCCCCTGGCTCACCAGCCGCCCGTCGCAATCGAAGATGATAGGTTCGCTGGGCGCGGTCACCTCAAAGGCGACCTGCGGCTGCGCGACGCGCTGCAGGAACACCGAGTGCCGGACAAGCTCCTGGGCTTCCTCGCTGCGGATCACGGGCGCGGGCATGCGCGCGAAGGAAGAGAATTCGTCGACCATGCGCCCGATGTCGCTGACCTGGCGGATGATGGTGTCCGTGCATTGCGTGAACACTTCCGGATCGCTGTACACCTCGCTGGCATATTTTCGCTTCAGGCGTTCGGCCGAGAGCTGGATCGGGGTCAGTGGATTCTTGATCTCATGGGCGATGCGCCGCGCCACATCGGCCCACGCCGCCGTGCGCTGCGCGGATACCAGGTCGGTGATGTCGTCGAAGGTCACCACAAAGCCATGCGTCTTGTCGCCCGCTTCGCTCGACACCTGAACATTCAAATGCCGTAGCGCCCCGTCCCGGCGCACATCCACCTCACCGCCCGCGCGGCCCGAGGGCTCGCTGATGGCGCGGCGGATAAGCGCGGCGAGTTCGGGGATGCATTCGGAATAATGGCGGGACTCGATGTCTTCGGGCGCGGCATCGAGAAGCCGCGAGGCCATGCGGTTGATCAGCGTGATGTGCCCTTCCCCATCCAGGCCCACGACTCCGGCGGAGACCCCGGCGAGCATCGCTTCGGTGAATCGCCGGCGTGAATCGAGCTGGAAATTGGCGTCGATCAGCTCCTTGCGCTGGCCTTCGAGCTGCGAGGTCATGCGGTTGAAGGTCTCGGACAGCGAGCTGATCTCGTCGTCATCCTGGCCGACCGCCACGCGAACGCGCAGATCGCCTTCGGAGACGCGCTCCGCAGCGCCTGCCAGACGTCCGATCGGGGTGACGATGCGGTTGGCCGCCCACAGCGCCAGCCACACCGCGGCCAGAAGAATGAGCATGGCGACGACCACATAGAGCGCGGCGAAGGTAAGCTGGATCTCGGAGCGGTTCTGATTGAGGCGCTGATATTCGGAGACCGCGTCATGGGTGCCGCGCTGATGCTCCAGCACTTGCGGGTCGACCGCCCGCGTGACCAGAAGATAGGCATCGACGAAGGCGTCCAGCTTCACCAGCGCGGACACCGCCTTTTCGTTGGAATCGGCCAGCACCACGACCTGGCCGTCTTTGGCTTGATCGATCTGTTCGGTGGTGACGGGACCGCGATCGGGCATCGAACGCAGCTTGGCGCTTGCCAGCGTCCGGCCCGTGGAGTCGACGACATAAACGCCGGGCAGCGCACGGATCTTCGCTTCGGTCTCGAGAATTTCGACGATGCGTTTCTGGTCGCCCTGAACCAGCGGCCCGGCGCGGTTGAGGTCGGACGCCATCGCAAGGATGTCGCCGCGGATGACCTGCTTGTGCTCTTCGACATAGGCATCCGCGACGCTGACCGAATTGGCGAGCGCCGTCTGCACGCGTTCGGAGAACCACGCCTCGATGCCGAGGTTCAGCGACACCGCGGCGAAGATCGCGACAAGGATCGCCGGCATCACCGCAATGGCGCAGAACATCGCCACCAGCCGCAAGTGCAGCTTCGACCCGGCGGCGCCGCTCCTGCGCTCGGTCCAGAGCCGCGTCAGCCGCCAGGCGATCAGACCTGCAAGCGCGAGGACCAGAGAGAGGTCGACCACGATGAGAACGACCATCGTGGCGGGCGTGGGATTGTAGGGGGCAAGACCAGTGATCGTCAGATAGGTCAGGACGCCGGAGACCACCGCAGCGAGAGCGACAACCAGGGCAATAAGGGATGAGCGCGATGCCGCCCTCAGCAGCTGGAACGGGCCGCCGAGAACGCGTGATCGAAACACGGACGTGCTTGCCATGGGGCCTTATGGCCTCGATAGATCAGAATCGGCAGATGTCGCTCTGATGGGGAGTGTAGCAAAGCCACAGGATGTTGCAAATTTGGCGCGGACGGAACCGCACCAGCTGGTTGGCGCAGCGCCCACCGAGGCACGCTCCCTCTAGTTTCCGTGAATTCCCGATAAAACGTAATCGTTCAGGACGTCGATTGTCAGCGAACCCTGCAATGGGCTTGTGTACAGGCCTGCTGTCATGACAACGATGAGATCAAGCGAGGGGACCACAACGACCCTCTGCCCTCCCAATCCGACACCGGCGGCCCAGTCCACCTCTCGCGCTCCAACTAAAGAGCGGCCAAGCCACCATTGGTAGCCGTAAAAAAAGGTGCCTGCGCCTTGGATTTGGGGTGCGGTCGATTCATCGACATAGGTTCGCGGTACCACCTGGCGGCCATTCCAGATGCCGTGCGCCAACACCAGTTGGCCGATTTTCGCGAGATCACGTGGCTTGAGGCGTAAGCCGGCATCGGCCACGGGATCGCCGTTTGGCAATTTCACCCATTCGAAATCGGTGATCCCAAGGGGGCCGAACAGCACCGCGCGTGCGAAGTCGTCAATAGTCTGGCCCGTCGTCTTGCGAATAATGGCACCGAGCAATGCCGCCGACCCGCCGCTGTAATTGTACTTCGCACCAGGCACCGCAACTATCGACTGAGAAAATATGTAGCGATATGGATCGACCGCTCGATTCATGCGGATTTCGCTGTTGTTGGGATCGGTGTAGGGCGTGAGGGTCTCGTCCCAAGCAAACCCAGCGGACATCGTGAGAAGATCGCGAAGCTTGATGCGCTCCTTCTCCGGCGTGCGTAGGTCGCCATATTCCGGAAAAAAGTCGAACACTGGTTGATCGAGACTGGCGATCTTCTTCTGGTCGAGAGCAATACCGACCAGCAAAGATGTCACGGACTTGCTTATCGAGCGCATGTCATGCGCCATTGTCCGGTCATAAGCGACCTGCCCCAATGGCCTACCCAAGCGCTCGTCGTCGCCCGTGAAGTAACGTTCAAATACGATTGCACCATGCCGCGCGACAACAACGGCGTGAATGTTCTCACGTGGCGTAGCAATCCGATGTTCGGTCCATTGACAAAGCGACCGTGGATCGAAGCCGACGCTTTCGGGCGTGGCAAGTTTCCAACCGTCGTCAGCTGCCAGGGGAGTTCCACAGGCCGCCGTCTGCGATACGCTCTGTTTCGGGACTGCGAAGCAAGCGACCAGCGCGACGGTAAGAGCACGAAAGGGGATTCGAATCGAGGTCATGTCGGCTTCTGATTCCCCCTGAATGCCGCAATCAGCTCCCCATGCCGGGCGGAAATATATCCGAAACCCAACCGCCGGGCGAATTTGTGTAAGCGCATAGCGCCCGCGCCTGGGAACCCGAAGCCTACTCTGCCGCGATGGGCTGGGCGGACGCCGGCATTCTGGCGCGGCGCGGCCGCATGGACCGAAGCTCATAAATCTGATTGGCGATATCGCCGAGCAGGATGGCAGAGGCGGTGCAGGACCAAACCACGGTTTCCACGATGACCGGGTCATTGTCCCAGCCCATCACACCGAGAATGAGTCTGATCTCGAAGAAGGTCAGCGCGGCGGCATAGCTGCGCGTCATCCACTGGCGGTGTTGCGGAATCATCCGCTTCATCGCGAAGGCAAGTCCGATCGCGGTCGTGATGATCAGAAGCGAAGCCTGGATGATCGTCTCCACCGTGAAAGATCTCGGCCCAAGACCCAGACGTTCGTCCATATATTGGATATAGGCGCCCATGGGAGCGAGGATCAGCGCGCCGGTGACGTAGATCCGTCCGGACACACGATGCAGCTTGGTGAAGCGCGCCCTCAGACGGTCGGAAAACTGCATCGGCGCCAGAATCAGAGCGGAACCGCCGGCCACCCCATGCACGAGCAGCCACAAGCCCAGCGTCTGATAATGCGGCCAGAGCGGATGGGCCGGCTGGATCAGAAAACTTTCATTGTGAAAGAGGACATAGGCGATCATCGCGCCGATGAGCGCGAAGACGACATATCTCATGCGCAACCGCATTGGCGGCCGCGCCGGCATGGTGTCGAACATGGGGCCCCCCGGTGCTCAACCAGGCCTCAGCATACACCAACAGTCCGAGATTAGAGACCCAATCCGCCAGACGCGCGGCGGCGTCTTCGGTCAGTGGCGGGCTTTCGACTTGCCCTTCTGTTCGGCTCGCGCGAGTTCGGGACCTTCCGGACCCTCGACCGCGCTTTCCGCCTCTTTCGCCAGATCGGGGATGACCCTCCCCTTGTCCTTCACGAACTTGTCGATGTCGCGCTTGTAATCGCGCGCCGCTTTGTAGTCGCCCTCTCCTTGGACAGGGTTCGCGTCCGCCGGCTTTTGGTCTTTCATCACCGAAACCCTCGCTCGTTTTCCTAAAACCAAACGCCTCGCCAAGACGAAGGTTGCCCCGGGGCCTATTTGCGCATGTGCAAAAATTGGTTTGGCGAAGGGGGAGAGACCTAAGCGACTGTTTCCTATAACAATCTCGCCTATAAAATCCACTCTTCGGCCAAGCCAACGCTCAAAAAAACGACACGGAACCGGAACAGTGCCGCCCGACGGACCGTTATCCATCTGTAGCGGTGGGTCGTAATTCCCGCCGCGAGTACTTTTCCAGAAAGGATACGTCATGTCTCGGAATGACGAACATAAGGGCACGTCCAATCGCGGCTTTGCTTCGATGGATCAGGCGAAGCAACGCGCTATCGCGAGCAAAGGCGGCCAGAGCGTTCCGCCCGAGAAGAGAAGTTTCTCGCAGGATCCGCGCCTGGCCGCACAGGCAGGACGCAAAGGAGGAGAAAGCGTTCCCCCGGAAGGGCGCAGCTTCTCCCAGAATCGCGAACTCGCCGCGGAAGCCGGCCGCAAGGGTGGCCAGGCGCGTGGCGCCTCCGCCCAGCGCCGGGCGGCAGCTGCGAATATCGGAAGCGATGAGGCCGAGAATTCCGACATGGTCACGGAAGGCACCGGCAAGACGAAGATGCCGCGGGACCCGATGAATCCCAAGCCGGCCCGCCAAATGTCGCGTTCCGACGAAGCCATCGAATCGGACGAAGACTTCGGGCGCGATGAGCTGGGAAACAGCGACGTCGAGAGCGGCGAGATCGGCCAAACTCCCGGAATGCGTCGCCAAGGAAATGGCAAGGAACATCCGCACGGCGTGTAGTCATTGCGGCGTCATAGAGACGGCGGCAAGCCTGGGCTTGCCGCCGTTCGCTTGTGCCGGATTCAGATGTCGGCGTAGCACCGCAATTCGCGTGCCGCGCCGGGATGCGTGACGGCCCCCAACCGGGCGGGGCCCACATTCTTGGCATATCGCCATAACGCGCCCGAACCGAAGGATATGGGCTTGGGCTTCCAAGCCGCGCGCCGGCGGGCGAGCTCGTCGGCCGGCAATTCCACCTCGATGGTTCCCTTCTCGGCATCGATGGCGATGATATCGCCTTCGCGGATGAGACCGATGGGGCCCCCGTCGGCTGCTTCCGGCCCGACATGGCCGATGCAAAGGCCGCGCGTCGCACCTGAGAAACGCCCATCGGTGATCAAGGCGATTTTGTCGGAGAGACCCTGGCCGTAAAGCGCCGCTGTCGTCGACAGCATCTCGCGCATGCCCGGACCGCCCTTCGGTCCCTCGTAGCGGATGACGATCACATCGCCTTCCTTGTAGTTGCGCGCCTGGACCGCGGCGAAGGCTTCCTCTTCGCAATCGAAGACGCGCGCGGGTCCGCGATGATGAAGATGCTTCAGTCCGGCCACTTTCACGATGGCGCCTTCGGGAGCGAGGTTGCCGGAAAGCCCGACCACGCCGCCCGTGGGCGCGAGAGGATTGTCCGCCGGCCGCATCACTTCTTGCGCGGGATTGAAGCGCACATCGCGCAGATTCTCCGCGATCGTCTTGCCGGTGACCGTCAGGCAATCCCCGTGGAGATAGCCACCATCCAGAAGCGTGCGCATCAGCATCGGCATGCCGCCCGCCTCCCACATGTCCTTGGCCACGAAGCGTCCGCCGGGTTTCAGGTCGGCAAGATAGGGCGTGCGCTTGAAGATCGCCGCGACATCGAAAAGGTCGAAAGCGATGCCGGCTTCATGTGCCATGGCGGGCAGATGGAGCGCTGCGTTGGTCGAGCCGCCAGTCGCAGCGACGATGGTCGCCGCATTCTCGAAGGCGTCGCGCGTGCAGATGTCGCGCGGCCTGATGTTCTTGGCGAGCAGCGCCATGACGGTCTCCCCTGCCTTCAGCGCGTAGTCGTCCCGCGAGGTGACCTCCGCCGGCGGTCCCGCCGAAAAAGGAAGAGCCAGGCCGATCGCTTCGGACACACAGGCCATCGTATTGGCGGTGAACTGACCGCCGCAGGCGCCGGCACCGGGACACGCGACGCATTCGAGCTCGTGCAACTCGGCGTCCAGCATGGCGCCCGCCGAGTATTTTCCCACCGCCTCGAAGACGTCGACCACGGTAACATCCTTGCCGTGGAATTTTCCCGGCATGATCGAGCCGCCATAGAGGAACACCGACGGCACGTTCAGGCGCAGCATCGCCATCATCATGCCCGGAAGACTCTTGTCGCATCCCGCGATGCCGACCAGCGCGTCATAGCAATGACCGCGGACCGTGAGTTCGACGGAATCGGCGATGACTTCGCGGCTGACCAGAGAAGACTTCATGCCCTCATGGCCCATGGCGATGCCATCGGTGACGGTGATCGTGCAGAATTCGCGCGCCGTGCCGCCGGATTCCTTGACCCCGCGCTTGGCCGATTGCGCCTGACGCATCAAAGCGATGTTGCAAGGCGCCGCTTCATTCCAGCAGGACGCGACTCCGACGAAGGGGCGATGAATCTCCTCATCCGTCAGCCCCATCGCATAATAATAGGAGCGATGCGGCGCGCGTTCCGGCCCTTCGGTGACGTGGCGGGAGGGAAGCTTGGATTTGTCGAATTTCGGCATGGTCAGACCTCTTTACGCGCTCAGCCGTTTCAGCGCTTCGCGCAGGCGCGCGGATATGGCCTCGGCTTCGGCCCGTTTCTCCTTCTGCTCCTCGATCACTTCTTCCGGCGCTTTTGCGACGAAGCCGGGATTGCCGAGTTTCGCGTCAAAGCGCGCGATCTCGTCTTCGGACTTTTTCAATTCCTTTTCGAGCCGCGCGCGTTCCTTGGCAAAATCGATCACATCGCCCAGCGGCAGGGCCGCCACCGCTTCGCCGATCACGAACTGGGCCGAGCCTTGCGGAATCTCCGCAGCCACGCGCGCGCTGGAGAGCCGCGCGAGAGTCAACGCCACGTCGCGATGCCGGGTGAGCCTCGCGCTTGTCTCGCGGCCGGCGTCTTTCAACAAAAGCGTGAGGCGCGCCGAAGGCGGCACGTTCATCTCGGCGCGCACGCTGCGCACGCCGGAGATGAGGTCGATCAGCCAATTCATCTCACCGCGCGCATTCTCGTCCTGCGGCAATGCCGACAAATCGGGCCAGGGCGACAGCATCAGCATGGAGCGCCGCGGGACTGCGTGTTCGGCCATGCGCGCCCACAATTCCTCGGTGATGAACGGCATGAACGGATGCAGAAGCTGCAAGATGCGGTCGAGAACCCAGGCGGCGGCATCGCGGGTTTCCATTTTCGCCGCTTCGTCGTTTCCGTTCAGCACGGGCTTGATGAATTCGACGTACCAATCACAAAAGACATCCCAAACGAAATGATAGGCCGCCCCGGCAGCCTCGTTGAAACGGTACGCTTCCAAAGCCGCGGTGACTTCGGAGACGGCGCGCGCCGTTTCCGCCACGATCCATTTGTTGACGGTGAGGGTGACCGTGCTGGGCTCGAACTCGCGCTTGCGCACGCATTCGTTCATCTCGCAGAAGCGCGCGGCGTTCCAAAGCTTGGTGCCGAAATTGCGGCAAGTCTCGACGCGGTTGATACCAAGACGGATGTCACGCCCCTGCCCGGCCGCGATGGCCAGTGCAAAGCGCAAGGCGTCGGCGCCATATTCATCGATGATGTCGAGCGGGTCGACGACATTGCCTTTCGTCTTCGACATCTTCTGCCCCTTCTCGTCGAGGACGCGGGTGTGAATGAAGACGTCGCGGAAGGGCACATCGCCCATGAAATAGATGCCCATCATCATCATGCGGGCGACCCAGAAAAAGATGATGTCGAAGCCGGTGACGAGCACCGATGTCGGATAATAGCGCGCCAGCTCCGGCGTCTTATCGGGCCAGCCCATAGTCGAGAACGGCCACAGTGCCGAGGAAAACCAGGTGTCGAGCACATCCTCGTCGCGCGTCAACGCCACCTCGCGGCCGTAATGTTTCACGGCCGCTGCGCGCGCCTCGCGTTCCGTCTCTTCGGCGAAAATCTTGCCATCCGGGCCATACCAGACGGGAATCTGATGCCCCCACCAGAGCTGGCGCGAGATGCACCAAGGCTGAATGTTGCGCATCCAGTTGTAATAGACATTCGCCCAGTGCTCGGGGACGAAGCGCGTGCGCCCCTCCTCCACCGCCTGCACGGCTTTCGCCGCGAGCGGCGTCACGTTCAGATACCATTGTTCGGTGAGATAGGGCTCCAGTACGACGGT
>DATHDZ010000256.1:0-20141 GCA_035318785.1 Micropepsaceae bacterium
GCGCTGGAAGCCTATTGCGTCAACCTCAACGACAAGGCGCGCAAGGGCCGCATCGATCCGCTCATCGGCCGCGAACCCGAAGTCGAGCGCACCATCCAGATCCTCTGCCGCCGCAGCAAGAACAACCCGCTTTTCGTGGGCGACCCCGGCGTCGGCAAGACCGCCATCGCCGAAGGTCTCGCGCGAAAGATCGTCAAGGGCGAAGTCCCCGACGTGCTGAAGAACTGCACGATCTATTCGCTCGACATGGGCTCGCTGATCGCCGGCACGCGCTATCGCGGCGATTTCGAGGAACGCGTCAAATCGGTGGTGAAGGAGCTGGAGGCCCTCAAGGGCGCCATCCTGTTCATCGACGAAATCCATACCGTGATCGGAGCAGGCGCGACCTCAGGCGGCGCGATGGATGCCTCCAATCTCTTGAAGCCCGCGCTCCAGGCCGGAACGCTGCGCTGCATGGGGTCCACGACCTATAAGGAGTACCGCCAATATTTCGAGAAGGATCGCGCGCTCGTGCGCCGCTTCCAGAAGATCGATATAGCGGAGCCGACGGTCCCCGATGCCATCAAGATCCTGAAAGGGCTGAAGCCCTATTTCGAGGAGTATCACAAGGTCCGCTACACCAATGAAGCGGTGAAAGCAGCGGTCGAGCTGGCGGCGAAATACATCAACGACCGCAAGCTGCCCGACAAGGCGATCGACGTCATCGATGAGGTGGGCGCCTCGCAGATGCTGCTGCCCGAGAGCAAGCGCAAAAAAGTGATCGGCGTGCGCGAGGTCGAGGAAGTGGTGGCCAAGATTGCCCGCATTCCTCCCAAATCCGTCTCGAAGACCGACGCCGAAGCGCTGCGCACTCTGGAAGACGATTTGAAGCGCGTTGTCTATGGCCAGGATTCGGCGATTCACGCGCTCTCATCGGCGATCAAGCTTGCGCGCGCCGGCTTGCGCCAGGCGGAGAAACCGATCGGCTGCTACCTCTTTTCGGGTCCGACCGGCGTCGGCAAGACCGAAGTCGCCAAGCAACTCGCCCATGTCATGGGTGTCGAGCTCCTGCGCTTCGACATGAGCGAATATATGGAGCGCCACACGGTATCGCGCCTCATCGGCGCGCCGCCGGGCTATGTCGGATTCGATCAGGGCGGCCTGCTCACCGACGGCATCGATCAACACCCCCATAGCGTGCTGCTGCTGGATGAAATCGAAAAGGCCCATATGGACCTCTTCAATATCCTCTTGCAGGTGATGGATCACGGCAAGCTCACCGATCACAACGGCAAGAAGATCGATTTCCGCAATGTCGTGCTCATCATGACCACAAATGCGGGCGCTTCGGACGCCGCCAAGGAATCCATCGGCTTCGGTCGCGGAAAACGCGAAGGCGAGGACGAAGAGGCGATCAAGCGGCTGTTCACGCCGGAATTCCGCAACCGTCTCGATGCCGTCATCGGTTTCGCGCCGTTGTCGCGCGACACCATCGATCGCGTCGTCGAGAAATTCGTGCTCGAATTGGAAGCCCAATTGATCGACCGCGACGTGACCTTCGATCTGACGCAGGAAGCCACGCGCTGGCTGGGCGAGAAGGGTTATGACGATGCGTTCGGCGCGCGGCCTTTGGCGCGTGTCATCCAGGAACACATCAAGAAGCCGCTGGCCGACGAGATTCTTTTCGGCAAGTTGAAGAGCGGCGGCACGGTTCGCGTGTTGCTCGATCGCGAAAACGACAAGCTCGCTTTCGAGTTCATCACCGATGCGAAGCCAGCGGGCGCAGCCTCGGACCGCAAGAAAAAGCCGAAGGAAGAAGTCTAAACCTTGCCTCTCCCCCTTTCAGGGGAGAGGCCGCGAAGGCGTGTCATGGCCCGACTTGATCCCCGCTTTCGCGAGGACGCCACCCAGCCGCCGCGCGTCTGCGCGGCGAATGAGTTCTACGCCCGGCTGGATGGCCCGCTGTTGCGCGCCATGACACTTGTGGACAGTTATTTCGGTTCACTGTAATGCCGGATCGCCGGCATGGGATCATAGAAATGGTGCAGCGCGTCGCGCCATTTCGGGAAACGCTCGGAACCGCGAAAGCCGATCGTGTGATCTTCCAATGTTTCCCATCGGACCAATAACAAATATTGGTCCTCGTTCTCAATACAGGGCCAAACTTCAATACCGAGAAATCCGGGCGTCGCTTCGATCAAGGGCAGCGCGGTTTTCAACGCCGCTTCGAACGCAGGACCTTGTCCCGGCTTGATCGACAGAATCGCGGACTCGATAATCATGGCACTATTCCAGCGCTGCTTTGATCTTTTCGGCGAACGCTTTCAGTTTCTCGGGATTCTCCATCTGGCGCGCGTGCAGCCGGAAATCCGCTCCGCCACTGCGTGGGATGATATGGAAATGCACGTGGAACACGCTCTGCCCTGCGGGTGAGCCGTTGAGCTGCGCCACCATAATGCCGGGCACGTTCAATCCCTTCTTGACCGCCTTGGCGACTTTTTGTGTCGTTGCCATCAATGCGGCCGCGCCGGCCGCCGACAGATCGAAGATGTTCTCCGCGTCTTCCTTGGGTATCACCAGCGCATGGCCGTCCGCCTGTGGCATCACATCCATGAAGGCGAGCGTCTTGCTGTCCTCATAGACCTTCACCGCAGGAATCTCGCCGCGCAGGATTTTCGCGAAGATGTTGTTGGAGTAGTAAGCCATGACTGTCCCCAGAATTGTCATGGCCCGCCACAGCGGGCCATCCAGCCGGCGCGCTTCGGCGCACCGAAAGAGTCTTGAATCGCTGGATGGCCGGGTCAAGCCCGGCCACGGTGAGTTAGGGCGACGTTTTCCGGAAGGGGGCCTGCTCGGCCAATTCCTCGATATGTTCCGCCACCGCGGCGCGCTCGTTCTCCAGATAATCGGCGACAGCGCGGCGCAGGCCGGCATGAGCGATATAATGCGCCGAATAGGTGGGCTGAGGCAGATAACCGCGCAACAACTTATGTGCGCCCTGCGCACCCGCTTCTACTCGCGCGAGCCGCTTCGATATCGCAAAATCGATCGCCTGATAATAGCAGGCCTCAAAATGCACGAACGGCACATAGCCGACGCTGCCCCAATTGCGGCCGTATAGCGTGGTGTCGTCGAAGAAATTGAGCGCGCCGCCGATATAGCGTTCGTTCTGCTTGGCCATCACGAGCAGCGTCTGCTCGCCCATGCTTTCGCCAACGCGGCTGAAGAATTCCCGCGTGAGATAGGGCGGATTCCATTTTTGATTGCCGGTCGTTGTGTAGCAATCGAAGAAGGCATCCCATACGCTCTCCGTGAGATCGCGCCCCGACAGCCATTCGAAGGAGACGCCCTCTTTTGCAACCGCAGCGCGCTCCTTCTTCAGGTTCTTGCGTTTTGCGGACGAAAGATCGCCGAGAAACGCGTCGAAGGAATCATACTCCCGGTTCTCCCAATGGAATTGCTTGTCGGTGCGGCGCAGGAAGCCTTCCTGGCCCGCAATATCCCACTCTTGCTCGGTCATGAAGGTGATGTGCAGCGATGAGGCGCGCATTTCGTCCACGGCGCGCATACCCGCTTGCAACAATAAACGTCCGGCCTCTCTTTCATCCTCGTCCGCCGCGATGAGAAGGCGCGGACCCGTCGCCGGGGTGAACGGAATGCTGGCCTGCAATTTTGGATAATAGCGTCCACCGGCGCGGCCGAAGGCTTCCGCCCAGCCATGGTCGAAGACATATTCGCCATAGGAATGGCTCTTGAGATAAAGCGGCAGGAGCGCGATGGGCGTGCCGTCCCGTTCAAGCAGAAGATGAAGCGGCCGCCATCCTGTCTTGGCCGTCGCCGAACCGGAGTCTTCGAGTGCGCAAACGAACGCGTGACGCGTAAAAGGGTAGGGCAGCGTCTTCGCGTGCCCTCGCGCCAAACGATCCCAGATCGGTGCGCCGATCTCGCGCGCCGTTCCGCCGATACTGGCGTGTGCTTTCGTCACGCGACCTCGAAAATCGCTTCGACTTCGACCGCGACATTGCGCGGTAGCGAAGAGGTTCCTACGGCTGCCCGGGCATGCAGCCCCAACGAGCCGAAAATCTCGACGAAAAGATCGGAAGCGCCGTTGACGACTTCGGGATGCTGCGTGAATCCCGGCGCAGCATTGACGAATCCCGTGACCTTCACCACACGCTTTACCTTATCGAGGTCGCCGTCTAGCGCCATTGCCGCTTGCGCAATGACATTGAGGCCGGCAAGCCGGGCGGCGCGTTTCGCATCTTCGAGATTGATATCGCCGCCGACGATGCCCACATATTCGAGGCCCTTGGGGCCCATCGTGATCTGGCCCGATATGAAAAGAAGCGAGCCGGTTCTCACCCAGGGCACATAGGAGCCCTGAGGAATGGCGGGAATAGGCAGAATGATCCCGAGGTCTTTCAGTCTTGCTGCAATGCGTGCGTTCATTCTCGTTCCTCTCTGGAGCAAACTAACGCGACGTGATCTTTGATGCGAGGGGGTCTCCACAGCGCGCGAGAAAAGTGGTTAGGCTGAGGCCTGGATTGGTGAGTGCATGAACAAAACGCTCGACGCCGCGTCTCCATCGCCTCTGCAGGACGGATTTTTCTGGCCTGCGGAATGGGAACCGCATCGGCGCACCTGGATGTGCTGGCCGGCGCGCGCCGAATGTTTCGGCGGCGCGGAGGGTATCTTGCGCGCGAAGCAGGCCTATGCGCGGGTGGCGCGCGCGATCTCGGCATTCGAACCGGTGACGCTCGCAACGCGCCCCCTTGAGGCGGCCGAAGGACGCCTCGCAACCGGGGGCAAGGTCGAGATCCTCGAGATGGGAATCGATGATTCCTGGGCGCGCGATATCGGTCCTGTTTTCCTGAAGAACGGCAGGGGCCGTCTCTCCGGCGTGCAATGGATGTTCAACGCGTGGGGACAGAAATATCACCCCTATGCGAATGACGCGACCTTCGCGCGGCGTGTGTCGGAACTGATCGGCGCGGGTGTTTACAGCGCACCCCTCGTCTGCGAAGGGGGCGCGCTCAATGCCGACGGCGAAGGGACCGTGCTCACCACCGAGCAATGTCTGCTCAACCCCAATCGCAATCCGGGGCGCACGCGCGGCGAGGTGGAAGAGTTGCTCAAGCTTTATCTGGGCGCCCGCAAGGTGATCTGGCTGGGCAGCGGTTTTTCGGACACCGAGACCGACGGGCATATCGACAATATCGCGTGTTTTGCTTCTCCCGGCCGGGTGATCCTCGGCATGCCGGCCAAGAGCCACCCAGACTACGCCCCCGTGCAGGAGGCGCGCCGCCTTTTGAGTTCCGCAACCGACGCGCAGGGCCGTGCGCTTGAGGTCATCGTTTTGCCGCAGCCTAAGAAGCAGCGGCAATCTTGGTCAGGCCGCTTGCTCGCCGCAAGCTATGTGAATTTCTATCTCGCCAATGGCGCCCTCATCATGCCGGCCTTCGGCGATCCCAACGACGAGGCGGCGCGCACCATTCTCGCGCAATGCTTCCCAGGCCGCGACATCATGCAGATCGACGCGCTGGACATCGTGCAGGGCGGCGGCGGCATTCACTGCATCACCCAACAGGAGCCGGCGGTGTGACCGCCGTCACGCTCGCCGCCGCACAATTCGCCTGCACATGGGATCGCGCCGCCAATATCGCCAAAGCGAAGGCGATGGTGGAGCGAGCGGCGGGCGAGGGCGCGCAAATCGTGCTTTTGCCCGAGCTGTTCGAGACGCCCTATTTTTGCCAGGACCAATCGGCGGAGCATTTCGCGCTGGCGCAGCCCTTCGAGGGCAATACGCTTATCGCCGAATTCGCCAGTCTCGCGAAGGAACTTTCCGTTGTCCTTCCCTTGAGCTTCTTCGAACGGGCGCGCAATGCGCATTACAACGCGCTGGCGATGATCGATGCCGACGGCCAGGTGCTGGGCCGCTACCGCAAATCCCATATCCCCGACGGTCCCGGTTACCAGGAGAAATTCTATTTTCATCCGGGCGATTCCGGATTCAAAACCTGGCAGACCCATTATGGCCGGCTCGGTGCGGCGATCTGCTGGGATCAGTGGTTTCCGGAAAGCGCGCGCATCATGGCCCTGAAGGGCGCGGATGTGTTGCTCTATCCGACGGCGATCGGCAGCGAACCGCCCCCTGCGCCGCCGTTGGATTCGCGCGATCATTGGCGTCGCGTCATGCAGGGTCATGCAGCGGCGAATTATGTCCCGCTGGTAGCTGCCAATCGCATCGGCGTGGAGCGGGGTGAGGTGGGAGAGTTGCGCTTTTATGGGTCTTCGTTCGTTGCATCCCCGACCGGCGAGATCATCGCCGAGCTCGGGCGAGACGAAGAAGGCATTATTCTCGCAGCCTTTGATTTCGCGGCCATCGCCAAGGCGCGCGCCTCATGGGGACTGTTCCGCGACCGCCGGCCTGACCTTTACGGCGCCATTCTGACGGCAGACGGCGAAGAGGGCGCAGATTAGGTCTCCGACGCGCCGGGGAGCGCGCGGCGCGCGGCATGAAGCAGCTTCGCATCGATTCTTTCCGCCGCCAAAAAACCTGTGCATAGGTTTTCGTCCGAAAGCACGAAATCGATCACCGCGGCCAGAAGCTCCGGATCGCCTGCCCGCTCCCGCAAATCGTCCGGCTCCAACCCCGAAATCCTTAGGAAACGCTGCAACATCTCGCCATCGGCGGCGATATGGGTCAGCGCATTGAGCGCCAGTGTCTGTGCGTCTGAAGCTTGCATCGTCAATCGGGCATTAAGACATCAAGCCTAAAACAGAGCATGAGCGAAGAAGCGGAAGGTTGCGCAGGTCAATCTCTCGTTAACTTTCGCGAGGGGAGCCGTGTGCCCCATTCGGCGGCAGCGGCAGTGGAGTGTCAAGGATGGATGCAGCTCAGAAGACGGTTCTGATCGTCGAGGACAATGAGCTCAATATGAAGCTCTTTCACGACCTCCTCGATGCGCATGGCTATCGTATTCTCCAGACCAAGGATGGCATGGAGGCATTGGACATTGCACGCGAGCATCGTCCGGACCTCATCCTGATGGATATTCAGCTTCCCGAAGTGTCGGGCCTCGAAGTCACCAAATGGCTCAAGGAAGACGAATCCTTGCGCTCGATCCCAGTTGTGGCGGTTACGGCCTTTGCCATGAAGGGCGATGAAGAGGTGATCCGGCAAGGCGGTTGCGAGGCCTATATCTCCAAGCCGATTTCGGTCACCAGCTTTCTGGAAACCGTCCGCCGCTTTTTGGGTTAACACCGCCGAAGAGTTCCGATGACCGCGCGCGTCCTTGTAGTCGACGATATACTTTCCAACGTGAAACTGTTGGAAGCAAAGCTGGCGGCTGAATATTTCGAAGTGATCACCGCCTTCAACGGCGAGCAGGCGCTGGCGCGGGTTGCTTCGGACGCTCCCGACATTATCCTTCTCGACGTGATGATGCCCGGCATGGACGGATTCGAAGTCTGCCGGCGGATCAAATCGAACGCCAAGACGACGCACATCCCGGTCGTGATGGTGACCGCGCTTGATCAACCCTCCGACAGGGTGACGGGCCTGGATGCGGGCGCCGATGATTTTCTCACCAAGCCGGTGGATGACATGTCGCTTTTTGCGCGCGTCCGCTCGCTGGTGCGCCTGAAGATGATGACGGACGAACTCCGCATGCGAGAAGAGACCGGCCAAAGCATGGGTCTTACGGATGCGAGCGAGACGATGTTCGAGCCCGACCCCACTGGGCGCATCCTCATCGTCGAAGACCGTCCGGAATCGGTCGCCTGGTTTCGCGCCGCACTTGAAGCCAAGAACAAGGTCGCCGATATCTCCACGTTCGACGAAGCGCTGGTGAGCGCGCGGGGCGGGGATTTCGACTTGATCGTGGTCAGCCTCGGCATCCGTGCGTTCGACGGCCTCAGGCTTTGTTCGCATTTGCGCTCTTTGGCCGAGATCCGGAATACGCCGATCCTTGTGCTCGTGAGCGAGGGCGAGAACCGCAAGCTCGCGCAGGCGCTCGACATGGGCGTGAACGACTATTTGATGCGGCCCGTAGACCGCAATGAACTGATGGCCCGCGTGAAAACGCAGCTTCGCAAAAAACACTATGCCGACAAGCTACGGCACAATGTGCATCTCAGCTTCGAGATGGCGATCAAGGATCAGCTCACCGGGCTGCACAACCGCCGCTACATGACGAGTCATCTTGATACGCTCATGAAGAATGCGAGCGCCGCCAAGCCGATCTCGTTCCTCATCATGGATATCGACTACTTCAAGGTGGTGAACGACACCTATGGCCATGATGTGGGTGACGAAGTGCTGCGCGACTTCGCCTCACGCGTCCAGGCCAATGTGCGCGGCATCGATCTCGCCTGCCGTTATGGCGGGGAGGAGTTCGTAGTGGTCATGCCCGATACCGATCCCGGCCTCGCTTATACCGTCGCCGAGCGCTTGCGCCAGAGCATCGAGTTGAAGCCTTTTCCGATCAGCCGGGCGCCCCATAAGATCAACGTCACCGCAAGCATCGGCATCGCTTCTTCAAACGGCAATGGCGATGATTCGGACAAGCTCTTGCACCGGGCCGACCAGGCCCTCTATCGCGCGAAGCGCGAGGGGCGCAACCGCGTTATCGCCGAAGCGGCGTAACCTTCGAAAAATCCGAATCGATTTATTGCGCTATCGGCGCGGAGACCTCATTCGTCCCCGAGACGATACGAATCGTTTTGACGTCGGGTGAAAGCGAGTCGACGCGAATCTCCGCTTCGATCGGTTGCGCGGTGCGGTTCGCGTCGGGCATCGGCGGCGAGGTCGCGACGAATTTGTAGGTCTTCACCGTATTGTCTGCGCCTCCATCGGTTTCTTCGGCGAGCTTGGCGTCCGTCCACCCTGCCGAAACAGCCGTTCCCGAAACGTGGATGATGATCGCCATGGGTTCGTCTTGAGGCCGGCTCAGCATCACGCTGTCGACGCTATTCAGCGGCAGTTCCGTCGCAGGAGGAATGGGCGGCGGAGCGGGCGGTTGAGGCGCCGGCGTTGCGACGGCTGGGGTCTCAGGAGACGCCGGAGTCTGGGCGGGGTTACGGTTGCAGCCCGCGAGCAGCATTCCGGTCGCCCCGATAGCAAAGATGATGGCGACCGAAATTCTCATGGGGAAACAGGACCTCGTCCACGGCAGAGCCGGTTAGGCCCATAATTACGAAGGCGGCAGGCAAGGATCAATCACCCTTGCGCGTGCTTCGAACAAACAACGCGTTCAGGAAGCGTCACAGATGCATGTTTATGGTGCTCACGCCGATCGCATTCAGGGACGATCGCGTCCACCAAGGCTCTGTCGGAAGGGAGAATTGCCGGCGGCTAAGGAAGGCCGGTGGGCCGGACGAAGCAAGACACCCCGGCCGATAATAACGGCCGGGGTGACAGGTTCGTCAGACGATTCCGTCGATTACGGAGCGGGAGCGGGCGGGGCGGGCTCTGCCGGGGCGGGTTCTGCCGGAGCCGGAGCTGGCTCTGCGGGAGCAGCGGCCGGAGCTTCGACCGGAGCCGGTGCCGGAGCGGTATTCTGATTGCAAGCTACCAGCATCGTGGCCGTCGCGAGCGCGGCAAGTATGTTTAGTGACTTCATTTTGGTGACTCCTATGCAGGCGAAAATGAATGCGAGATTCGGATTGGAGTCTCTTGAGTAATAGAGACTTTGATCAAACTCAACGCTCAAATAGCCAAGTCGCACAGAACAGGAACATGATCCGAGGGCTTTTCCCACCCCCTAACCTTGCGTTCAATGGAACAACTGACAAGCCGGTCTGCGGCCTGGGGTGATAATAGGACATGGTCGATTCGGATGCCATGGTCCTTAACCCATGCACCCGCTTGATAATCCCAAAATGTGTAGCAGCGCGGCTCGGCATGGCAGGCGCGAAAAGCATCGGTGAGCCCGAGGTTTGAGATGCGACGGAAAGCCGCGCGGGTTTCCGGCTGGAAAAGCGCGTCGCCCGCCCAGGCTTTTGGGTCGTGGCAATCCTCGGGCGTCGGAATCACGTTGTAATCGCCGGTCAGAATCAGCGGTTCCTCAAATGTGAGCAGGTGACGGATATGGCGGTTGAGTCGCTCCAGCCAGGCAAGCTTGTAAGCAAATCGCTCCGTGCCGGGCGGATTGCCATTGGGTGCATAGATCGAAGCGACGCGCACAACCCGGCCCGAATCACCCGGCACCACCGCCTCGATGTAGCGGGCGTGATCGTCGCCCTCCACGACGGGAAGGCCCTTGACCACGTCCTCAGCTGGCCGCTTCGAGAGGATGGCGACGCCGTTGTAGCTCTTTTGTCCGTGGACGGCGCAATTGTAGCCGAGACTCTCGAAAAGCTCCGATGGAAAGCCCTCGTCAGGGGTCTTGATCTCTTGCAGACACACGATGTCGGGCGCAGCTTCACTCAGCCAGGTCTTGACCGTGTCCAGACGGGCCTTCACCGAATTGACGTTCCAGGTGGCGATTTTCATGCGCCGATTAAGCGCCTCTCCTGAACCAGCGCAACCCTCGCCTGATTCGTACCTCCCCCAACGTAGGGAGAGCCTGCCCGCGACTTGGCCGGGGGGCGGAGCGCGACCACGCGCTCCGGGTGGGGAGATGAACGATGACGCTAAACCGAAAAGCTCGTTCCGCAACCGCAAGAGGATGTCGCGTTCGGATTTTTTATCTTAAACGCGGCGCCGATCATCTCATCGGCAAAATCGATCTCGGCACCCTTCAGAAAACCCAGTGACACTGGATCGATGAGAACCATGGCGCCGTCGCGCGCGATCACGAGATCATCCTTGCTGCGCGAATCATCGAGACAAAAATCATACTGGAATCCAGAACATCCGCCCCCCGTCACGGCCACGCGCAGCATCGCGTGCTCCGAATCTTCGCGGAGGATTTCGACGATGCGCTTTGCCGCCCGCTCGGTCAGGGTGACGGAAGGCGATTCTGTGTCTGTTTCAACGTTCATGCCGATGAGCCTATCATGCTTGGCTTTATGTAATCGCTGACATGCCAATGTCCAAGCCACCGCCAGGACGCCTTTTGGGGCCGCTTTTTGTCCCGCCTGGGCGTGCGCCCTACGCGTGCCAGCCGGCTACCAGCCAGGGGCGCTATTGGCCCGAGGAGGAAAGTGCCACCCGCACCTGCTACCAGCGCGATCGCGACCGCATCATCCACTCTACAGCTTTCCGAAGGTTGAAGCATAAAACTCAGGTATTTGTGCAGCACGAAGGGGATTATTACCGCACCCGCCTTACCCATTCCCTGGAAGTGGCCCAGATTGCGCGGTCCTTGTCCCGGGTTCTGGGCCTGGACGAGGATCTGGCCGAGGCCCTCGCGCTTTCGCACGATATCGGCCACCCCCCCTTCGGCCATGCCGGGGAGGCGGCGCTCGACGCCTGCATGGCCACCTATGGCGGGTTCGACCACAACGCCCAGGCCCTCGCGCTGGTCACCAGGCTGGAGCACCGCTACGCAGCCTTCGACGGTTTGAACCTCACCTGGGAGTGCCTGGAAGGTTTGGTTAAGCATAACGGCCCGCTGCTGGGGAGGGGCGCCTCTAAGGAGGCGCTTCCCGAAGCAATCGCGGCCTTTTCATGGGATCTGGAGCTTTCCACCTATCCAGGCCTGGAAGCGCAGATCGCCGCTTTGTCCGATGACATCGCCTATGTGAATCACGACATCGACGATGGGCTTCGGGCCGGTCTTTTCGAGACCGAAGACTTGTTCGAAGTGCCCCTGGTGGGGCCGATCTTCCGCAACGTGGCGGATGCACATCCCCACCTTGAGCGTGGCAGATTCATCGGGGAGGCCGTGCGACGCCTGATCAGCCTGATGGTCGGCGATGTGACGGGAGAAACCGGGCGTGGCCTGACAGCGCTGCGTCCCACAACCGCCGGCGATATCCGAAAACACAACCAAGCGACGGCAGCGTTCACGTCAAGCATGCGCGCCGACCTCGGGGGCCTGAAGGAGTTCCTCTCCTTGCGGATGTACCGCCACCAGCGGGTCCTGCAGGTGATGCAAAATGCCCAGGTCGCGCTCACAAGTTTGTTTGGTGCTTTCATGGCCGATCCCGCTTTGCTACCTAGCGATTGGATGGACCAGTGCCGCGCTGCAGGCGATCCCATCACCGCACGCGTAATTTGCGATTATATTGCCGGAATGACCGACAGTTTCGCGCTGCAGGAATATCGCCGAATTTTCCACCGGGAATTTCCGCTTTGACGGGCCGAAATGGCTTGGCGCGCGATGCTTCGTGAGGCTGTGGGTGCTAAAAATGCGGATAACGCGATTCGTTCGGAGTCGGTCATGAACAATCACCAACGCGGCGTCTATCAGCCGCTGATGGACAACATCCCTATCTACGATCTCTCCGATGAGGAGATAGAAGAGGAAGAGCGTTCGCGCCTGCCTCTTTTGATCGTGGTCGCCCTGGTGGTGTTGGCCGCCTTCGCGGGCGTGGTTTGGCTTGCCTATAACCAGGGTGTGGCGCGAGGCCGCGCGAGTGCTGCCGTGGTCATCGCTGCGCCCCAGGGGCCGGTGCGCACGGCCCCCACCGACGCCGGGGGAGAGGCAACGCCCTATACGGGTCTCAAGGTTTATGGGCAGCCGGTGCCGCCGGACCAGGAAGCGCAATCTTCTGTCCTGGCACGCACTCCGCCGCGCAGCATTGTTTCCGATGCTGCTCTTCCCGGCAACGCAGTGGTGGCGCCGACGACCGAAGCTCCGCCAGTTCGGTTGAGCCCCGACACGCCCGCCATCGCGGCGGCGCCCCCGGCAAAGCCGGCAATTGCCGCGGCGAAACCGGCGGCACAAGCGCCCGCCCGCAGCGCTCCTGCCCCTTTGGCGGCTGTGGAACCAACATCCCTTCCGGCCGCCCGGTCTGCGGCGGCCGGCGGAGCGGTGTTACAAATTGGCGCCTACGAATCCCAAGAGATTGCCGATGGCGCCTGGGCAGCGTTCAAGGCGCGTCATGCAAGCGTCGCGGGGACGCTGGCTGATGATATTCAGAAGGCGGATCTTGGCGCCAAGGGCACGTGGTATCGCCTGCGCATGGGACCTTTCGCCGACAAGGCCGCAGCAGCGGCAGCGTGCGAGAAACTGAAGGCGGAAGGTGCCACATGTTTCGTGGCGGCGCCTTGAGACAACCCAGGAAGCGGGTGAGTTTGCAATGCCGGCGAGCGCAGCGATTTATGGCTGCCAAGGGATGCAATTGGCGCCCGAGGAGCGAGATTTTTTCCGTGACGCCCAGCCTTTCGGTTTCATCTTGTTCGCCCGCAATTGTGGGACGCCGGACCAGATTCGTGCGCTTTGCGATTCCTTGCGCGACGCGATCGGGTTCAGCAACGCTCCGATTCTCATCGACCAGGAAGGTGGCCGCGTCGCACGCCTCAAGCCGCCGCATTGGCGCGCGCGGCCGCCCGCGCGCTGGTTCGGCGAATTGTTCGAGAGGAGCCCCATTGAGGGACGCGAAGCTACATATCTTTGCGCGCGGCTCATCGCCAATGATCTCAGAGGGCTGGGCGTGACGGTGAATTGCGCGCCCGTGCTCGACGTGCCGGTTGCCGGGGCCCACGACATCATCGGCGACCGCGCCTTTTCCTTGGACCCCGCGACGGTGATCGAACTCGGCCGCATTGTGTTGGATGGTCACCTGGATGGCGGCGTACTTCCCGTCATCAAACATATTCCGGGGCATGGGCGGGCTTTGGCCGATAGCCACTTGTCGCTTCCCACAGTCACGGCCAGCGCCAAGGCGCTCTCGGCACATGATTTTGTCACCTTCCGCGCGCTCAATCATGCCCCGATCGCCATGACCGCGCATGTCGTCTATCAGGCCATCGATGCCAATCGCCCGGCAACGACCAGCGCGCGGGTCGTTCATAGCGTCATCCGCGGCGAGATCGGCTTTCGCGGTTTGCTGATCAGCGATGATCTCTCTATGGCGGCGCTTGAAGGTTCGCTAGCGACACGAACAAAAGCGGCGATGCTGGCGGGTTGCGACATCGCGCTTCATTGCAATGGCGAACTCGACGAGATGAAGGAAGTCGCGAGCGAAGCAAGAACCTTATCGCGCGCGGCACTGCGCCGCGCCGAAGGCGCGCTGGCTCAGCTGCGGGCGCCGGCGGGGCTCGATATCGAGAAGGCTGAAGCCCGCCTCGCCGAAATGACCAGAGCGGTGGCATGAGCGAGGGTGATTTCCACGAGGTTGACACATACGAGCGCGCGCCGATCGCCGCCGAAGACATGCTGATCCTTGAGCTTGATGGATTTGAAGGACCGCTAGACCTTCTCCTCGCTCTTGCCCGCAATCAGAAAGTGGACATCGCGAAGATCTCCGTTCTTCAGCTCGCCGACCAATATCTCGCCTTCATGGAATCGGCGCGAAGCCGGCGGTTGGAGCTTGCGGCCGATTATCTCGTCATGGCGGCCTGGCTCACCTATTTCAAATCCCGTCTGGTTCTGCCGCAGGCATCCGGCCCGGAGGCCGTGGGGGCCGATGAGATGGCGGCACAGTTGCGCTGGCGCCTGGCGCGTCTGCAGGCGATGCGCGAGGCAGCCGCGCGTCTGCTCGCGCGCGATCGTCTCGGGCGCGACGTGTTCGCGCGAGGAGAGCCCGAGCCGATCATTGTCGTGCGGACCCGCAAACATGCCGATTCACTCTATGACCTGCTCACCGCGTACTCCCAGCAGCGCGTGCGCAAGCTCGGTCATCGCGTCTATGAAATGATTCGTGCGCCGGTCTATCTCATCGAAGAGGCACGCGAGCGGATCGAACGCATGTTGGGCCAAGTTCCCTATTGGAGCGCGCTCACGCGATTTCTCCCGCCCGAATGGAGCGCAGGTCCGCGGCGCCGAAGCGCACTGGCCAGCACCTTCTCTGCCGCGCTTGAGCTGACCCGGGACGGCCGGCTCGAGATGCGCCAAATGACGCCGTTCGGAGAAATTTTCCTGAAAGATCGCTCCAAGCTTGAATCGCTGGGTGCAGCCGGGGAGGGCGCATCGTGAATCGCATCATCCGCATCAATGAGGCTCACATGATCCAATCCGCAAGGGTCGACATCGACGATGCCGGCGTGCCGCAGCAGGAAACGGAACCCGCGCTCGATCCGATGCATTTGCGCATCGTCGAGGCGCTGCTCTTCGCGGCGGCCGAGCCGTTGGAACAGCAGGCGCTTGCCAAGGTGCTGCCGGCCGAAACGAATGTTCCCGCTCTTCTCGCCGAATTGCAGCGTCAATACGAAACGCGCGGCGTCAATCTGGTGAGGGTAGCGGGCAAGTGGCAATTCCGCACGGCGAACGATCTCGCCTTCCTGTTGCGCAAGCAGGCGATAGAGGAGCGCAAGCTCTCTCGCGCCGCGATCGAAACACTGGCCATCATCGCCTATCATCAGCCCGTTACCCGCGCCGAGATCGAGGACATCCGCGGCGTGATGGTGAGCAAGGGAACCATCGACTCGCTGATGGAAGCAGGTTGGGTGCGCATTCGGGGCCGCAGGCGCACGCCAGGCCGCCCGGTCACCTATGGCGCGACGGAAGCCTTCCTCACCCATTTCGGGCTGGAAAGCATTTCGGACCTGCCGGGAATGGACGAGCTGAAGGCCGCCGGGTTTCTGGATGCGGTCCCGCCGTCGAGCTTTACCGTGCCCAATCCTTCGGATGCGCTCGCCCCCGATGAAGATCCGTATGAAGGCGACGAAGAACCTATCGATCTTCTGGCGGACGCGACGGAAGGACCGCAAGACGAAGCATAGTCTTGCCGTTTTTTAATTTTTCGACCGCGCGCTGTATTGCGCGTGCCGCACGGCATCGTCGGCCGACAAGACCGGCAAACCGGATTTCACATGGAATAGACACACGCTGCCGGGAATGTTCTAACGCCACCCGCAAATGCGAACCTCTCCGGGAGCCGGATCGGCAGCCATGAACGACATGCCAAATTCAGCGCGCACGACGACCGCTACGCGCGGCAGCGTGTGGTTTGTGCTGATTGCCGTCTTCATCGACATGGTGGGCATCGGCATCGCCATCCCGGTTCTGCCCGTTCTGGTGGGCGCCTACACTTCGAGCCGCGCGGCGCAGGCCTATTGGAACATGGACCTGTCGGTGGCCTATGGCCTCATGCAGTTTCTCTGCGCGCCGATGCTTGGTGCGATCAGCGACCGCTTCGGCCGGCGCCCCGTCCTGATTGCGGCGATCGTCGGATTGGGCATCCATTATTTTCTTATCGCGACCGCGCCGTCGCTCGCTGTGATGCTCATTGCAAGGCTTCTCGGCGGCATCACCGGCGCAAGCTTCTCCGTCGCCAACGCCTATCTCGCCGACATTACGCCTCCCGAGCAAAGGGCGAAGAATTTCGGATTGATCGGCGCCGCGTTCGGCCTCGGCTTCATTTTTGGGCCGATGCTGGGCGGCATTCTCGGCGCTATCGATCTGCACCTGCCGTTCTACGTCGCTGCCGGCATATCTTTTTTGAATGCGATATACGGCTATTTTGTCGTTCCGGAATCCTTGCCGCCGGATCGGCGCGCGCCATTTTCCTTGGCCAGAGCCAATCCGTTCCGGGCATTGACGGCGCTGGTCCGCCATCACGCGGTCGGGAGTCTTGTTCTGGTGTATGCCTTCTATTTCATCGCCCACATGATGATGATCCAAAGCTGGGTGTTGTCGACGCATTTTCGCTTCGGCTGGGGCCCGCGCGAGAATGGCTTTTTGCTGTTTTGCGTCGGGCTGCTCTCCACCATCGTCCAAGGCGGGTTGCTCGGACGCCTGGTCAAACGCTTCGGCGAAGATCGCTTGGTGTTGCTGGCTGTGGGCAGCAATGTCATCATCCAGACGCTTTATGGCTTTGCGCCGCAGGGCTGGATGATGTTTCCCATTCTGTTCGCCGGGTTTCTCACCTTCACCGCCGGGCCCTCGATCCAGGCCGTGGTCTCGAAATCGGCGGATCCGCGCACCCAAGGCGTCACCATGGGCGCGCTGCAATCCATCAGCAGCTTGGCTGCCGTGATCGGCCCTTTGCTCGGCAATTTGCTCCTCGCCCAAGTGGCGGATCTTTCGCCGGGCGATGTCAGATTGGGTGTGAATTTCTTTCTCTGCGCGGCCATTAATCTGATCGCCTTCATCATTGCCTATCGCCGTCTCGCACGGCCGGTCGCAGCCGTGGCATCTTCCTGATGCTGGAAGCGTTTCTGATTTCCACCGGGGTGGTCGCCTTCGCGGAGCTTGGCGACAAGACGCAGCTTCTCGCCATTCTTCTGGCGACGCGGTTCCGCGCCCCCTTGCCGGTTATCTTCGGTATCTTAGGCGCGACGGCCCTCAACCATACGCTGGCTTCCGTGCTGGGACTTTATATCGGCGATTGGCTCGGCGAGAACTTACGCTGGATTCTAGCGGCCTCCTTTTTCGCGATGGGGATCTGGACGCTGTTGCCGGACAAGCTCTCTGGCGAACCGAAATTTTTCGACCGCTTCGGAGCCTTTGCCGCGACGCTTGTTTCGTTTTTCCTGATCGAGATCGGCGATAAAACCCAACTGGCGACCATGGCGCTGGCCGCAAGATTTCACAGCGTGTTTGTCGTCACCGCGGGCACCACGCTCGGCATGATGATCGCCGACGTCCCGGCGGTCTATCTTGGCGACATCGTAGCGACAAAGGTTCCGCTGAAGTTGATGCGGAGCATTGCAGCAGTGATTTTTCTGCTCCTTGCCCTTGCGGCCGCGCTCGATTTCGGCCGCGTTTTGCTGTTCGCTTGAGGGACGCATTATCGCGGGAACCGCCTCGATACGGCGGAGTTTTCTTTTGCGATTCGAAAGGAGGCGGGGCGCCAATGGTTCGTTCTCGAATGAACGCAACCGACACATAGGCCAAATGCCATGAATGCAGCCAACACGAATGTTTCCACGCGAAGCGGAACCCAATCCGGCGACGGCGGGCTGCAAAAGGGCCTGATCGGTTTCATGCTGGGGCACGAACAGTTCACAGTGCCGGAACTCGTCGAGATCGGTGCTGCTGCGGCGCAATCCGGATTCGGGCTCTTGGCCGCCAGCGACCATTTTCAGCCCTGGCAGGTCAATGAAGGCCATGCCGGACAGGTCTGGGTCACGCTTGCGGCCTTATCGAATCGCGCGACGGAGCCCTGGATGGGAACCACGGTCACTTGCCCAATTCTTCGCTATCATCCCGCGGTCGTTGCCCAGACCTTTGCATCGCTGAGCCTCTTACATCCGGGTCGGATATTTCTTGGCGTCGGATCCGGCGAGGCGCTGAACGAGCAAGCCGCCACCGGCGAATGGCCCGGGTGGGAAGAACGCTGGGAGCGGCTGATCGAAGCCATTGCCATCATTCGCGCGCTTTGGACGGGGCAGACGGTCGCCCATAAGGGAAAATATTATTCCGTCAATGCAAAACTGTACGACCCGCCGCCGCGCCCGATTCCGCTGCTCATCGCCGCCAATAACCGCAAATCCATGCCGCTTGCGGGGCGCCATGGCGACGGGCTGATCACCGATTCGCAGAGCTGGAAGCAATACAAGGCGGAATGGGAAGCCGGCGCCAGGGAGGTCGGCAAAAATCCTGCCGATATGCCGGTCCTTGTCGAATCATTCGCCGTCGTCGGCGACGAGAGCGAGGCACGAAAGGCGGCCGAGCTGTGGCGCTTCATCCCCAAGGCGTTCAAAGGAATGCACGACATCCCCGATCCCGCCGCGATTCAGCACGAAGCGACGTTGGAGATTCCCATAGAGGAGGTCATCGGCGGATGGACCGTCGGCACCGATCCCGACATTCACATCCGGGCGATTCGGAAGTTGTTCGATAGCGGCGTGACGATCGTGAATATCCACACGGGTCAGCAGGATCAAAAGAGGGCGATCGAATTTTACGGCTCAAAGGTGCTGCCCCACTTTGCGCGGCAGCATTAGGATCGCTCAAAAATCCGGTTCCGCCGGTTCCGGAATCGGCACCACGTCGTAGCCTGGAAAGCTGTCATTGTTTTTCCGCGCAGATCATCTCGATTCGGCGGGCACGGTCGTTGCGGCGAAGACGCACAAGGAGGAGCCGGCCTATAGCAGCTTCATGCGCGCCACTTGGGCACATTCGTCGGTCACCTTGAAATAGCGCGCCACCGCTGCCGCCCCGATCTCGAACGGATGCGGTTCGCCAGGCTTGCGCGCGGCCATGAGCTTGATCTTGGTGACCGCGTTGTCGAATTCCGAATGGTTCGACATCAGGATGGTCGCGTTCGCGCGCGCGGCGGCTTCGGCCATTTTGCGCTGAGAATTGATGTAAGTATCGAAATGGGACACGTCGTTGGGAAAGTTGAATGCGGTGCCGCCCGAATAGGCGACGGTAAGCGGTCTGCCATTGTCCTTCACCTGGAACAGCATGGAAAGCGTCCCCGGCGTATGACCGGGTGTAGAGATCAGCGTCACGCTCGTATCGCCCAGCGTGATCTTCTGGCCGTCAGTGGCGACGATGTCGCGTTTGGGCTTGCCATGCGGATATTGATTGACGGATTTTTCGATAGCGTCCCAATCCGGCGCACCCATGACGAGGCGCGATCCGAAGCGGTCCTGCATCAGCTTGGCGCCGCCGACGTGATCGCCATGCGCATGCGAGACGATGACATATTTCACCTTCGCGGGATCGAGGCCGAGCTTCTTCAAGCCTCCGACGATGGCGTCCTCGGACGCGTATTCGTACAGCGTGTCGATCAGGATGATCCCCTCGCTGCTTGTCAGCGCCCATGACGAATGGATTTTCGTGCCCACGAAGTAGAGATTATCGAAGACCTTAGCGGGATCGGTGAACCAGGTTGCGCGATCCGGCGCAGGGCCGGGCGCCACGTCGCGGCCGGGTCCCGTCTGCGGCGCAATGCAGACACGCGCCAAGGTTCCGGTGAAATCGAATTCCGCCGCTGCTTTCGCCGCAGCCAGATGGGCGTCGATGTTTTTTGCGGCAGGTTGGGCGCTCGCGCTTGCCACGCCCAATGCGGCCGCAATCGCAAGCGCCGCGCCGATGCGGATCCTCATGCTTATCTCCTCCTCATTGGTCGTTCGATCCAGATCAGGAATCGGTCCCACTCAGAAATCAGGCTTGTCTGCCTGCGGCACCGCGGCGCGTTTTCCGGATTGATAATCG
>DATHDZ010000257.1:0-18648 GCA_035318785.1 Micropepsaceae bacterium
CGCTGAGTGTGGTCGGGCTCCCACCGATGCGCGTTTCGGGTAGGCGTCCGAGAGGCGCGGCCGTCAAGTTCGCGCCGCGGCTGCATCCGACCATCGTGGCTGCAGCCATCGCGCCTGCGCCCGCCATCATGGCGCGGCGCGTCAGCGCGGATCCGATGCCAAGCATCAATGTCTCATCGGGTCGTGGACGGTTTGTCCAGATGTTCCGACCCTTCCAGGGAAATCTTCAATCCCAGCGCGGCCACCACCGCTTCGTCGGCGCGGGTTTGCGCGATCAGCGCGTCGATGGCGTCCTGAACCATCTTGTTTCCCACTGTATTTCCGCTCGCGATCATCTGGTCGTAAGCCATCTTTCCGGAATCGCCAGCGTCCTTGATCAGCTTTATCTTGGCAAGCGCATCCGCGATCCGGTCATCCATCCGCTTTGCGACCGCTGCATACTTGGCCGCGGTATAATCGCGAAAGCTCGGACCCTGCACGACACTGCCATTGGTGCGGACGTAACGGCCACGCCAAATCTCGCTCATGCCGAGCTCGTCGTAATAATGCGAATTGTGGGTGTTGTCCGAGAAGCAATCCTGCTCCTCCTCGGGGTCGTGCAAGATGAGGCCGAGCTTCATGCGCTCGCCCGCCATCTCGCCATAAGAGAGGCTGCCGATGCCGGTGAGAATGGTCGAGAGACCGCCGTCTTGTCCTTTGGCGGCGAGTTCCTTGCGCGCTTTGCCACCCGCCGCCCAATTGGCCGTCATTTCCGCTAGATCATCGACCAGAAGGCCAGTCACTGCCTTCAGATATTGGCCGCGCCTGTCGCAATTGCCGTGCGTGCAGGCCTTTAAATCGTAATCGCTGGCCGGCCGCTCGCCGGCGCCGGGCCCGGTGCCATGAAGATCCTGGCCCCACAGCAAAAACTCGATCGCGTGATAGCCTATCGCGACATTCGCCTCGACGCCCTGAGCCTGCTGCAATTGACGCAGGAATTTTTTGTCGATGACGGTGGCATCGACCTGTTTCGCACCGATGCGGATCTGCTTGCGAGCGATCACGTTCGCCGTATAGAGCGGATTCTCGTCCGATTTTGTGCCGTAGGACGCCGCGACGTAATCGATCAGTCCCTCATCGAGCGGCCAGGAATTCACCCGGCCTTCCCACTCATCGACAATGGCGTTGCCGAACCGGAATCCTTCGCTCTGCAAATAGGGCACGCGAGCAGCCTTCCAGGCCGTGCGTGCGGCCGCCAGCTTCGCCGGCGTGGGTTCGGCGAGAAAGGCATCCACCGAGGCCTGAAGCGTTTTTCCCGCTGTGAAAGAATCCTCGAACATCGCGTGGGCGATGTCCTGATAGGTGTTGAGCACATCGGCAGGTTTGGGCGGAACGCTCGCGGCAAACGCCGCGCCCGAAAGCATCAGTCCGCCCGCCAGGCAGGCGAAGAGCACCCCACGCATGGACAAGTCCCTTTCCATGGGAAAAGGGAGCCATAAATGCGACTGATTTGCAAGTGCATGTTCATGACGCGAAATTTAGCCTTTGAATTCGTTCGGTAATCACGCACAAAACCTAAGCTTTAGGGGAATAGCCGATGTTGAAGCTCTACAATTTTCACGCCAGCAGCACTTCCTACCGGACCAGGATCGTGCTCAATCTCAAGGGGTTGGCTTACGAATACATCCCCATACGCCTGGACCGGGCAGAGCACCTGGGCGCCGCGTATAGCGAGATCAATCCGATGCACGGCGTGCCGACGCTCGAGGTCGACGGCGTGCGGCTATATCAATCGGGCGCGATCATCGAATATCTGGAAGAGGTGTATCCCGATCCTCCTCTTCTGCCGAATGATGCCGTTGGACGGGCCCAGGTGCGAGCTATCGCCGACATCGTCGGCAGCGACATGCACCCGGTGAACAATCTGCGCATCCGCAATTTCATCCGCGACACCTACAAGCAGGATGCCGACGGCGTGAGTGCCTGGATTCATCTTTGGAACAAGGCCGGTTTCGAGGCGATCGAGACCATGCTACGCGCGGACAAGAAGCGCTCCGGCTTTTGCTACGGCGTCAGCCCCACTGTGGCGGATGCCTATGTCGTGTCGCACGCATTTTCGGCCGCGCGCTTCAAAACCGATATGTCGCCCTATCCGGAAATCCGCGCCGTCATCGAGACCTGCACGGCGCTAAAGCCGTTCGCCGATGCCCATCCGAGCAAACAACCCGACGCGCAGGGCTGATAGGCCTAGGGCGCGTCCTCAAGCGGTATGCCGGGCTCGAATTTGGACGCCCGGATGGCGAGCGCGGTCTTGACGCTTGCGACGTTCTTCGCAGCGGTCAGCTTCTGGGTGATGAAGGACTGGAATTCGGGCAGGTCGCGCGCCACGCAGAGAAGGATGAAGTCGACCTCGCCTGAGAGCATGTGGCAGCTCCTCACTTGTGGCCACGCGCGCGCCTGTTCCTCGAAAGCTCTCAAGTCTCCTTCCGCCTGACTGGCGAGCCCGACAAAGGCGAAAGCCGTGACTTCATAGCCCAAGGACGGAGCGTCGAGGTCGGCGTGGTAGCCTTTGATGTAACCGGCCTTTTCCAGCGCCCGAACGCGCCGAAGACAGGGCGGTGCGGTTATCTTGACCCGCCGGGCGAGCTCGACATTGGTCATTCGGCCATCGGCTTGCAGCTCGGCCAGTATTTTGCGGTCAATCGAATCCAGTCGGTGCCGTGCCATTCTGTGTCCGAGTTTGGAGCCCGCCATCTATGACAAATTGAGCTCGCTTTCAGTAATAATATTGCCGCTTTATACCCTAGACGCAGGTAAAAACGGCTTGATCGAAAAAAAGAAATCCCCTGCGGAATAAAATAAGGCAACAGATGTATTCGAGGGATCGGGAACCCTATATCCGCACCATCTGAGCTTCGATTTTTCGCAAGAATTTCGGCCAGATGTGAGCGGATGGCCGTGCTTCTTGACCTTTCCCCTTGCTTCTAACGATATGAGACACGAGCCGCGACCTTAGGGAATCCATGTCCGATAACGAGCATTCCAAGCTGATCATATTGGGTAGTGGACCTGCCGGATGCACGGCAGCCATCTATGCCGCGCGCGCCATGATGGAGCCGCTGATGGTTGCGGGGCTCCAACCCGGGGGCCAACTGACCATCACCACGGAAGTGGAGAACTATCCCGGTTTTCGCGAGGCCATCCAGGGACCCTGGTTGATGGAGCAGATGCAGGCCCAGGCCGAGCATCTCGGCACCCGCGTCGTCTATGACCTGATCTCGAGCGCCGATCTGGCGCGGCGACCCTTTGTCCTCTTGGGCGATTCCGGAAAGCGCTACACAGCGGATTCGGTGATCATCGCTACGGGCGCGCAAGCGAAATGGCTGGGCATCGCCAGCGAAGAACGGTTCAAGGGTTTCGGTGTCTCGGCTTGCGCCACCTGCGATGGCTTCTTCTTCAAAGGGAAAAAAGTCGTCGTCGTCGGCGGCGGCAACACCGCGGTGGAAGAAGCGCTCTTCCTCACCAATTTCGCAACGGATGTGACGTTGATCCATCGGCGCGACTCCTTGCGCGCGGACAAGACCAATCAGATGCGCATCGACCAACACCCTAAGACTCGCATTGTCTGGGACAGCGTCGTCGAAGAAGTGCTGGGGGCGGGTGAACCTAAGATCGTCTCGGGCGTGCGGTTGAAGAACCTGAAGACGGGTGCGCTCGACACCATCGCTGCGGATGGTCTGTTCATTGCCATCGGCCATACGCCGGCCACCGAGATCTTCCGCGGTCAACTCGATATGGACGAGGAAGGTTATATCCGGACCGCACCGGATTCGACCAAGACGAGCATTCCCGGCGTCTTCGCTGCCGGCGATGTGAAAGACAAGGTCTTCCGGCAAGCCGTTACGGCGGCAGGCATGGGCTGCATGGCGGCGCTAGAGGCCGAGCGGTTCTTGGCCGCAGGCCACTGATCTTCCAGTTCCGCCTTCGCTAAAGAATTCGTGATCATTGGGGTCTCGAAATTTTCAGGACCGCTCCCATATCGATTACAGGTTCGTTTCCCCCGAACGCACCTATTGGAGGTTCCTCCCGATGCTGAACGGCAGAGCCGTTCGCAACCTCCCAAGCAACTAGGCCGGGATGATTCGTCATCCCGGCCGCTTCCTTTTCAACGTCATGAATTAACGGCCGACAGGCTTAGACGAACGCGGCCGACAGCGGCCTACATGAACAGGCGCTCGTTCTGCATGCTGCTATAGAGCATCGCCACTTGCTCGCCATAGCCATTGTAGAGCTGCGTGGGCACGCGTTGTCCGGTGCCGAGAATCTCCTCCGACGCTTGACTCCATCGCGGATGGGGCACTTTGGGATTCACATTCGCCCAGAAGCCATATTCGTCGGGACCGAGCGCCATCCAATAGGTCTTAGGCCGCTCCTCAGTGAAGATGAAGCGCTGAATTCCCTTGGTCGATTTGAAACCATATTTCCACGGCGTGGCGAGGCGGAGCGGCGCGCCGTTCTGCTTGGCGAGCGGCTTGCCATAGGCGCCGGTGACCATGAACGCCATGTCGTTGGTCGCTTCCTCGATCGTCAGCCCTTCGGTGTAGGGCCAAGGCACCCAGATCTGATTCTGCGCCGGCGCGATGTCCATGTTGACCCAGGATTTCATCACGACATATTTGGCGCCGGATGCGGGCTTGGCGTAATCGATCAGCGCTTTCATCGCAAAGCCGGACCACGGTGCGGCAAAGGACCAAGTCTCGACGCACCGGTGGCGGTAGACCCGCTCTTCCAGAGGCATCTCTTTGATCAGGGCGTCGAAGTCCGTCTTGAACGGTTTCTCGACCATGCCTTCGAAGCTGATTTCCCATGGCCGGATCGGCAGCCGATCGGCGTTGCGGATGGGATCGTCTTTCTCCACGCCGAACTCGTAGTAATTGTTATAGGCCGTGACGAGACGCTCCGGCGTGATCTCGCGGTCCACCGTGAAGGCCGCATTGTGCTTCACAGGATAGAGGGACGCGCTGGGATCGGGCACATTCGCCGCCGCCGTGCTGGCCGCGGGAGTGGTGTTCTGGGCGTTCTGGCCCCTGTCGCATGCCGCGAGCGCGCCGGTGAGGGCTACAGCGCCCGCGCTCCTCAGTAGGCCGCGCCGATTCATGACCAGCGCCTCGGGCGTGGCCAGGCGCTCGGGAATCTCCCAGCCGGGTCTGATCTTGATCAGCATTCGCGTTCTCCTTGGCCCGTCCGAACGAGCCTGATCCGACCCTGGTGAGGTTCGGATAACCCGGGCAAATCAGATTGCCATTGTAAAGATAAATATAGCCCCCACGGCCACCAAGACCAAGCCCACGACCCGCGGCATAAGCCTCCCGAAAGGTACGAGTTTTTCCAACAATACCAGGGCCGAGAGGGCAGCGATCCAAAGCAAATTCATCACGCCGACGACGAAGAGCAGCATCATCAGGGCCCAGCAGCATCCGATGCAGGTGAGCCCATGTTTTAGCCCGAGCTGGAGGGAGCCCTTGGGATCTCGCTTAAATCCGCCGTGACGCTGAAGAAAGCTCAGCGGTGCCTGACATTGCGAAAGGCACGAACCCTTCAGCGGAGTCCATTGATAGAGACCTGCCGCGACCAGCACGAGCCCGGCAAAGAGATTGTTGGACGCGGCCAACATAGGTGTAATGAGCATCACATCTGCGAGCGCGAGCTGCGCCAGACTGGCTGCAATCGCAAATCCGCTCCAAGCGAGGAGATAGCCGCCTGCGAACCAACCGGTGGATGCGAAGAGCTTACCCTCGGCACGCGCCTGGCGTCCGACACGGGCATAAAGCAGGATCATGGGTGCGGCGGACGGCGTCATCATGCCGACCATCATCACAGCCCACATCGCTGCGGTGAACGCAAATCCGCCAATGCTCCACGCCGAGCCCGCTCGCGACATATTCATGCCGGGCATATCCATGCCAGGCATGGATGGCATCGCCGGCGGCGAGGACATCGATGCGGCCGTCCAGAGCAAATAGGTCCAAGCGAGCGCCGTGAGGGCAAGAAGGGCGGCCGCCACGACCACGCGGTCGCGTTTCAACACGTTTTCGAGAGCAGCCCCCGTCATGCGTCAGTCGATCACGCCGCTTTGCGACAGATTGAGGTGACAGAAATGGCCGTAGCTATCTGCGAGATCCAATTGCATCGGCTTCTTCGTCTTGGACCAGCCGCGTCCGACCTCTGCAAGTTTGAATTCGAAACCGTTTGGAGAATCGATGCGTACGCGGTGCTCGGCTTTGGTCACCGGATTGAGAATGGGCTCCCCGCGCGATTCGATATGACCGGGTACCACGAGACGGGCCCGACGGCGGTCGATGTCGATCTCGAAATCGATGTCGGCGAAAATCGGTTCGTGAACTTTTTCCATAGTGCCCGCAAAAACGTTGAAGAACGTGGCGCCCGGCTCCGTGTCCTGGCCTGACAGAATGCGTATTAAGGCTCGGCGCTGGGCCGGGTCGGCGCGGCTGTCGATGATCATCGCGGCTTCGCCGTGGCCTTCATGAACGGCACCAGGCCAGGCGAACAAGCAGGCCGCTTTCAGCCCGTCCAGCTTGGTGTCGCCATGCATGCCCTGTTTGATGTCGAAGCCAACCACGGCGCGGCAATGGCGGTGCGTGGGCAGCGCATTGAACTGACACGGGCAGCCATAGGCGCAATTGCAATTGGAGAATTCGAGCGCCCGGATGGTCCACTTCACGTCGGTCATTTTTTAGCCCCCTGCCCGCGCCACGAGATTAACATACGGAGGCGCAGCCGAAATGGCGGGGATTTGCTTTAATGCAGCCGAAATTACCGCGAGTTAATCCATGCCTTACAGCCGCGCCAATGGAGTCGACATTTGGTACGAGATCAGCGGCGACGGACCGGCGCTGATTCTCATCCATGCCAATCCGTTCGATCACGACCTTTGGCTTTATCAGCGAGCGCATTTCTCGACCTGGTTCAAAATTGTTGCCATCGATATCCGCGGCTATGGGCGGTCGGCAAAGGTCACGACACCCTTCTCGCTGAAAATCATGTGCGATGACGTCATCGGAATCATGGATGATCTCGACATCGGCCGCGCGGTCTGCATGGGATGCAGCGTGGGATCTGGGACCAGCATCCTTCTCGGTCTCGATCATCCGGACCGGTTCGAAGCCTTGATCCTCGTTGGGGGGAATAGCGGAACGAGCGACCGCTACATGAAACGCGTCGAAGGCTACCGCAGCGATCTTGGCTCCTATCACATCGAACACTTGCGCCAACTGGTGGAGCCTCAATTCGCGCAAAGCCGGCTCGGCGGTTACCTGCTCAACATGTTCGCCGAACGCGGCCCCCGTCTGTCGGGCGAAGCGATCGCGCGCGTCTTCGTTGCGGGCAATTCCACCGACACGACGGAGCGTCTGCAGGACATGAAGGTCCCGACGCTGGTGATCAACGGCGAGTTCGATCATTCGCGGGCGGCGGGCGAGCGCACAGCGCGTCTCATCCCCGGCGCCACACACAAAATCTTGCCCGGTACCGGGCACGCGTGCTGCATCGAAGACCCGGTGGGTTTCGACGCGTTGGTGTTGGAATTTCTCCGCGCCCGCGCCTTGTTGCCGGCGCTGTGACGCGCTCCCATCCCGGGGGGGGAGATCTAGGCCGCGGCTTTTCGCGCCGCCACTACGGTTTCCGCCAATTTGCCGCTGAGCTCGGCGAGATGATCGAACTTCATCTCGAACGTGCCGACACCCTGGGTCAGCGAACGCAGCTCCACGATCAGATCGTGCAGCTCCGATTGCGGGATTTCCGCTTCCACCGTATCCCAGCCTAGCCAGCCTTCCCTGGCATCGAAACCGAGGATGCGGCCCCTTCGCGTCGAGATCACGCCGTTCGCGCTCGCCGTGGAATCCGACGGCACATGAATCTTCACATGCATGATCGGCTCCAACAGCACCGGCGCGCAATTGGGCATGCCCTCGGTCATGCCGATGCGCGCGGCGGTCTGGAAGGCGGCATCCGATGAATCCACCGTGTGGTAGGAGCCGTCGGTGAGTGCGACCGTGAGGTCGACGACGGGAAAACCGAGCGGCCCGTGCTTGAGGAAATCCACGATACCCTTCTCGACCGACGGAATGAAATTGCGCGGCACCACGCCGCCGGAGATGCGATCCTCGAACACGAAACCCGCGCCGCGAGGCAAAGGCTTGATCTCGATGACCACATCGCCGAATTGGCCGTGACCGCCGGTCTGTCGCTTGTGGCGCCCGCGCTGCGTGGTGGATTTCTTGATGGTCTCCTTATAGGGCACTTGCGGCTTGTAGGTATCGAGCTTCAATCCATATTTGGACGCGAGTTTTTCCACCGCCACCTTCAAATGAATCTCGCCTTGGCCAAGCAGCACCATCTGATGCAGCTCGGCATTTTGTTCGAAAATGAGAGAAGGATCTTCCTCGCGCAGTTTGGCGATGGCGGCCGTCAGTTTCACTTCGTCTTTGCGGTCCGAGGCGGAGATGGCGAGGCCATAAACGGGCGTCAGCGTCTCGCTTCTGATCTTCAACTTGGCGCCGCTTTTGGCAGCGGCGAGCGTTTCGCCCGTGACGACGTCTTCCAGCCGGCCGAGCGCGACCGTGTCGCCGGGACCCGCGTCATTGAGCTTGATCTGCGCTTCGCCGCGAAGGGCGAACAACCCGCCGACGCGCGTATCGGTGCCGTCCTGACGATAGAGGACCGCGCCATCCTTCACATGCCCGGATAGCACGCGCGCGAGGCTGAGCTTGCCGCCATGGGGCGTGTGGTAGGTCTTCAGCACGTGCACGATCGTGTCGTTGCTCGTGATGCCCGCCCTCGCGCGGACGGCAGAGACGTCCGGCACTTCGTGGCGCAGCATTTTCAGCAGCCTGCGGATACCGTTATCGCCCAGCGCGGAGCCGATCAGGACCGGCACGATCAGCCCTTGCTGCAGGTCTCGCTCCAGATCCTGAAAGATCTCGTCGCGTGGCGGGGGAATATCGGACAGCAGCTCTTCCATCAGGTGCTCGTCATAATCGGCGAGTTTCTCCAGCATCTGGAAGCGAGCTTCGGTCTCGCGGACTTTGATGTCGTCGTTCATCTCGATCATCTCGGACGCCGCGTGCTCGCGGTAGACATAAGCGCGCTCCAGCGCGAGATCGATAAATCCCGTGGCGATGCCGTCATTCCAGATCGGAATCTGGCGTATCACGAGCGGCTTGGGCGCAACCTCCTGCAGAGTCGTCAGAAGATCGCGCAGCCCGCCCGTTGCCTTGTCGATCTTGTTGACGAACAGCGCGTGCGGGATGCCGAGATCGGCCAGCCGCTTGAGATAGGGCTGCAGCATGGCGGCCTTGCCGGGTTCGGGCTCGCACACGACGATGGCCGCATCGATGCCGGGCAGCACATTGGATGTCTCCTGCAGGAACTCGATCGAGCCCGGGCAGTCCAGGATGGTGAAGGTCTCATCGAGATAGCGCGTGGTCGCGCAATTCGTCTCGACGCTCATCTGGCGGGCACGGGCTTCCGGCGATGAATCGCCGACCGTGTTGCGGGCCGGGACCGAGCCCTTGCGCTGAATGGCGCCCGTCACCGACAAGATGCTTTCCAAAAGCGTGGTCTTGCCCGATCCGTAAGGTCCCACCAGGGCCACGCAACGTGGCCCTGTTCCTCCGTTCTTTCTCGGCATATCTGCCTCCCTTGGTCCCCCCGCGCCCCTATGCTCGCGCCAATCCGGGGGGGAAGGCAAGACGGTAGCGGCGTCTATCGCGCGGCCGTGTTCGGGGAGGCGAAAATGTATTGCTGGACGTCGGGATTGCCCCGCCGCCACATCACATTGTCCAGGAAATAGTGGTGAATGTTGATGAAGATGTAGAACATAAACAGGAAGAGGCTCGGGCCGAAAACGCGCTTGTCATAAGGCAAGACGGAGTCGATGAAGCGCGGGATGCCCATGAAGCCGAGAAAGCCCAGAACCACGCCCACCCCAATGAAGATCGCGAGATTGAACCATACGCCCCTGGGCAACATCCGGTTCACAATCGAGGGGCGCACCGGTTTTCGTGGCCCCGATCCGGCATTGATCTGGTAGCGCCAGACGACCGCAAGATATTGTAGCGAGTGGAACGTCGGCACGACCGCCAACACCAGCGGGTTCACGCGCACGAAAATCACCCAAAGGTACAGCGTCGTGAGGTAGGCGATGATTCCGTTCCAAGGGAGCGCGCCGCGCGTCTCGCGCCAACGCTCCACCAGCACATGCACGACCGCGAGCGTGGTGAGGACAGCAATCGCTATGGAAGCGACATAGAATGGGGTCGGGATCGGCAAGGAAAAATAGGTGAGCCCGATATAGCGCGAACCGATGGACAATTCATGATTCAAGCCAAGCCAGGCCACCATCCAGCACGCATAGCCGTTGAAGCGGAGGATCGTCTTGGCGCGGTCCGAAAACATCAGCCGCTTCTGCACGGAATCCACGATCAGGATGCCATAGCCCTGTTTCACGTAATGCCAGCCGACGAGGAAGAACATCAGGTTGGCGCCATAGGCGAGCACCCGCGGGCTGCCGCTTATCGCGGCTCCGGCAAGAAACAGGATCAATGCGGCGGGCACTACGATCCCCGCAAGGACGTAGCGCAAGCGCAGAGGACGAGGATAGGAAGCGCCGAAGGCTTTGGCGCGGAAGTTGCGATAGAACATCTGGTAGGAATGGGCGAAATGCGGCTGATTGATCGCCGCCATCAAGACCGTGATCAGCACGATCTCCTGGGTGGTCGGGATTCCCTTGGGCAGCAGCAGCGCAATCAGCCCGCAGACGATGATGGAGCCGCCGCCAAGGGTCAGAAAGTCGAAGACGGGCCCGAACAGATATCCCGCGCGCCGGACATGGGCAGGTTTCGAAGCCGAAGCGAATCCTTGAGCAATAACATTGGCTTGGGTCGTGTCAGTCATGGCTAGGGCATCTCAGCCTTAAGCAGGGATCGCATAGTAACGCGCAAGGCGCGATTTGGGAGACGCTTTCCTTGGTTTTAATCGCGTTGCGAAGCCCGTCGGCGTGCTTTCAGCGCAGGTTTCCGCAGAAGCGTTGGATGCGTTCGCAGGCGTCCTCCAGCACTTCGTTCGAGGTCGCGTAGGAGATGCGGAAGAAGGGCGATAGGCCGAAGGCCGCGCCATGCACCACGGCCACCCCTTCCGCCTCCAGAAGCGAATCGGCGAAATCTTCGTCGCTGCGGATGGTGGTTCCATTGGGCGTCTTCAGTCCGATCATTTTCTTGATCGAGGGATAGACATAGAACGCGCCCTCCGGCACCGGACATTCGATGCAGGACGTCTGGTTCAGCATGGAGACCACGAGATCGCGCCGGCCCTCGAAAACTTTCTGGAATTTCGGAATGAAATCCTGCGGACCGTTCAATGCCTCCACGCTCGCCCATTGCGAGATCGACGTCGCGTTGGTGACCGATTGCGATTGCAGCTTCGCCATGGAGGCAATCAGAGGCAGCGGTCCGGCGCAGTAGCCGATGCGCCAACCCGTCATGGCATAGGCTTTCGAGACGCCGTTCATGGTCAGCGTGCGTTCGTAAAGCCCGGGCTCGACCTCGACGACCGTGTGGAACTTAAAGCCGCCATAGACCAGGTGCTCATACATGTCGTCGGTGAGCATCCAGACTTGGGGATGCCTCATCAGCACTTCCGTCAGCCCCTTCAATTGCTCGCGCGTGTAGCAGGCGCCGGTCGGGTTCGACGGCTGATTGAAGATGATCCATTTCGTCCTGGGCGTGATCGCCCGTTCCAGCGCTTCCGGGGTCAGGCGAAAGCCATCTTCGAACCGCGTCTCGACCACGACAGGTTTTGCGCCCGCGAGCAGGACAATGTCGGGATAGCTCACCCAATAGGGCGCCGGCACGATGACCTCGTCGCCTTCGTTGAGGGTTGCCATCATCGCGTTGTAGATGATCGCCTTGCCGCCCGGCGCCACGAAGCATTGGGCCGCCGTGTAGTCGAGCTTGTTCTCCCGCTTGAACTTTTTCGCGATCGCCGCACGCAGCTCGGGGATACCTTCGATATTGGTGTATTTCGTCTCGCCGCGGCGGATAGCGGCAATCGCCGCTTCCTTGATATTGTCCGGCGTATCGAAGTCGGGCTCGCCCGCGGCCAAGCCGATGATGTCGCGTCCCGCCGCCTTCAACTCGCGCGACTTCTGCGTCATCGCCAGGGTAGGCGAAGGCTTGATGCGTCCAAGGGCCTGGGCCAGGAAACCTGGCGGAAGCGCGGCCATGAGCGACTCTCCGATATCAAAAAATGGCGGGCAGACCTAGCAATGGCGGGGAACCGGCGCAAGCGCGGTAGGGAAAGAAGCAGAAAACTAACCCTTCGGAAAGAAATGCTGTGGAAACTTGGGGGGTCGGAAAACTCGGTGTCATATGCGTCATTTCTCCCCCATTGTGGCGGCGCTGGGCCTCGTGCTTGCCGCTTGTTCCAACCCACGGCCCCCCGTGGGGCGCTGGCAGGGCGCTTATGAGGATCCAAATTTGGTCGTCGTGGCACGCCTCGAGATCGATGCGGCCGGCGCAATACGGGTTTCAGCTCCCAACGCCATCGTCGACGTGACACAGATGTCGAAACGGGACCTGGCAGATTTGCGCAGGCGCCTCGATGCCGGCCTGGCGCAGTCCTGGTCGGGCGTCGGCCCCTTGCCGCTGGAATTCGACGGCCATGCCTTCCACAAGCCGGGAGGCGTGGCGCCGCAATTGGAATGGAACAGCGCGGAGAAAAAGATGGTCCTGGTGTTCTATTTGGGCAATCGTCAGTCGGTCCACGTGCCGCTGGATTCCGTCGCGGATTTCAGCAGAAATTCCTGATCACCATTTGGCAAACGCGAAATACCCGGCGAGCACGAGGCAAGAGAACGCCGCCATGTGATTCCAGCGAATCGCTTCGTTTAAATAGGTCACCGAGAATATGCCGAACACGATCAGCGTGATGATCTCCTGCATCGTCTTCAATTGCGCCGCGGAATAGACGGTGTGACCGATTCGGTTCGCCGGGACCGCGAAGCAATATTCGAAGAAGGCAATGCCCCAGCTCACCAGCACGACAATCCACAGCGGCCGGTCGGGAAATTTGAGCTGGCCATACCAGGCGAAGGTCATAAAGACATTGGAAATAGACAGGAAAAGCAGGGGTGCAAAGGCGGGCCAGGTCATGCGGGGAGCCTCACGGGTTTAAGACATTAACAATCGCATCACCACGTTTTAGCCGGTAGCGCTTCGTCATGGCGCGACAACCGGGGGTACATGCGAAAGGCCAAATATGTTATTCTTGTTGCAAAGCGGCCGGATCGCGAGGCGGTTTGGCAATCGAATGGAGGGTTCGGACCCATGCGTATTCTCACGACAGTTTCGGCTCTTGCTCTTTTGGGCTTTGTCGCAGCGGCGGGTGATGCCCGTGCCGTGGTGATCGTGGTTGGCGGCGGCGCCGGAGCACAGTGCTATTCGACCGCGGAATATGGCGATCCCTTCCAGGCTTTCGATATCTGCAGCAAAGCGCTGACGGATCAGCAGATGTCGGTGCGCGACAGGGGCGCAACCTATGTCAACCGCAGCGTCGTGCGTCTGCGCGTGCACGACTACAGCGGCGCGATTGCCGATTGCGATCTGGCGATCGTGCGCTTGCCCACTATCGGCGAAGCCTATGTCAATCGCGGCGCGGCGCTTCTCAATCTCGATCGCCCGCAAGACGCATTGGGGGATCTCAACAAGGCGATCACTCTTGGCCTCGATAAGGTACATCTCGCCTATTACAATCGCGGCCTGACCAAGGAAAAGCTGAACGATGCCCGCGGCGCCTATGCCGATTACAAGAAGGCGATCGAGCTGGACCCGACCTTCGCGCTCGCTGCCGACCAGCTGAAACGCTTTTCGGTAACCGGCCAGATGATGGTGCCGATGCGGTTGTAAAATTACCCTGACGCGCGCCTCGTCAGTCAGGATGGCCGGACAAGGATCGCGCGAAAGTCGTTGACATTGGTGCGGGTCGGACCGGTTTCGACGAGATCGCTCAGGGCGGCAAAGAATCCATAGGAGTCGTTGCGCGCGAGCGCTGCTTGCCCGTCAGCGCCCAGAGCTTTGCCGCGAGCAAGCGTATCGGGGCCGATGATGGCGCCGGCATTCGCCTCTGTGCCGTCGATGCCATCAGTGTCGCAAGCGATGGCCCAGATTCCGGCAGCGCCGTCGAGCGCGAGCGCGAGGGCCAGCAGATATTCGCTGTTGCGCCCTCCCCGCCCCTGGCCCTTTACCGTCACCGTGGTCTCGCCACCTGAGATCAGCACGCAGGATTTTTCCTCAGCGCGCTGACGAAGCGCGAGCTCGGCATGGGTGCGTGCCACCAGACGCGCTTCGCCTTCTATGGCATCGCCAAGATCGACGACCCGAAATCCCATTGCGTCGGCCTCGCTTGCGGTCGCGGAAAGCGCGTCGCGGGCCCGGGCAATGATGTGGTTCTGTACCCGCGCAAATGCCGGATGGCCGGGTTTTGGTGTTTCGGAGGCAGGGCTTTCGAGCCAGATTTTGACCGCGGCCGGAATGGCAATTTCGTACTTGTTCAGAATCGCGAGCGCCTGTTCGCGCGTGGTGGAATCGGGCGCCGTCGGTCCGGACGCCACCGTCTCCGGATCATCGCCCGGCACATCGGAAATGATGAGGGACATGACGGTTGCCGGTTGCGCCGCGAGCGCGAGCCGCCCGCCTTTCACGGCGGAGAGATGCTTGCGCACGCAATTGATCTCGGCGATTCGCGCGCCCGATTTGAGCAGCGCCCGCGTGACGGCCTGTTTGTCGCTCAGCGCGACGCCTGGCGCGGGCAGAGCGAACAGAGACGATCCGCCACCGGAGATGAGCGCGAGGACAAGATCATCCTTCGAGAGGCCCTGCACGAGGGAAAGCATGCGCTCCGCCGCCGCCGCACCCGCTTCATCGGGCACCGGGTGGCCGGCCTCCACGACTTCGATTTCACGGCAGGGAACGCCATGGCCGTAACGGGTGATGACGAGACCGGAGAGCGGCCCCCGCCAATGATCCTCGACAGCTTTGGCCATCGCGGCCGCTGCCTTGCCGGCGCCGATGACGATCGTGCGGCCGGGCGGATGCGCGGGCAGGTTCGGGGGCACGCAGTTTGCCGCGCTCGCCGCGTTCACGGCGACATGGAAAAGCCGAAGCAGGACCGCGCGCGGATCGGGATCCACGCGCCCCTCAATCCTTGACGCGGATCTCGTGATTGGCGAGGCGCTCCAACACGCGCACGAGCGCCGAATCGTCGAGCCCGCCCTCGCCCGCCGCAAAATTGGCGTTGAACATTTCCTGGCAATGGGCCGTGTTGGGAAGCGAGATGTTCAGAGCGCGGGCGCCGGCAAGAGCGATGGCCAGATCTTTGGCGTGAAGCTCGATGCGAAAGCCGGGCGCGAAGGTGCGCTTCAGCATGCGTTCGCCATGCACTTCGAGAATGCGCGACGCGGCAAACCCACCCAGCAGCGCCTGACGCACCTTGGCAGGATCGGCCCCCGCTTTGGAAGCGAACAACAAAGCTTCCGCCACCGCTTCGATGTTCAGCGCAACGATGATCTGGTTGGCGACTTTCGCCGTCTGACCATCGCCATTGCCGCCGATCAAGGTGATGGTCTTGCCCATCAGCTCGAACAACGGCTTGACGCGCGCGAAAATCTCCTCGCGCCCGCCGACCATGAGGGTGAGCGTCGCGGCCTTGGCCCCGACCTCGCCGCCGGAGACCGGCGAATCCAGATAGAAGCAGCCCAACTCCTCGATGCGCCGCGCGATATCCTTGGTCGCGAGCGGCGAGATCGAGCTCATGTCGACGACGATCTTGCCTTTGGAGAGGCCGGCGGCGACTCCGTCCGGCGCGAACAGAACTTTCTCCACATCGGGCGTGTCGGGCACCATGGTGAAGACGATGTCGGATTTCTCGGCGACTTCGCGCGGGGTGCGGCAGGCGACGCCGCCCTTCTCCACCATCTCTTTGGGCACGCCGCTGCGCGTGTTGAGAAAGAGCTTGTGGCCGGCCGCCTGCAGATGGCCGGCCATGGGGCGGCCCATAATGCCCAGGCCAATGAAACCAAGATCCATGTTGTCTCGCTTTTCTTCTACCGCGGGCCGCGCCCGCCGGGTGCGCCGATGTTCGGCACCTCCTGTTTGGTGAACCCCGCCGGCAATTCATAGGTGCTCGCAGGAATCGCGGTGCGCTCCGCCTTGTTCACGGTCTGCTGCATATTTGGTCTTCCGCCGGAATACATCACGGTGTCGAGCGGCACGCCTTGGAAACCGATGGCTTTGTTCATGTCGCTCCAGTCCATGGTGTCGTTCTTGGGCACGCCGGGCCGAGACATAAGCGGCGCCATGAAGGCCGAGAAACGCTCGAGCACTTGGAAATCGGCTTGGCTAAAGCCCGTCGCGGCGATCCGCGCGATGCAGATATCTTCCTCCTGCTGTCCGTTCACGGTCTTGCGATACTGATCGCAAGACCAACCGGCGACGGTCTTGCTGCCACCCGCCTTGATGTAACTCACTTGCGGAGCGGCCGGCGCAGCACCGCGTCCGCCCGCAAGACCGCCCAAACCGCCGCGCCCTGCCATCATGGCTTCCATCTGCGCCCGCTGCTCGGGTGGGAGTTTTGCCATCTCGGCCTGCATTTGCGCCATTGCAGCGGCCATTTGCGCATTTGCACCCGCGACCTGGCCCGCCATTTGCTGGATCGTCGCGGGCGTCCATTCCATATAGGACTTTTTTTGCGGTTCGATCATCCACACGCGATTCAGATCGCCGCGAAAGATCATGATGTTATCGGCATTGACGAACTTCGCCCGGTCCGTGTCGATATAGGCGGTGGAAGGATTCGCCTTTTTCGTGTCGAGATCCGTTTGGGTAGATGTGACCACGACGCCGGCCAAAGCGCTGCCGCACCAGCCGAGAACCAGACCCGCGACTCCCACCAAAGACAGAGCGTGACGCATTTTGACCTCCCAAAGCCTCAGCGAAAGCGCAGAATGCAACGAATTTCACCCGCAAACCACCCCCTCGTGCGTGCGCCCGCGACTGTGGTATAAGGGGGGAGGCGCGGAATGCGCCTCCCCCGGAACTCAAGGAACCATAACCATGCGATCCAAAACCCTTCTTCTTGGAAGTTTTATCGCGCTCCTCGCCGTTCCGGCGATGGCGCAAGGCAACAATGCGATCAACCTCATTGGCACGGTCGACAAAGTGGACGCCACCTCGATCACCGTGAAGACGGAAGAAAGCACAGAGACGGTGAAGATCGCCCCGAACGTGCTCTACCTCCAGAACAAGCCGGCCAAGCTGAGCGACATCAAGGCGAACGATTTCGTCGCCTCCGCCGCGGTTCGCAAAGGTGACGGCAAGCTGCATTCGACCGAGCTGCGCATCTTCCCCGACGCGATGCGCGGCGTTGGCGAAGGCCAGCGTCCGATGAATGACGCCAACAACCAGACCATGACCAACGCCACCGTCACCGGCACGGCCATCGTCGGCGGCAGCAACAACATGAAGGTGAAGTTCCCGGGCGGCGAGTCCGAACTGATCCTCGACCCGGGCGTGCCCGTGTTCGCCATCACGCCTATCGACAAGGGCATGGTGAAAGCCGGCGCGAAGGTTCGCGTGCAAGGCGTCAAGGCGGCCGACGGCGCCGTCGCCAATCGCATCACGCTTCAGTAGTCGAGAACTGACGGATTGTTTCGAGGCGGCGCTCGCAAGGGCGCCGCCTTTTTTTGACATGCGCCTTGGTGGACGAAATAGCGGCTAGAACGGAGTACATTCAGATAGAATCGCAAGTTGAGGATTTGACCCCCACCCGCTCGCGCATATCTGCGCTCGCACCCTCCCCCTTTCAGGGGGAGGAAAGTGAGTCGCGACCTTTGTTTTCCTCCCCTAGAAAGGGGGAGGTCGATTCACCGGAGCGACGCGACGGTGAATCGGGTGGAGGTCGGAATTCGCGTCGGCCTGAACGCAGTTCGCTCTAACCAACCGTCTCGCGAATGCGGCGGCGCAGTTCAGGAATGGGAGTCCCTGTGAGGCGGTCATAGCCAAGTTGGAAAAGCCACAGCGCGTTGCGCGCATCTCGTTTGCTGGAGATCGGCGCCTGGACCCAATCTTCACCCCACCGAAACGCCGCTGCGCGCCCCGCTTCGATGAGCTGACGGCGCAGGCCGGCCGTGACGGCAAGATGCAATTCGCCGTCGAGGTGGATGTGTCCCAGCTCTTTCTCCCCGACATAGAAATCCGCGCCATCCACCTGTGTGCGGTCGTAGAGGAACCAATGCGTCGCGGCGATCACGCCCGGCCAGGATTGGATTTCCAACGATACGGACTGCGCCGGCCCCTTCAGTTTCGGCGGCGGCCGGATTTCGCCCTTGGTCTCAAGTCGCATTGGCCACGCTCATCTCGAAACCTGCTCGAATTTTTTCGAGGATAGCATTTCGGGCGACAGATTACTTCCCATGCCGCAGATGATCGGCGAGGACGCGGGCGATGACTTCGTGGCAACCATCGCAAGCGATGAGGTTGCCGAAGGGCGGCCGGCGCCCTTCATGCTGTTTCACGCTATGGAATCGGCGCGCGTGCA
>DATHDZ010000258.1:0-5150 GCA_035318785.1 Micropepsaceae bacterium
GCGCTCGCCATCGTGTTGGCGCTTGTCGGCGTCGCTGGAATTGCGCTGAGACGCTTCGGTCTGCCGGGAATCACCGGCGGCGCGGGGCGAAGGCTTTCCGTCGTGGAAACGCAGATGCTCGGGAAAAATCATCGGCTTTTCATCGTGCGCTGCGACGGCATGGAACATCTGCTGGTCACCGCGCCGCAGGGCGCGAGCGTTATCGCAACTGCGCCGGCAAAACTCGCGGGACCTCAATCATGATCGTGTCCCGCACATCGGTTTGGATTTTGTGCGCGCTCGCCATCGGCGCGGCGCTGCTCGTGCCGTCGTCTTCTGCTTGGGCGGCGCAAGCCCCCGGAACGGCGAGCACGGCTGCGGCGGCCGCCGCCGCGGGTGCGGCTGGAGCGGCAGCGCAGGGACTGACGCTCGATTTGACGGGCGGCGGAGTGATGACTGAGCGGCTGATGCAGATCGTCGGGCTGGTCACGATCCTCTCACTCGCGCCCTCCATTCTCATCATGATGACCTGTTTCACGCGCATCGTCGTGGTGCTGTCTTTGTTGCGCACGGCGATTGGCATTCAGCAGAGTCCGCCCAACAGCGTGATCGTAAGCCTGGCGCTGTTCCTGACCTTCTTCGTCATGGCACCGACTTTCAACGAGATCTACCAGACTGCGATGCAGCCTCTGATACAGCAGCAGATCACCACGGACGAGGCGTTCACCCGCGCCTCGAGCCCGATCAAGAAATTCATGTCCGCCCATACGCGCAATGAAGACCTTGCGCTGTTTGTGGATATGGGGGGCGGACCGCGTCCGGCAACGGTGGAAGCCGCGCCGCTTCAGGCGATCGTGCCGGCCTTCATGCTGTCGGAATTGAAACGCGCGTTCGAGATCGGCTTCTTGATCTTCGTGCCGTTCCTGGTCATCGACATGGCGGTCGCTTCGATCCTGATGTCGATGGGCATGATGATGTTGCCCCCTATCGTGATCTCGCTGCCTTTCAAGCTGATCTTCTTCGTGCTGGTCGACGGCTGGCGGCTGGTTGCGGGCTCGCTCGTGGCGAGCTACGGAGTCGGCATCCCAGGGCCATAGGCCTGCCACGGGATCACCAGCGGCGAGCGGCACGTTTGCTCCGCGCGATCTCTGCAGGCGGCGACGCTTCGCTCAAATAGACGCTGCCGTCGGCTTCCTCGATATGAAGCCGGTCCAGCGCTTTGCCCAGACAAGGCCCCCTGACGCACGCGCCCGTCGCGAGCTCGAAAAGCGCGCCATGTCCGGAACAGACGAGATTTTTCTTGTCCTCGGTCAAGAAATGGTTGGGGAAGGTCTCCAATGGGATGAACTGGTGCGGGCAGCAATTCACATAGGCGTGGCGCGTCCCATTCGTCTGTACAATGACGATATCGAGCTCGTCCTCGCCCTCGCCCAATACGATGTTCCTGGTTCCCGGATCGGCTAGCTCATCCACGCGGCACAGAAAGATCGGCGTCATGAACCGCCCAGCTTCAGGATGTATTTCCATTCCTCGGCCGTGACCGGCTGTACGGAAAGCCGCGAATATTTCACCAGCACCATGTCCTTGAGTTTCGGATCGGCCTTGATCTCGGCAAGCGTTACGGGGCGCGCCAGATCCCTGACCGCCTTCACATCGACCAGGCCAAACCGCCCCGTCTCATCGGTCGGATCCTTGCGGTATTCGCCGATGACCTCGACGATGCCGACGATCCGGCGCTCATCGCCCGTGTGATAGAAGAAGCCGAGGTCGCCATTCTTCATCGCCTTCATATTCTTCGCGGCCTGGAAATTGCGCACTCCGCTCCAGGGTTCGCCCTTGGCGCCTCGCTCTTTCTGGTTCTCCCAGGAAAAAGTTTCCGCTTCGGTCTTGAACAGCCAGTAATTCATCTGCCTCACTCCGGTTTGAGCGGCCGCGCCAACAGGCGTTCGGCGGCATCGCGAACGCCCAGCCTTCCATCCAGCACCGCGGCAACGCCTTCTGCGATGGGAAGCTCGACCCCGTGGCGGCGGGCGCGCGCAACGAGGGCCGGCGCAGTGGCGGCCCCTTCGGCAAGCGGACGGCCAGACCCGGACACGTCCGCAAGCCGCGCCCCCTGACCCAGCGCGAACCCCAGGGAAAAATTGCGCGAGCTCATGCTCGTCGCGGTCAGCACCAGATCGCCCAACCCGGAAAGACCGATCAGCGTCTCCGTGCGGCCGCCCAAAGCCGCCCCGAGGCGCATCAGTTCGGCGAAGCCGCGCGAGATGGTGGCAGCGCGCGCGCTCTCGCCCATCCCTGCGCCTTCCACCATGCCGCAGGCGATGGCGTAGACATTCTTGGCGGCGCCCCCGAGCGCGACCCCGATGAGGTCTTCGCTCGCATAGGGCCGAAAGCCCGGCCGGCTCAAGCTTGCTTGCAATCGCTTGGCGATCCCAGGCCGCGCCGCGATCGTGACCGCGGTCGGTAGCCCCCGCGCCACATCGCGCGCAAAAGATGGCCCGGACAATATCGCCGGTTCGGCTTCGGGAAGGATGGCTTGGAGCGTTTCGGTCAGCAGCAGCCCGGTGCCGGTCTCGATTCCCTTGGCGCAGAGGACCACAGGAGTGCCGGCCTTCACATGGGGTTTCATTTTTTCAAGAACGCTCCGCACATGCTGCGCGGGGGCTACCAGCAGCACGGCTTCCGCCTGGGCGATGCGGGCTATGTCCAAACTCGGCTCGACGGGATCGGGAATGACGACGCCAGCGAGGAAGGGCTTGTTCTCGCGGGATTGTGCAATCGACTCGGCCACTTCGGGCTCGCGGGCCCAGAGCAGCACCTTGGTGGCGTTTCCGGCGGCGATGATGGCGAGCGCCGTTCCCCAGGCTCCCGCTCCGACCACGGCGAGCCTCGCATAGGGCGCGGATCGAACTATATCAGAGGTCGTGGGCGAGATCATGGAACGGTGCTGGTCTTCGCGGATTATCAGCCAAGGATCAGGTTATAGCGGGAAAGAAGAAGCGCAAGGAACCGCTTATGGGTGAATGCGCACTTCCTCTCGCCCCTTCATTCCGCCACAAAGTTTTTCTAGAAGGATGATCATGCGTCGAGTCGTTTTTCTCAGTCTCTTCACGGCACTGGCCCTGAGCTTGGCCGGGCCGCAGACCAGCGCTGCGCCCCCCGCGCTTGAGGGCGCAGGACCCTTGATCAACCCCGCGCCCCCACATTTCTCCGATGCCCAAAAGGCCGATCTGAAGCGCATCTCGGACTATCTCAACACCCTGAAAAGCATTCAGGGACGGTTCCTTCAAGTCGGCGGCGACGGCAAACAGGAGCAGGGGAATTTTTATCTGAAGAAACCCGGACGCGTCCGTTTCGAATATCAGAAGCCCAATCCCAACCTCGTCATCGCCGATGGCGCGACTGTGGCGGTGCAGAATGCCGATCTGCACACCACCGACCGCTATCCGCTGCGGAATTCGCCGCTGCAGTTGCTGCTCAGCGACAATATCGACCTGGCCAGCGACCGGCGCATTTCTGCTGTCAAGCATGAGCCCGGTGCGCTTTCCATGACGGCGCGCGACACCATGGGCCGCATCACGCTGAGCTTTGCCGATTCCGGTACCGGTCTTGAGCTTCGTCAATGGGACGTTGTCGACGCGCAGGGTTCGCACACCACCATCGTGGTGAATGAGATGCGCCAGGCCGCCGATATACCGGCGCGTCTCTTCGTCATCGAGGACCTCAGCCCGTTCAAGAGAAACGGGAGATAAGGTTCGCGAGCCGGCGCGCCTTGCCCCCTTTCCTCCCGATCCCTTAAAATCCGTGTCATGCGCCCCGCCTCTCCCATCGTCGGCATTGTTTGCGATCGCCGGAAGATCGGTGACCACGCCTTTCACGTGGTAGGGGAGAAATATATCGATGCGGTGCGCGAGGGCGCGGGCGCCCTGCCGCTGCTGATTCCGGCGCTGACGCCGCCTCTGGAACCGGCGCAAATCCTCTCATCCGTCGACGGCCTGCTCTTTACCGGCTCCAGCTCCAATGTCGCGCCACACCAGTACAGCGGCGTGGCGCCGCGGCGGAACACGCTGCTCGACGAAGCGCGCGACGCGACCGCGATCCCTCTGATGCGCGCCGCCGAGAAGGCCGGCGTGCCGATGCTGTGCATCTGCCGCGGCTTTCAAGAGCTGAACGTGGCCTTTGGCGGGACCTTGCATCAGCACCTCCACGAGGTACCGGGCTTTGCCGACCATCGCGCCAGCGACCGCAAGGCCGATTTGGAAGAGCAATACGGCCCCATCCACGATGTGCGCGTGACACCGGGCGGCATGCTGGCCGAATTGCTGCCGGAGCTTGCGCCCGACCGCACCTTCCGGGTCAATTCGCTGCACGGCCAGGGCATCGATCGGCTTGCACGCCGCTTACGGGTCGAAGCCGAAGCGCCGGACGGGGCCATCGAAGCTGTCAGCATGGACGAGGCCCCCGGTTTCCTCTTGGGAGTCCAATGGCACCCGGAATGGAGACAGGCGGAAAACCCGGTGAGCAAGGCCATTTTCGCCTCCTTCGGCGAGGCGCTGCGTCTGGCCGTCCGCAACCGATCCGAAGCGCTTGCGGAGGCCCCAATCTAGCCTGCGCGGGGACAGTTTTCGGGCTTTCACGCGTGGCCGCACAGCGGGCGCATCGGCTACAATGGCCGCGATGGGCTTAAGTGTTGAATCCGCGCGGCCGATCGACGATCGCTTTTTCCCTGCGCTCAAGGAATTTCAAAATGGCCCGCGCGAAACCCGCTCCGGCAAAGACCCATAATCAGACGCAGCATTGGCAGGCCCTCGATGCGGCCCATCACATCCATCCCTTCACGCAGACCGACGCGCTGGCGAAGGAAGGGGCCAGGGTCATCACCCGGGCCAAGGGAATCTATCTCTGGGATTCCGACGGCAAGAAGCTGATCGACGGCATGTCGGGCCTGTGGTGCGTGCAAGTCGGCTACGGCAACAAGGAATTGGCGCGCGCGGGATGCGAGGCGCTGAACACGCTTCCGTATTACAATCATTTCTTCAAGACGACCAATCCATGGACGGCGGAGCTGGCTGCAAAACTTTCGACGCTGCTTCCCGACGGCCATCAGCATGTGCTGTTCGCCAATTCCGGCTCGGAAGCGACCGACACGGCGCTCAAACTCATTCGTTATT
>DATHDZ010000259.1:0-2036 GCA_035318785.1 Micropepsaceae bacterium
TTGGTGCCAGAAGATGCCAAGGAAGCCGTGGGGCACGGAATTCGGGCCAAGCGGTCGAAAAGCGGTGCGGTCAGCTTCGACCTGATGGACATGGAGGCGGCCGATGCACCGCTCCAGTGAGACCATCGGTGCGATCGCAGCGGCCTTGGCCAAAGCCCAGGGCGAGCTCACCAATCCGGAAAAATCCCTCAGCGCCACCATCCGCTCGCCGTTCCCCCGTGAGGGGGAGCGGACCTTCCGCTACGCCTCGCTCGCCAGTGGCCTCGATATCGTGCGCAAGAGCCTCGGCCAGCACGAGATAGCCACGGTCCAGACCACCGCGATCGACCAGGCCACCGGCCAGATCCGCCTCACGACCCTGCTGGCGCACGCCTCCGGGGAATGGATCTCCTCGGACTGGCCGGTCTGCGCGGTCAGCGAGACGGCCACGCCGCACAAAATGGGGGCGGCGCTCACCTACGCCCGCCGCTACGCGCTGTTCGCCCTGGTCGGCATTGCCGGCGAGGACGATCTGGACGCTCCCGATCTCTTGGCCGAACCGTCGCCTGTGATCGACCTTGCTGTCAGCTCCGATCGCAACGTTCGAAGCAGCCGAAAGCCGCCGAATGGGTCGATCCACAAGCCGCCCAAACCCGTCCTCGCACCTGAGCCGTCGGCCGCGCTACGCGACCAACTGGTCACCGAGATCAACAGTCTCAAGGACGTGGATGATCTTGCTTTGTGGGCACACCGTCGTTTGCCTGCCAAGAACACGCTCACGACAGAGGACGCGGGTGCCGTTGAAAACGCCTATCTGGCTGTGCTGGATAAGTCACCTCGCGATGCTCTCGACGGCTTCTCGGAACCGGGCAGCGAATCGCTAGAATCGACGACGGCCAATCCCGGACCCGGAGCGGCTATTGCCGCTATGAGCAGCCCGACTGAGGCCAACGATCAAAAGCCGTCCGCGGGTCAATTGGTCGCGCCTTTGCGCAAGCCGGTCAGACGGCGCGACAAGGCCCATCGGATGTTTGTTGCAGCACAGCCCTGCCTTGTCTGTCAGCGCGCTCCCTGTGATGCCCACCATCTGAAATTCGCCCAGCCCCGGACCCTTGGTCGCAAGGTCAGCGACGAATTTACCGTGCCACTATGCCGAGAACATCATCAGGAGCTACATCGTCACGGCAACGAGATCGCCTGGTGGGCCAACATCAATCTGGCGCCACTTGAGATCGCCAGAAGCTTATGGGAGGCAACCTTGTCCGGTCGCGACAACAAGATCTGCCAGGTGGCGCCTGTAACTCGTGACGTGTCGCAAAGCTCGGCCTCAAAATGAGCGGTCCGATCCATTCGGTGCCGGCCGAGTTGAAGACATTTGAAGAACCGTCGTGTCTGCTACCCGGCGAAAGCAGGCGCGAGTTCGAAATGTTCCGCCGAATGATCATCGAGGATATCTCTCCGAAAACAAACATGGAGTGGCTGTGGATCTTGGACCTGACCGAGCTGTCGTGGGAGATCCTGCGGTACCGTCGCCTCAAAGAAAAAACCCTCCAGATTTATCGCGCCAACGCGATCGCAGCCATTTTGCAGAGATTGGATGGTGCGGGTATGCCGGAGCAAAGCCGAATGTTTGTGCAGAGCCGAAGTGAGCGCACCGCAGCGGAATGGTGCGAAGACGCAGATGCAGCATTCGAGATCGAGTCGCGATTGGAAAGAAACGGGTTCGACATCTCCGCTATCAACGCAGAGGTCTTTTTGCAGGCGAGGGTGCCTTTTACTTTATTCGATCAATTAATGCAGTCGGCACAACACAGACGCAATACGTTGTTGCGCGAAATTGCCATTCGCCGCGAATTTGAAAGACGCGGGCTGCATTCTAAGGGTGTATTGCAGGCAGGAGATGCAGCGCGGTGTGCAAAACCGGCAAAGCAGCCAACGGGCAATTCACCGCAAACTCCAGATCAATCGAGAACGACTCGCAAGTAAACAGAAGCACGCCCCTTCGGTTCGTGCCGCGGGGAGGTGGCTCTGTTGTAAATAACACCGTGCGGCTCCTT
>DATHDZ010000260.1:0-11200 GCA_035318785.1 Micropepsaceae bacterium
TATTCTGGTGCCGGCTGCAGGGATCGAACCCGCGACCCCGTGATTACAAATCACGTGCTCTACCAACTGAGCTAAGCCGGCGTTCCGTCAAATCAAATACTTAAGCCTCATCGCCAGCGCAAGTTGACCGAATTGCGCAGCAAACGCCACCGGGAACAGCGTTCTTCGTACGGAGTCTCTTCTCGTTTTGACGGCAGGCTGGGCGTGCAACTTTGGCGAGCCGAAACGATTACCCCACGTAGGGATGCGAACCTGTCAACTTTCGCGGGAGTTTGGAAGCACCATGAACGCGACAAAAATCTTACCGCTGTGTTTGTTCCTGGTCGCCTGCGCGAGCACGGAGGGACCGCTGGATGCCGTCGAAAGAACGGATTCGGGAAGCGTTCTCGTCCGGGTCATGAGATTGGACCTCGCCGAGAACAGCTATGAGCTGGTGCCCTCTGCTCACGCTATCTGGTTCACCGATACGGAATTGAAGCAGGCGATGAGGTCGAGAGCAGCGGCGATTTGCGCCCCTGGCGGCATTCAATTCCTGGACGTCGACAGGCCTTACTATATCCAGGTGGAACTCAGCCCGCGTGGCTATCTCCATTGCCTCTGATTAATCCAAGCCACGTTGAATTTTCCCAACGTTGAATTCCCGGCCGAGTGCGCTAGTGTCGGGGCAAATCCGGGGGGTGAAAGCATGCGCGTTCCTACCCATGGCACGCATTATTCGCGGCCAGTCCTGAGCACCGCAACCGCGATCCTATTTTTGTCGGCGAGCCTCGCTCCGAGCTATGGCTTGGAAACCTCGTTGGATGCCTATCGGCAAAGCGGATGGGCCGTCCCCACAGGGCCGGCAGCGATGGTGAGGCTGCACATTCCCTTCGGTGACAACGCAAAAAAGCGAAGCCGCCCGTCATTGTCGCTATCGGCGGGAATGTTGTGGCGCTCCGAATTCGGCTCGCAGGAAATGGGCGGCTTTCGCTACACGCCCGGCCTCGAAGCGGGATTCACCTTCGGCGGCGAGCCGATATTGAGACTGGGAACCTTCGACGTGGACAGGCTGTTGGCCGCCCAATCGGACCCGAACAAGCCGGGTGCGCTGACCGACGCGTCAACCTATTGCGAAAGCAATTGGTTGGTCTGTGTCGGCGGCGGCATCGTCGGCGTTGGTTTGCTCGGTCTCATCGGCAATTACTGAACCGTTCAATCGGCAATCGCGTTGACGGCGGTTGGGTTTTTCACCGGGCCGGATTCCTGTCCCTCGGGTCTGGTCACCATCGCAGAAAACAGCGCGTCGAGTCTTTGCGGCGAGCCGACGAAGAGTTCCACCGGCGGCGACCAATATTGCATGATCTGACGATAGATCGCTTCTTCCTCGGCATGGTTGAGCGCGAGGCCGGCAAGATATTGCAGCCGCAGATCGGCATCGTGATTGATCGCGGCATCTTTGAGCCACGGCTGTAACTCGGCACTGTTGCCGGCATAGGTCGAGAGCAGATCGGTGACGGAATTCATGTTCACATTGGCGAGCGATCTCTGCACGGGTGCGTAATCGCGCCGGTCGAGGCGCGCCTGCAAGGTGTCGAGATTGAAAGATGGCGGCTCCAACTGGCCTACCAGCACAATGTCGTAGCCCTGCCCGTTGACATTGTTGGCCCAGACGGTGGCGTAGGGAAAGACCGCGAAAAACGTCGCGATCTCGCTTTTGACCGTCGCCACATCGCTTTCGTAGAGCGGCACCCATTGGGTGACGATACCGCCCGGTTTGAGATGCGATTTCACCAGCTCGAAATATTCTTTCGAATAGAGCGTGGCGCTGCCCTTGACGAAGGGATGGATCGGATCGGAGGTGATGATGTCGAATTTTTCCACCGTCGCCGCAACGAAATGGCGCGCGTCGTCATAGACGAGCTGCGTGCGCTTGTCGTTCATCACGCCGTAATTCTGGTCGGCGAAATAGCGCGTCGAGGTCGGCGGGATCAGCGGCTCGAGTTCGCAGATCACGATGCGCTTTACGCTCGGATAGGTGGTGAAAGTGCCCGCGGTGATGCCGCCGCCGAAACCCACCACCAGCACCGAACTCGGATTCGGGTGGATGAGGCCGGGCAGATGGCCGAGCATGCGCTGCAGCTTCATGTCGTAGATCTCGGTGGAGGCTTCCACCTTGCCGGCGACATGGAATTGCAGCGCGCCGTCGCTCCATTGTGAAACCGCGATCGAGGAATTGCGCCCTTCCGCCGTGTAAAGAATGCTCGACATGCCGGTGGTGACGCCCATGCGCCGTCCGAAAGCGATGAGCTCGTCCGGAACCTTGTGCACGCCCCACACAAAGAGCGCGGCCAAGCCGACCGCGACGCCCGCGGACAATTCCAAAAGCGGCGTGCGCGCGGCACGCATCAGCGGGATCAGCACGAGGAGGCCGCTGAGCGTCGAGAGAACCAGCAAGGCCCGCTGGGTGTTCTGCGTGCCGATGGAGGGGATCAGGACGAGGCTCACCATCAACGCGCCGAAAATCGCGCCGGCAGTGTTGGCGGCGTAGATGCCGCCGACGGTGGCGCCGGAATCGCGGCCGCGCGCAGCCGCCGCGGCGAAGGCGAAGGGAAGGCTTGCGCCCCAGAACAACGTCGCCGGCAGGATCGCCCAAATCGTACGCGCCATGTCGATCTGGAAGGTGAAGGTCGGGCTCTTCGAAAGCTGCGGATTGACCGGCCAATAGGGCAGCGCATCGGCGATGGCATAGGCCGTCCAGGCGATGCCGACGGCGGCGAGCATCTGGCACCAGCCAAGCGCGAGGCGCGGATTGATGCCGCGCACCATGCCCGAAGCTACGGCGGCGCCGATGGCGAGACCCACCAGGAACACCGCGAGGATGATGGAGAAGGCGTAGACGGTCGCGCCCAGCATCAATCCCATCAGGCGCGTCCATACCACTTCCGCACCAAGCGCCGATGCGCCCGAGAGCGCGATCGCGGCAGGAATCGTCCAACGGATACCGATTTCGTTCCCGGATGGCGCGAGTTCGGGCGCGGCACGATCCTCGGGCGCGAGGCGCGGCGGCGTCCGCGCCGCAAGGAGAAAGCTTCCCAGCGCGATGCAGAGATTGATGGCGACGGCGGCGTAGGTCGCGATGTTCACATCGAAAAGGCGCAGCAGATAGAAGCCGGCGATCAAGCAGCCGGCCACCGCGCCCAGCGTGTTGGCCCCATAGAGCAGGCTCCACCACGAGACGCCGCGCGGACTGGCTTCGATCCAGCGCGCCATCGCGGGCAGCGATGCGCCCATCAGGATTGTCGGCGGCAACAGACAGAACGCCGCGGCGAGACCTCGCAGCAGCATGCCGGCAAAGCCCGCCTGCGGGCCGGTCAAATAGGCCTGGCCGACAAACGGGATCAGCACGAGCTCGATCAGCCCGAGCACGCCGATGAGGAGCTCGATAGCGGCGTAGGTCCGCAGGGGATGCAGCCAGAAGGATCCGGTTCCTTTGAGGATTCGCGGCAGCGCGAGACTGCCGATGCAAAGCCCGCCCATGAAGGTGGCGAGCAGCACGCCTAGCGAAACCGCCGTCGAGCCGATGGCGAGCTGGAGCAACTGATACCAGACGATCTCATAGATCAGCGCCGAACAGCCGCTACCCGCGAACAGCAGCGCCACGAGCGGCAGAAGCACCTCAGCCCGTGCGGGCGATGAGGCGCCTGCCGCCGGTCCGGTGGTTTCGTTCATGCAACGGCCCCCCGGACGAAAACTAGTGTGGTGAATTTGAAGTTCCTAGGATCGGCATGGCATCCGCGGTTAGGAACTTCAAATTCGAGAACCACACTAGAATCAATAGATTGCTAGCGTGGCTTTGAATCCGAAATTCGCTCGCAGAGCTGCCCCGAGATATAGCGAATTTCGGATTCGCCACGCTAGGGTGAGACTTACTCCGCCGGCAATGGCGCGGTGCCTTCAGCGCGCCGCGCGCTCTTTTGTGGCAGGGGCATCCGGCGCACATACAGCGCCATGAAGGCCGCAAGCAGAGCGAGAGCGGCGCTGGTAAAGAACGCATAGTCCCAGGTGCCCGTCATCTCGAAGAGATTGGTCGCGAGACCAGCGCCCACAAGCGACGCAAAACCCTTCGCGCTATACAGGAAGGCATAGTTGCCGGCCGAGTTCTTGCTGCCGTACAAATCTGCGAGCACGGCGGGAAACAAAACATACAGCTCGCCCCAGGTGAGGAACACAAGCGCTACCAACGCCACCCATATAGCGTCGCCTTGCCGCCCCAACGTGGTAAGGGCAAGCAGAAAGATGGCCTGGAGCAGGAACGCGACGAACATGGTCCTTTCGCGGCCAAAAGAATCCGAGACCGAGCCCCACAAAATGCGGCTGAAAGCGTTGGCCAGCGGGTAGAGGATGAGGGCGATGGTGAGCGCTCCGTGACCGATTCCGAAGTCGGTCGCCACCGGCTTTACCGACGCGGTGACCATCAGCCCGCCGATCGCGACCGACAACATCGCGACGAACAGGAAATAGAACTGCGGCGTGCGCAGCATTTCCGAATATGTGAATTGGAGGTCGTGGCGCCGGACATTCGGCTTGGCAGCCGCCGCGGCCACCTTGTAAGTGGCCGGCGGGTTCACCATCACCAGGCCGGACAGCGCAATCAACGCCCCGTGCGTGATGCCGGTCCATATGAACGTATCGGAATAGCCAATGGTTTGGATCAGGTAATCAAACACCGGGTTGAAGAGGAAGGCGCCCCCTCCATAACCCGCGGTGATGATGCCCGAGGCGATCCCCCGCTTGTCAGGGAACCATTTCACCGCGGTGGAAACCCCGCAGGCGTACACACAGGCGACGCCGATCCCGGCGACGCAGAAGAGGGCGTAAAACGAAAGCAGGTTCGGAACGTACCCCAATGCTCCCCACCCGATGGCGCATAGCAGTCCGGATGCGATCATGAAGAACCGGGGACCGATTTTATCGATGTAGGATGCAAAGAACGGCATGGCCCACGTGCCTGCGGCGATGAACAGGCCAAAGCCCCACTGCACTTCGGAAAGGGACCAGCCCTGTGCCGCGTGAGCCTTCACCATGGGCTCTGCAAACAGCGTCCAGGCGTATTGAAGGTTGCCGATCATTACCATGCCGACGAAGGCGGACCATAACCGGAACCATCTATTCATCGTTCACTCCCCATCCCTCGTGTCTCCGCTTTTGCACCGGGTGGCGCAAGGAAGATCATACCGCGAGCCCCAGGCGTGGCACGGCTCTGCATTTCTCCCATTCTTCGCCCAGTTTTCCAACCGAAAAGCAATGTTCGCGGCGCCGCCTCACGTCTCTGTGCGGCAGACGGTCCGCGTATCGGTCCCCGACTGTCGATATGACCCCAGGCTCTGCCCATCCTTCGCAGTTTCTTCGAAACGGGCGCCTGCCCGATGTGGTCTATTCCGGCGTGTCGGATGCTGCCGACCTTATCGATCTCGGCTGGCGGCTTTCGTGGTATACTGTATACTGGAACAGACGTTCCGACCTCACAGACGAAATTCTTAAATGCTGTCAATTGGTTCACAGAAGAAGCTGGGTCTTGCGCCAATCGCAAGCGAACCAAACTTCACGGAAAAAGCCTATGCGGCCTTGAAGGACGTCATCACCCGCATGGACCTGTATGGCAGCCGCGCCGAAATCCGTCTCGATGAACGTCAACTTGCCTCCGATCTCGGCGTCAGCCGCACGCCGGTTCGCGAGGCGTTGGCGCAGCTCGAGCGCGAAGGCTTTGTCCGCCCGGTGCCGCGCCGCGGCGTCTATGTGGTGCGCAAGACCAAGCGCGAGGTGATCGAGATGATTACCGCGTGGGCGGCGCTAGAAAGCATGGCGGCGCGCCTCGCTACCCAGAACGCCAGCGACCAGGAAATCGCCTCGCTGCGCCAGATGTTCGCAACCTTCGAAGGCGGCGCCGAGCAGGCGAAGCTCGACGAATATTCCGAGGTCAATATCGAGTTCCACCAGGCCATCATCCGCATGAGCCACAATCAGGTGCTCATCGATATGGCCGGGAATTTGTTCACCCATATGCGGATGATCCGCCGCAAGACGATCGGCGAAATGGACCGCGCCGACCGCTCCATCCGCGATCACATACACATCATCGAAACGTTAGAGGCGCGCGATACCAATCGCGCGGAGGAACTGGTACGTAATCACGCGCTCGGCCTCGCTGAGCACGTGGCGCGCTATGCCGATTATCTCGACTGATACGGGATTTGCGCGAAAGATTTTTAGGGAGAGGGCGAAATGTCCGCAACAATTCAGAGCATAGATGCCAATGCACCCGAAGCAGAGCGGGAGCTGACGGATGGCTTCCACCTCGTCATCAACGCGCTCAAGCTCAACGGCATCAACACGATCTACGGCGTGCCCGGCATCCCGATCACGGATTTCGGCCGCATGGCACAGGCCGAAGGCATCCGCGTCATCTCGTTCCGGCATGAGCAGAACGCCGGCTATGCGGCCTCCATCGCCGGCTTCCTCACCAAGAAACCCGGCATCTGTCTGACGGTGTCGGCGCCCGGCTTCCTCAATGGTCTGACCGCGCTCGCGCATGCGACCACCAACTGCTTCCCGATGATCCTGATCTCGGGCTCCTCCGAGCGCGAGATCGTCGATCTGCAGCAGGGCGACTACGAAGAGATGGACCAATTGGCCATCGCGAAGCCCCTCTGCAAGGCGGCCTTCCGCGTGCTGCACGCCGCCGACATCGGCATCGGCGTGGCGCGCGCGATCCGCGCGGCGGTTTCCGGCCGTCCGGGCGGCGTCTATCTCGATCTGCCGGCCAAGCTGTTCGGCCAGGTCATGGACGCCGAGGCGGGAGCCAAGTCGCTCGTCAAAGTCATCGACGCGGCGCCTGCACAAATTCCCGCGCCATCCGCGGTCAAGCGCGCACTCGATGTCCTCAGAAACGCCAAACGCCCCCTGATCATTCTCGGCAAGGGCGCGGCTTACGCGCAAGCCGACGATGCGATCCGCGAGCTTGTCGAGAAGACGGGCATTCCGTTCCTGCCGATGAGCATGGGCAAGGGTCTCCTGCCCGACACGCATCCGCAATGCGCGGGCGCGGCGCGTTCGACGGTGCTCAAAGATGCCGACGTTGTGATGCTGATCGGCGCGCGTCTGAACTGGCTGCTCTCGCACGGCAAGGGCAAGACTTGGGGCGAAGCACCGAAAAAATTCATCCAGATCGACATCGAGCCCAAGGAAATGGACTCGAACGTCGAGATCGCCGCACCGCTGGTCGGCGACATCGGTTCCTGCGTCTCGGCGCTGCTCGATGGGCTCGGTGGCGATTGGCCCGCGGCGCCCGCCGATTGGATCAAGACCGTCACCTCCAAGCGTGACGAGAACGTCGCCAAAATGGCGCCGCGCTTGATGAACAACAACTCGCCGATGGATTACCACGGCGCGCTCGGCGTCCTGCGCACCATCGTCAAAGAGCGTCCAGATGCCATCCTCGTCAACGAAGGCGCCAACGCGCTCGATCTGACGCGCGGCATCATCGACATGTATCAGCCGCGCAAGCGCCTGGATGTCGGCACCTGGGGCATCATGGGTATCGGCATGGGTTATTGCATTGCCGCGACCGTCGAGACCGGCAAGCCCGTGCTTGCCATCGAAGGCGACAGCGCCTTCGGATTCTCGGGCATGGAAGTGGAAACCATTTGCCGCTACGGGCTGCCGGTCTGCGTCGTCATCTTCAACAATGACGGCATCTATCGGGGCACCGACGTCAACACCTCGGGAACCAAGGACCCCGCGACGACCGTCTTCGTCAAAGGCGCGCGCTACGACAAGATGATCGAGGCTTTCGGCGGCGTAGGCGTCAATGCAACCTCGCCGGATGAGTTGAAGCGGGCCGTCAACGCGGCCATGGATTCCGGCAAGCCGACCCTCATCAATGCCGTGCTCGACCCGGGGGCCGGCAGCGAAAGCGGCCGCATCGGCAATCTCAACCCACAAAGCAAGCTCAAGAAGAAATAAGAAACACCCAACGCAATTCCAGAATCGAGAGGGAGGAAACGAAATGGCGATGAGCAAAACAAAAAAAGCAAAGCGCGCCGCGAAGAAACCGGCCGCGAAAAAAGCGTCGGTGAAGCGCGCATCGGTAAAGAAGGCGGCGGTGAAAGCATCGGCGAGAAAGCCGGCCCCGAAAAAGGCGGCAAAAAACGGCAACGGCCTGCCGAGGCCCAGCGGCAAAGCATGGGGCGCGGCCGGCAAGGCGCTGGATGGCGTGCGGATCCTCGATTTCACGCATGTGCAATCGGGACCCACTTGCACGCAATTGCTGGCCTATATGGGCGCGGACTGCATCAAGATCGAACGCCCCGGTGTCGGCGACATCACGCGCACCCAATTGCGCGATGTGAAAGGCGCGGACAGCCTCTATTTCACCATGCTGAACGGCAACAAGCGTTCGATCACCATCGATTCCAAGCATCCCAAGGGCAAGGAAATCCTCGAGCGGCTGGTGAAGACCTGCGACGTGCTGGTGGAGAATTTCGCGCCCGGGGCGCTCGACCGCATGGGCTTCACCTGGGAGTATGTGCACAAGCTCAATCCGCGCATCATCATGGCGTCGGTCAAGGGTTTCGGCCCGGGACCTTACGAAGAATGCAAAGTGTATGAGAACATCGCGCAATGCGCCGGCGGCGCGGCATCGACGACGGGCTTCCGTGAAGGTCCGCCGCTGGTGACCGGCGCGCAGATCGGCGATTCGGGCACGGGATTGCATCTCGCGCTCGGCATCGTGTCCGCTCTGTATCAACGTAACCGCACCGGACGCGGCCAGCGCGTGCTGTGCGCCATGCAGGACGGCGTGCTGAATCTCGCGCGCGTGAAACTGCGCGATCAGCAGCGCCTGAAGCACGGGCCGCTCACCGAATACAGCCAATACGGCGAAGGCATCCCATTCGGCGCCGCGGTTCCGCGCGCCGGTAACGATTCGGGCGGTGGCCAGCCGGCTTGGCTCCTCAAATGCAAAGGTTGGGAGACCGATCCCGACGCCTATATCTACTTCATCACCCAGGCGCCGGTGTGGAGCGAGATCTGCGATCTGATCGGCAAGCCGGAATGGAAGACCGATCCGGACTACGCCACACCGCCGGCGCGGCTGCCAAGGCTCAAATTCATCTTCGGCACGATCGAGCAATGGACCATGACCAAGACGAAATTCGAAGTCATGGATATCTGCAACCAGGTCGACATTCCGGTTGGGCCGATCCTGTCGATGAAGGAAATCGCCGAGGAAAAATCGCTTCGCGCCACCGGTACCGTGGTCGAAGTGGATCATCCGACACGCGGCAAATATCTGACCGTCGGCAATCCGATCAAACTGTCGGATTCGCCTTGCGACGTGCAGCGTTCGCCGCTTCTGGGCGAGCACACGGACGAGATCCTCTCCAAGGTGCTGGGCTATTCCGGCAAGGAGCTGGCGGAGATCAAGGCATCGGGGGCGATCACGCCGCCGGATAAGTCACGCGCCGAAGCGGCGTAATCCCAAGCGACGGAGGGGGGGTGTTTCACCCCTCCCCCTACCCCCTACCCCCTCCCGGGAGGGGGTAAAAGAGAAGGGGAAGGGAAGAACATGCGAATTGTTGTCCACGGCCAACAGGCCTTCGGCAAAGCGGTGCTCGACGCTCTCATCCGGCGCGGCGACAACGTGGTTGCCGTCTATGTCGCGCCGGAGAAGCCGGGCGCGAAGGCCGATCCGTTGAAGGAAGCGGCTATCGCGGCGGGCATTCCCGTCGTGCAGCCCGCGTCCTATCGCAAAGAGGAAGTGTGGGAGGAATTCCGCCTGCTGTCGCCCGACCTTCAGGTGATGGCATTCGTCACGCTGTTCGTGCCGGAGGAATTCCTGAACATCCCGACCCATGGCTCGATCCAATATCATCCCTCGCTTCTGCCCTTGGGGCGCGGCGCATCGGCGATCAATTGGCCGATCATCCAAGGCGAGAAAGAGACGGGCCTTTCGATCTTCTGGCCCGACAATGGTTTGGATACGGGCGACGTGCTGCTTCAGAAAAAGACGCCGATCAGCGAGACCGATTCTTTGGGCAGCGTCTATTTCGACCGGCTGTTCCCGATGGGTGTCGAGGCCATGATGGAGGCCATCGATCTGGTGAAAGGTGGTAAAGCTCCGCGCATCAAGCAGGACGAAAGCCTTGCCACCTATGAGGGCCGTTGCGGCGCGGAAAACGCCAAAATCGATTGGGGTAAGCCCTGGCGTCAGATCCACAATCTGATCCGCGGCTGCAGCCCGGCGCCCGGCGCTTGGACCACCGTCGACGGCAAGACGTTGCAGATCTTCGAAGCCAAGCCCCTTCCCGCCAAGGACCCCAAAGGCATCGCCGGCAAGATCGGCGAAGTGGTCGACATCGGCGATGACGGCTTCTCCGTGGTCTGCGCCGACGGCCGCATCAGAGTGCTGCGCGTCAAACCCGCCGATGGCGGGAAAGTCGCCGCAGCGGATTTCGTCAAGACTGCAAATCTCGCCGTCGGCACGCGCCTCGGCTGAACCCATCGCCCCAAAGGATCTTCCTATGCCTGCTTCGCAGCATCAGACGCCCAAATCCGACATCGAAATTTCGCAAAACGCGAAAATCATTCCGATCATGAAGGTCGCGCGCGAGCGCCTCGGCATCGAACCGGAGAATCTCGACCCCTATGGCCATTACAAAGCCAAGCTGTCGATGGACTTCGTCAAATCGCTGCAGAACCGTCCCAATGGCAAACTGATCCTGGTCTCCGCGATCACGCCGACTCCGGCCGGCGAAGGCAAGACGACGACGACGGTGGGGCTGACCGATGCGCTCAACCATATCGGCAAGAAGGCGATGCTGTGTCTGCGCGAACCATCGCTCGGGCCTTCGTTCGGCATGAAGGGCGGCGCGGCGGGCGGCGGCTACGCCCAGGTCGTCCCGATGGAAGACATCAACCTGCATTTCACCGGCGATTTCCATGCCATCACCTCGGCGAACAATCTGCTCGCCGCGCTGATCGACAATCACATCTATTGGGGAAATTCGCTCAACATCGATCAGCGCCGCGTCGCCTGGCGGCGCGTGCTGGACATGAACGACCGCGCGTTGCGCGAGATTGTCTCGTCGCTGGGCGGCGTCGCCAATGGCTTCCCGCGTCAGGACGGCTTCGACATCACGGTGGCGTCCGAAGTGATGGCGAT
>DATHDZ010000261.1:0-6672 GCA_035318785.1 Micropepsaceae bacterium
GAACACCATGCGCACGGCAAGGCAGGCGCGTTCTTCGTTCTCGCGCAAGGAACAGAGATCGGCGGACAAGGCCTCGGGAAGCATGGGCACGACGCGATCGGGGAAGTAGACCGAATTGCCGCGCTTCACCGCTTCGCGGTCGAGCGCGGAGCCGGGCGTCACGTAATGCGCGACATCGGCGATGGCGACCATGACGACATGGCCGCCTCTGTTCGCGGGATCGGGATCCGGCCCCGCCCATACCGCATCGTCATGGTCGCGCGCGTCTTCGGGGTCGATGGTGACGAGCGGAATTTGCCGCAAGTCCGTGCGGCCCGCGATGCCGACCGGTTTTGCGGCTTCCGCCTCTTGGAGTGCTTCGCGGGGAAACTCCGTTGGGATTCCGTGCGCATGAATGGCGATGAGGCTGACCGCCTTGGGGTCGTCCATCGAGCCAAGCCGCTCGACGATGCGGCCCCGTGGTCCACTGCCGCTGTGCCGAGCCATGGGCTCGGCGAGAACGAGTTCGCCATTCTTGGCGCCCGACAATTCCTCCCGGTCGATGACGAGGGCATAGCGCGTCTTGCGGTCGATGGGTTCGATTCGCGGCGGCTGGCCCTGTTCCAGCCGGAGCACCCCCAAAACCCGATGAGCGCTTGCGCCCAACCGTTTGATGATTCGCGCTTCGTAAGGGGTAGAGCCGCCGGGCGTGCGCGCAATGCGGGCGAGCACCCGCTCTCCGCGGCCGGGGGCCGAGGCCTCCTCGCGTCCGGGAAGAATCAGAATCGACGGAGCGGGGCCGTCGGCCGCCCATTCGACTGGCCGCCCAAGGGGTTCGCCGTCCGGGTCTTCGCCGAAGATTTCCAAGACCGTGACTTCGGGCAGGGCACCCGCCGGCACCAGGCTGCGCTTGCGGCCACGCTCGATGGCTCCCTCTTCCGCCATTTCGGCGAGGATCTGTTTGAGGACTTTGCGATCTGCGCCTTTGACGCCAAGCGCGCGTGCGACGTCGCGCTTGGTATCGCCCGGATGGGCGGCGAGATGGGCAAGAATCGTTTCGCGCGAAGGGGGGGAGCGGGAGGTTTGTCGGGGTTGTTTGGCCAAGCGGTTCTCGATTTCATCAATCCTTGAGCATAACGACTATTAAAGACCGGTCATCAGCCTTGTGTTTTGCGGCCTTCTAATTGCTTTTTGACTGCCCGGGGTGATAAACCTTGCCTATCCCTGCAGGTTGGATCGCATCGGAGAAGGAACGGCGCATGAGCATGACGCATAGGTCGTATTTGAAGACGTTCGCGGCAAGCCTGTTGGGCACCGCATTATTCATCGCAGCGCCCACCGGCGCGAGCGCGCAACCTGCGGCCGGGGCGGCCGTTACCGTGAAAGCCGATGAAATCGGCGGTGTGGTGACCGGCGCCAAAGGCCCCGAGGCCGGCGTGTGGGTGATCGCAGAAACCAAGGATCTGCCGACGAAATATGTCCGCATCGTCGTGACCGACGACCAGGGCCGCTTCCTGATCCCCGGCATGCCGAAGGCGAACTACGACGTGTGGGTGCGCGGCTACGGCCTCGTCGACTCAGCCCGCACCAAGACCGCGCTGGGCAAGACCGTGGCTCTCAAATCCGTCGCGGCCCCGAATGAAACCGCAGCCGCAGAATATTATCCCGCCATTTATTGGTACGCGATGGTCAACATCCCGGCGGCCAATCTGTTCCCGGGGACCGGCCCAAGCGGCAACGGCATGCCCATCACCCTGAAGGATCAGGGCCAGTGGCTCCGCTTCATGAAGACCGACAGCTGCAACTCCTGTCACCAGTTGGGTGACAAGTCGACGCGCACGCTTCCCGCGGCACTCGGCCATTTCAACACCAGCGCCGAAGCGTGGGAACGCCGCATCCAGTCCGGCCAGGCGAGCCCGCTGATGGTCAACGGCATCGGCAATTTCGACACCGCGCGCGCGCTGCAGAATTTCGGCAATTGGACCGATCGCGTCGCCAAGGGCGAACTCCCCTTCGCGAAACCGAACCGCCCCGTCGGCATCGAGCGCAACTTGGTCCTCACCGAATGGGACTGGGCGACACCGCAAACCTATCTGCATGACGAGATCGCGACGGATCGCCGCAATCCCAGCCTCAATCCGCACGGCCTGATCTACGGATCGCCCGAGGCGAGCTCGGACAACATTCCCTGGCTGGATCCGGTCGACAACAAGTCCGGCTTCTTCAAGACCGAATGGCGCGATCCGAAAATGCCGTCCACCAAGACCGGACCGCAATTCAACGATTCGCCCTATTGGGGCAGCGAAGCGGTCTGGGACAGCCACACCGAAGTCCACAATCCGTGGATGGATCAGAATGGCCGAGTCTGGCTGACGGCGAAGATCCGCCCGGCGAATTCCGAGCCGGCCTTCTGTAAGGCGGGTTCGAATCATCCGTCGGCGAAAGCCTTCCCGCTGAGCCGCTCGGGACGCCAGCTTGAGGTGTACGATCCCAAGACGAAGAAGGCGACGCCGATCGACCTCTGCTTCTCGACGCATCATCTGCAATTGGACAAGAACGATGTGATGTGGTTCTCGAGCGGCAATACCAATGACGAGGTTGTCGGCTGGTTCGACGTCAGGAAGTGGGATGCGACGCATGACGAGGCGGCGAGCCAAGGGTGGGCGCCGTTTGTCGTCGATACCAATGGCAACGGAAAGCTCGACGATTACGTCGGGGTGACCGATCCGGTCGATCCGAAGAAGGACAAGCACGTCAAGGTCGGCTTCTACGGCGCTTCGCCGAACCCGGCCGACGGCACGGTTTGGGCGTCCTATCTCGGGTTCCCCGGCGGTGCGGCCCGCTTCGATCCCAAGACCAAGCTGACCGAGTTTTATGAAATCCCGTGGAACGATCCGAAGAATCCGGATTCGGGCTTCAGCCCGCGCGGCATGGACATCGACAGCAACGGCATTGCCTGGTTGGCGCTGGCGAGCGGTCACATGGCAAGCTTCGACCGCAAGCTCTGCAAGGGTCCGCTCAACGGCCCAGCTGCAGCGAACGGTAAGGCCTGCCCGGAAGGGTGGAAGCTCTACACCATCCCTGGTCCGCAGTTTAAGGGCGTGGCGATGAAGGGCGGCAGCGCCGAATCCCCGTATTACGACTGGGTCGACCAGTTCGATACGCTTGGGCTCGGCAAGAACGTTCCGATCGCGACCGGCAACAATTCCGATGCGCTGTTCGCGCTGGTGGATCAGAAGTGGATCACGATGCGCGTGCCTTATCCCATGGGCTTCTTCGCGAAGAACATGGACGGGCGCATCGACGATGCGAGCACCGGTTGGAAGGGCAAGGGTATCTTCTCGACCTATTCAGGCCGTTCCGCGCCGCATATCGAAGGCGGCAAGGGCCAGCAGAGCAAGGTCGTGCACTTCCAGATCAGGCCCAACCCGTTGGCGGATTGAGCCTATCGCTTGATGGCAGTTCGAAGGCGGGTCTCGTGAAAGCGAGGCCCGCCTTTGTTTTGCACAATACCGGGAGAATTCCGGCAGCGGTCTCGTTTGATGGCTGCGAATACGCTATACAAGCTACTTCAACCCTGCGCCTTGAGGTTCACTCCTAACGCCATGAGGGACGGACAAATGAGGATGAGAACAGCCAGCATAGGTATGCTGAGTACGAGTTTTGCGACGCTTCTATGCGCCGCGTCGATCAGCGTGGCAGTGGTCCAGCCGGCCGCCGCCCAACAGGTACGCGTGGATGCCGACGACATCGGCGGCGTCGTCACCGGCGCAAAGGGCCCCGAGGCGGGCGTTTGGGTGGTAGCGGAGACCAAAGATCTCCCGACGAAATACGTCAAGATCGTCGTGACCGACGATCAGGGCCGTTATCTCTTGCCCGATCTTCCGAAGGGCAATTACGACATCTGGGTTCGCGGCTATGGGCTTGTCGATTCACCCAAGGTGAAATCCGCGCCCGGCAAGACGCTGGACCTCAAGGCCGTCACGGCTCCGAGCCGCGCGGCGGCGGCGGAATATTATCCGGCGCAATATTGGTATTCGATGATGAAGCTTCCCGCGGCGAATCTTTTCCCGGGAACCGGTCCCACCGGCAACAACATGTCGCAACAGATGGCCGACCAGGGCATGTGGCTGCGCAACATGAAGACCGATGGCTGCGTGGGCTGTCATCAGCTCGGCGACAAGGCGACACGGACGATCCCTGCGGTGCTCGGTCATTTCAACTCCGGCTCCGAAGCTTGGGAACGCCGCCTCCAATCCGGTCAGGCCAGCGGCCCCATGATGGGCGCCATCGGCCGTTTCGACACGCAACGCGCCTTGGCTCTGTTCGCCGATTGGACCGACCGGGTCGCGAAGGGCGAACTGCCGAAATCCGATCCGCCGCGTCCGGTGGGCATCGAGCGCAATATCGTCGTCACGGAATGGGATTGGAATACGCCCAAGGCCTATCTGCATGACGAGATCGCGACCGACCGCAACAATCCGAGCGTGAATGCGCACGGCATCATCTATGGCGCTACGGAAGCGAGCTCGGACTTCATTCCCTGGCTTGATCCGGTGGACAACAAGTCGGGTCTGCTGAAGACCGAATATCGCGATCCCAAGACTCCCACGTCGAAGGAAGATCCGATCTATGCCGACTCGCCGTATTGGGGCAAAGAGCCGATCTGGGATAGCCACACCAACGTCCACAATCCGATGTATGACAGCCAGGGACGTCTGTGGCTGACGGCGCGGATTCGTCCGCAAGCCAATCCGGCGTTCTGCAAAGCAGGTTCGGATCATCCTTCGGCGAAGGTGTTTCCGGTTGCCCGTTCCGGACGTCAGGCCGAGATGTTCGACCCGAAGACGCGCAAGATCACCATGGTCGACCTCTGCTTCTCGACGCACCATCTGCAGTTCGACAAGAGCGGCATGCTCTGGTTCAGCTCGGGCGGCGGCAACAACGAAGTCGTCGGTTGGTTCGATCCGAAGAAGTTCGAACAGACCCACGACGAGGCGGCTAGCCAAGGCTGGGCGCCGTTCATCATCGACACCAACGGCAATGGCAAGCGCGATATCGGCTGGGTCGAACCGAACGGCAAAGTCGATGCGGCGAAGGACAAGCGCATCATCACCGGCCTCTACAGCGTGTCGCCCAATCCGGCGGACGGCACAGTGTGGGGAACGGTGCTCGGTTTCCCGGGCGGCGTCGTGCGCTACGATCCCAAGACGCAGCTCAGCGAAATGTATGAAGTCCCCTGGAAGAACGCCAAGGTGACGCGCGGCGGCTTTGCGCCACGCGGCGGCGACATCACCACCGACGGCGTCTTCTGGACGGTGTTGGCAAGCGGTGATTTCGCAAGCTTCGACCGCAGGCTCTGCAAGGGCAAGCTCTCGGGTCCGGCTTTGGCCGATCCGCAGAATCTCTGCCCCGAAGGCTGGAAGCTCTACCAGATGCCTGGGCCCGAGTTCGAAGGTTTGCCCAAGGGATCGCCCGGCGCATCCGCCGAAGCGCCCTATTACAATTGGGTCGATCAGTACGACACGCTCGGCCTCGGCAAGAACGTTCCGATCGCCACCGGCAATCAATCCGATTCGCTGGCGGCTCTCGTGAACGGGAAATGGGTCGTCATGCGCGTTCCTTACCCCATCGGCTATTTCGCCAAGGGCATGGACGGCCGCTTTGACGACATGAACACCGGTTGGAAGGGCAAGGGCCTGTGGTCCACCTTCTCCGATCGGGCAGCCACCCATATCGAGGGCGGCAAAGGCCAGATGAGCAAGGTCGTTCATTTCCAGCTTCGCCCCGATCCACTCGCGAAATAGAGTGGGTTAAGGCCCGTTAAGCCAGAGGCGGGTTCCACCATGGTGGAATCCGCCTTTGTTTTTGAGTAACCTCCCGGTCGGCCGAAGCGGTCTTATCTTCGGTGCCATCCGCCATAGATGATCAGCCCCATCCTAAACGCTATGAGGGAACGAAAAATGAGGACGAAGAGAGCAGCCTGCGTCGGCATGTTGAGCGCGAGTTTTGCGGCGCTTTTGTGCGCCGCCTCCGCGACGACCGCCACCGCGCAACCCGCCGCGGGTGCGCAAGTGCGCATCGATGCCGACGATATCGGCGGCGTCGTCACTGGCGCGAAGGGACCGGAAGCCGGCGTATGGGTGATCGCGGAAACACGCGATTTGCCGACCAAATACGTCAAGATCGTCTCGACGGACGATCAGGGCCGCTATCTCCTCCCTGATCTTCCGAAAGGCACCTACGACATTTGGGTCCGCGGCTATGGCTTGGTCGATTCTCCGAAGGTGAAAGGCCAGCCCGGCAAGAACGTCGATCTCAAATCGGTGCAGGCGCCGAACCGCGCGGCGGCGGCGCAGTATTATCCCGGCATCTATTGGTACGCGATGATGAAGATTCCGCCGGCGAACCTGTTCCCCGGCACGGGTCCTCAAGGCAACGGCATGTCGCCGACCCTGAAGGATCAGGGCCAGTGGCTGCGCTTCACCAAGACGGATGGCTGCGGTCATTGCCACCAATTGGGCGATCTTGCGACTCGCCAGATCCCGCAAGAGATCGGCCATTTCAACACCAGCGCCGAAGCCTGGGAACGCCGTCTGCAATCCGGACAGGCGGGACGGAACATGATGGAGGAGCTAGGCAAGTTCGACGTGCAACGCCAATTGGCGTTCCTCGGCGATTGGACCGACCGCG